>DATFDL010000035.1:0-2152 GCA_035252155.1 Pirellulales bacterium | reverse complement strand
TGCGTGCGCCGCCTTCGGCGGCGGACGCAACGCGAAAAGCAAAAGAGAGGGTTTTGTGATGCGATTCGATCTAGCTTTCAATCATCGCCCGACCGGGGCAAGCCCGGATCGTGGCGGCGCTCTCCAGGCATATTACCGATTTTGATCGTCAAAACCGATTAGGGCACGCCACAGAGGGCGTTCCCTACAGACCTGAGCGCAGAATGAGTCGCGTGAGCTCGGGCAGGCAGCGCCAACGGATTGGGTGGCGGCCGGAAATGCCGCGCGAGACGTAGAGCAAGGTGGGCGGGGCGTCGAACGCGCCCGAAATATAGCGGCAGCCGTGCAGGCTGGGCGCGTAGATCGGCCCCACCAGCGGTGGCACGACCTGCCCGCCGTGGTTGTGGCCAGACAGCATCAGATCGACGCCTTGCCGCCGCGCCCAGCCCAGGTTGTCGGGCGTGTGACTCAGCAGGATGCGGACGGCCTCGGCGGGGGCGTGCGAAAAATCGGGATGAACGCCCATCCAGGGCCGCTCGGTGCCGCCGATCGCCAGGGCGGCCCCGTCACGCGTCAGCTCCCGCGTAGTTCCGGCGACATCGTGCCAGCCAAGCTCGTTCAGCCGGCGGCGGATGGCGGCGGGGTCGAGATACCAGTCGTGATTGCCAAGAATATAGTGGCAGCCCAGCGGCGCTCGCAGACGTCCCAGCGTGCGCGGCAGCCAGTCGATCAGCCGCTGATCGTCGAGCAGGTCGCCGGTGAACACAATCAGATCGGCCGGCGACTCAGCAGCCAGATCCGCGAGCGCCTCGAAGAACGGCAAGTCGATCGTGCCGATCAGATGCAGATCGGTGAGGTGCAGAATCGACAATCCATCCCAGGCCTTGGGCAACCGCGGCAGAAGATACGTTTTGTCGGAGACTTCGACACGAAAGATCTCATTGCCCGGCAGGCGCGCAAACAGCCGATAGGGGCCGGGTGCGAGAGGCCGATAGCCCAGCCGCTGGGCTAGATCGACGCAGCGCGAATCGTTGGCGAGCTGAGCCGCCGGAATGCGGCGGCGCGCGAATCGTGCGGCTGAGGCAAAAAAGCCCAGCGTGCCCAGTGCGCAAAGCCCCAGATACGCCGTCCAAAACCACGGCAATTGCGTCCAGCCCTCGCCGGCCGCCAGCCGTGAGCCGCCGAGCGTCAGCAACCAGGCGAGCACGAGCGGCAGGGTGACAATCAGCACTTCGTGAATGTCGCGCACCCAGCGCAGCGTCGGCCCGCGAATGCGCAGCGCGTGCAGGCGATTGACCAAGGCGACCATCAGCTCGAATTGGCCGATGGCCAGCAGCAGCAGGAGAAAGGCGTTCAGCATGGATTTGTAACGAAATAACGGCCCGCGAATTCGCAAGCCCGCGAATTTTATCCACCCGGATGAGTCCGGTTCGGCGGCGCGGCGAGTACCGGTGGCCTCTTCTCTGGTCCGTGCGAGTCGCCGCACATCTAATGCATTCGCGACTACCAAGAAGTCAGCCGTCCACTAACTCTACGCAATTTGCAACAAGCCAAACAGAGAAGAGGCCACCGGTACTTGACCGCGTTACTTGTAGCGGCTCCATCCGATTCGCCATTGCAATTAGCCGCCCAGGTCCGACTGAACGCGCAAATTTGGAAGTTTGATCTAAGCTGGTCGATAGTATTACCGTGTTGAACCGCTCGGACGCAAGGCCATCGTAACGATCTCGCCTCACGCTCGAAAACATGAGAATTCGTTTCCATTCTCGGTATCCGGGCGGTTACAATCTTCCTGAGACCCGCGGCAGTGGAACCAGAGGAGAGCACCATGTCATTGCAAACCACCGCGCCCGAACGGCTGCACGGCGACGATGTCCAAGCCATCGATGAACTACGTGAGACGTTCGCTCGGCTCAAGGCGCAGCTCAGCCGGGTAATCGTCGGCCAGCACGATGTGATCGAACGAATGGCGATTTGCTTGTTTGCCCGCGGGCAGGCGCTGTTGATGGGCGTGCCGGGCCTCGCCAAGACGCTGTTGGTGAGCAAGCTGGCCGAGACCATGTCGCTGCGGTTCAGCCGCATTCAGTTCACGCCCGACCTGATGCCGATGGACATCACGGGCACCGACATTCTGCAAGACATCGTGGGCGGGCGGCGCGAGTTTCAGTTCATG
>DATFDL010000034.1:0-7072 GCA_035252155.1 Pirellulales bacterium | reverse complement strand
ATGGAAAGAACTTCGTGCATCGCACGGGACACAGCATTGGGCAGGAAGTTCACGGCAACGGTGCGAATATGGATAGCCTTGAAACGCACGATTCGCGAACACTTCTGGCAAATACTTGCTTTTCGATCGAGCCGGGCATTTACCTGCCCGATTTCGGCGTGCGCAGCGAAGTGAACGTATTCGTCGACGCCGCGTGGGGAGTTCACGTTACCGGCGGCCCGCCACAAGAGCAGATCTTGCCCATTACCAATATGGCGGAAGGAAGTTAAAAAAAATGCACAGATGGCTTCGCGCCGCGGCTAACGACGGGGTCCGAGGCACACTCTCTCGTTCATGCACCAAGCTGTTTCGATACTCACGCACGCGATGGGCATTTTCCGTCGGCGTGAGCGGTATGCCGCGTCGAGCCGCAATTCCGTTCAAGAGATCAATGGTCTTGGGGTGGCTACGCCTCTGAGTAGCCCAATACTCGCGTGCGCCGGCCTCAAATTCGGCAAAGAGCCGCATGAGATACGTCCCCTCGAGGTTCTGCGAAGCGCGCACAATCTCGCGGTGTCTCAAGCTCTCCAAGAGAATTGTCGGGTCGTCGATGGCCGATTTCAAAAAGCGATCAGCGGCTTGTCGCATTGCGACATATTCACGTTCGACGGTCTTAATGCGAGTCTGCCATTCATGGTTATGCGGCATTCTGCCTCATCTCCGCCAGCACTTTCGCCAATGCCTCTTTCGACAGCGCTACCGCTTGCGCCTCGCGAGCTGTGGCCGCGTCTGAGACATCGGGGAAAGCATGGTGCAGATGCCAACGATTGTCGTAGTAGTAGAGCGTGGCAATGTCGTCATACGCTGGCAAAAGATATAGATCGACGACGCCCTCGACGCCGGGGGCGGAGCGCCCCACTGGTTCAAGCAGGACGCGACAAGTGTCTTCCTGCATCAAAAGTGCTGGAACTCGATGCGTGCCAATCCAACCGTCGTCGAGTTTTTTTTCAATTCGGCGAGTCGACCATTCCAATTCGGCCGCCCAGTCCTCGACCGTATCAACAAGCGATTCGACGGAGCGAATCCACCGTACGCGCTCACGCATCCGCTCTTCGGCCTCTTTCTCCATTTGTATCTTGGCCGACTTGGGATCGTTGGGGGTGCCGCTCCAGTCAAAAGCAATCCCGTCGTCACTTGGTTTGGCCGCGACCATGAATTGCGATTGAACCAACGGCACGCCGTGTTCGTTGTTGTTGCCCGCCGGAGTGAAGGTAAATACCACCCCAGCGCCGGGGCCTTCCGCATCGAAAACGCTGACCACGTAGCGTTGTTCGTCCGCTTCATGGTTTTTCGTCATAATCGTCCTTAAGTCAAATGACCCTTACTTGAATTGTACCCTGTTGGCATGGCCCGGCAAAACACCACCCCGCCGGCCGGACGCTTGACGGGGCGGGCGGCGGTCATATAGATTGAGCGCCGTTGGGCCTCGTCCGTTTTTACGGCGGTCCTTCGGCCATGAACAAACCTCCTTCAACGCTCTGCGTGCACCGCCTGCCGGCGGTCTCTCACGGATCGGGCTTCACGTGACCGCGCGGTCGTCTGACTGCGTGCCAGTTAATTGCAACGTGATTCCCACCCCCGTTTTCTTGCCCGAAGCGTGCGGTATACGTCGCCGCGCCGGGCGTTCTAGGAGATCGAAATGCCATCCCAAACACTTCGTGCGCGCCGTGGTTTTACTTTGGTCGAGTTGTTGGTGGTCGTGGCCATCATCGGCATCCTTGCGGCCCTGCTGTTGCCCGCCGTGCAGGCCGCGCGCGAGTCGAGCCGGCGCAGCCAATGCGCCAACAACTTGAAACAGATCGGCGCCGCCATTCTGAATTTCGACGACGTACACCAGTCTCTGCCTGCGAGCCGGCTGGGGCCGCAACATGCCACTTGGTTCGTGCAAATCCTGCCGCAAATGGAGCAGTCGAATTTGTATGCGCTGTGGGATGTTTCCAAAAGCTATTATGAACAGCAGCCGGCGGCCCGCACGACAGCGGTGCCCGGCTATTATTGCCCCTCCCGCCGCTCGCCCATGTTGAGTACGCAATTCGAAATCTCCAGCACGGGCCTTCCCAATACGCAGCAGTATCCGGGAGCGCTGGGTGACTATGCGGGCAACGGCGGACAATTCGCCGGGGCGATTGTCGACGATCCGCTCTGTCGCGGCGCCATGTGCCAGGCCGACTCGCAACTCTCGAATGGCCAGATCGTGTCGACTCAATCCAAAACACACTTGAAAGACATTCTCGACGGAACGAGCCACACCTTCCTGGTCGGCGAAAAGCACGTGCCGCTGAGTAAGTTCGGCCAGAGCGGCCCATCGTGGGGAGACGGCGCCATTTACAACGGCGACTTTCCCCGCAATTACAGCCGCATCGCGGGCAATCCTAAATTTGACCTTGGACAAAGCCCCGACGACCTGAACGGTCCCTGGCATTGCAAGTTCGGCAGCTATCATCCTGAAGTGTGCCAGTTTGTCTTCACCGATGGGCACGTGGTCAGCCTCAGCAACTCGACCGACATGAACGTGCTTAACCGCCTGGCGGTGCGAGACGACGGGCTGCACGTGGATGACTTTTGACGAGCGCCCGAGCTTCAATCGGCGGCGTTTTCGCCCGCGCGTTTCACCCAGGTAAGATTCGCTTCGGCGTCGATGCCTTTGCGCCACGACTCGACGATCTGTTGCCGGTGGTCGGTGCCCGCCTCGGCATAGAGCATGAACGGCGCCGCCATAAACCGCGAACGCAATAGCTCGCGCGGCGGCTGCAGGCTGGTGACGCGAATCACATAGGCGATGGTCTGCGGCTGGTTCATCGCCGCGCCCACGTCGCCTACGCCCAGGTTGAACACTTCACGCATGAAGTCGGCGCCCGGTCGCTCGACGCCTTCCACCTCGCTCACTTCGAGCGGGCTGCGCATATTGACACTGGCGGTGCCCCGCGACATCCAAGAGAACGGTGGCGTCTGCACAACCGTCATTTCCTGATCGGCGAAGACCTCTTTCAGCGGCTTGCCGGCGCTTTTGGCCTCGGCGGCCATCGTCTGCGCCTTCTTCTCCGCAATTTCGCGGGCCTGCACCAGCTTCCAAGTGTGCAAGACTTTCGAGCGGATCTCCGAGAATTCGGGCACATACGCCGGCTCGTCCTCGGTCTTCCAAAATAGATAGCGATTGGCATCGGTGTCTTGAACGATCGTGCTTTGGTAGACCGGCACGTTACTGTAGCCGATGTTTAAAAAGTTGACGCCCGGCCCCTCGCCGCGGGCCTGCGCCAGTTCGGGGTGCTTGTCTTGCAGCTCGTAAGCCGTCAGCAGCCCGGTTTGCAACTCGCGCAAACCATGCTCGTCGGCCAACTTCGCCAGGTCGATCTTGGGCTTCTTGTCCGACGAACCGAGCCGCGCCCGGCTGAATTGACGCATTTTGGCTTGAACCGCCTGCAATGCCTTCTCGATCTTTTCGTTGGCCTTGTCGCGCGAGAGCTCTTCGCGGATCGATCGCTCGACCTTCCAGAGTGGAGCGTACTTGGGATTCGCGCCTTTGTGGATGTCGCGCGGCAACGTCAACTCGTCGGTGATCGGCGGGGCGATCGCCGGGATCTTGGTTTTCGGTATCTTGGCGGCGGGTTTTTCGTCGGCATTCCCGCCGGGCTGGGCTTTGTCGCCATCAGTGGCGGCTGGCTCGTCGGTCGACTTTTCGGTCGTAGGTTCAACAGGTTGGTCGTCCGCCGCGGCCGACTCTTTCGTGCCATCCTCGTCGGCCGAAAGCAATCCGCCCAGGACAACGCCCTGTTGCAAGGCGGCGACCAGTTCCACCGCGGCGCCGCGCAACGCCGATTGATCCTTTTTGCCCGGTGATTTGGAGCTTTCTTTGGCCTTGTCGTTGCCGGGCTTCTCGTCAGTATTCTTTTTGTCGGAGTTTTCCTTTTCGGCGTCTTTCTTGTCGGAAGCGTTCTGGTCGGCATCCGCCTGGTCGGTGTCTTTCTCCGACTTTTCCTCGCCGGCTTTCTCATCAGCGGCCTCATCGGCAGCCGGCTCTTCCTCCCAGTCGGTAAAGGCGTGTTGTGAATACAAAAACCGCTGGTCTTTGTGCTTCTCGTAGAACTCTTTGATTTCCTCTTCGGTGACCGAGTCGGGGTCGTCGAAATCCTCGTATCGGGCAATCACCACCTCGAAGGCGGCTTTCTTGGGCACTTTGAAGCCGGGCTGAGGCGAGTCGGGGCGAGGCTCACGATCTTTATTCGCCTCGAAGAACGCCGCCAACGTTTCATCCGTTGGATCGGAGACCTCGTCGGCGAATTGCTCGACCGGCAGCGGCACGACTTCGGCCACCGCTTGCTGGTTCGTCCGGCGAAAATAATCCCAACGCTGCGCCGGCGTCGCCTCGACGTTGCGCAGCGACATCTCGCGCAGGCGGAAGGCCAGCAGCTCATGCCGCAGAGCGTCGAAGACTTCAGGCTGGCTAGAGCGCTGCTGCTTCACGATGGCGCGGAGCATCTCGGGCCGGACCTTATCTTCGGTCATACGTTTTAAATAGTCGTTGATCGCTTCGTCGCTCACCACCATTCCCAGCCGTTTGGCTCGCTCGGCCAGCACCCACGTTTCAACTACTGCCTCCTCGGTGGCGGGGCCGAATACGTTTTCCAAGAACGCCTCGGGATTGATAAAGCGCCCAAGCTCGCCCATGCCGCTGCGGATCGCGGCACCCATGAACCGAATGGCCAGCCCGCGTTTCCGCTGCAGGGCAGCGACGTCCGACTCGCGGAGCGTTTGGCCATAGGCGGTGGCCACCACGGGGTTGTCGACGCGGCTGGAACGATCCGACGTGTTGTCAAGCAGCCCGACCCCGGCGATCGAAAAGCCGATCATGCAAAGAATGCCCACCACGGCCATCATCGCCCGCTGGTGCTTGCGAAAAACATGGAACGGCGACGCCATAACCTATCCTCCCCGGCTTACCCCTTGCATAAACGACGCAAAGGGAAGATACCTTGACAGCCGAGCGCTACAAATACTAATGAGAGAACAACTCGAAACTTGACCCCGCGCCGCTGATTGTAAGTGGGATCGACGTAAAGGCAATCCCAAACCCGACTACCGTTCTTCCGTAATCACCGAAACGACCGTCAGACGATGGCAAAGCGAACCGTCAATTCCAACGGCAAGGCCCTGGTCATTGTAGAATCTCCGGCCAAGGCGCGAACGATTGGGGGCTTTTTGGGCCGCGATTACGTCATTGAAGCCAGCATCGGGCACGTCCGCGACCTGCCCCACGGAGCGAAACAGATACCCGCCCAATACAAGAAAGAGGAGTGGGCCTCGCTCGGCGTAAACGTCAACGACAATTTCAGCCCGGTGTACGTCGTTCCACCTGGAAAAATAGATCAAGTGCGCAAACTGCGTAGCTTGGTCAAAGACGCCAAAGAGCTTTATCTGGCGACCGACGAAGACCGCGAAGGCGAAGCCATCAGTTGGCATCTGCGCGAATTGCTGAAGCCCAAGGTGCCGGTTCGCCGCTTGGTGTTTCACGAGATCACCCGCGAAGCGATCAAAGAGGCGCTAGAGCACCCGCGCGACATCGACAACGACCTGGTCAGGGCGCAAGAAGCCCGGCGGATCGTCGACCGGCTCTATGGCTATGGCGTATCGCCGCTGCTCTGGAAAAAGGTGCGACCCAAGCTTTCGGCCGGGCGGGTGCAGAGTGTAGCCGTGCGGCTGATCGTCGAACGCGAGCTGGATCGAATGGCGTTCGTCGCCGCGACGTTCTGGGACTTGTTGGGCACGTTTGCCAAGCAGGCCGGCGACCAATTCGAAGCCGCGCTAGCCAGCTATCAGGGACGCGAAGTGCCTGCGACGCGCGACTTCGACCCGGCGACCGGCAAGATTAAGAACAAAGACCTGCTGCTGCTCAACGAGGTGCAGGCCCAAGAGCTGGCCGCTCGGCTGCGGCAGGCCGCCTTCCGGGTGACGGCGGTCGAAGAAACGCCGTATACGTCGAAGCCCTACGCGCCGTTCACTACCAGCACGCTGCAACAAGAGGCCAACCGCAAGCTCGGCTTCACCGCCCGGCGCACGATGCAGGCCGCTCAAAGCCTCTACGAAAACGGCCACATCACCTATATGCGCACCGACTCGACCAACCTGGCCAAGGTGGCCATCGAGGCGGCCCGCGATCTGGTGTCGAACAATTATGGCCGCGAGTACCTGCCCGACCAGCCGCGCGTCTACGTCACGAAGGTCAAGAACGCTCAAGAGGCCCACGAAGCCATCCGGCCGGCCGGACATCCATTCGCCATGCCCGAGTCGCTGCGGGCCGAAGTCTCGCCCGACGAATTCAAGCTCTACGACCTGATCTGGAAGCGAACGATTGCCAGTCAGATGGCCGATGCGCGTGGCAGGCGGATCAGCGTCACGATCGAGGGCGGCGATGCGGTCTTCAAAGTCGGCGGCAAAACCATCGACTTTGCCGGCTATCTTCGCGCCTACGTGGAAGGCTCCGACGATCCGGAAGCGGAGCTCGCCGACCGCGAAACGGTGCTTCCCTCGGTCGATGTGGGCGAGAAACTTGAATGCCGCGAGCTCGAGCTCAAGTCGCACACCACGCAGCCGCCGAGCCGCTACAACGAAGCAACGCTCACGCGGGCCCTGGAAGAGATGGGCATCGGTCGGCCGAGCACCTATGCCGCGATCATCGACACGATCCTCGCCCGCGATTACGTCTTCAAACGGGGTAACGCCCTGGTGCCCACCTGGACCGCCTTCGCTGTCGCCCAACTGCTGGAAAACCATTTGCCCAAGCTGGTTGACTATCAATTTACCGCCCAGATGGAAGATGAGCTCGACGCCATCAGCCGCGGTGAATCGAAATGGGTCGACTATCTGCGCAACTTCTATTTCGGCAATGGTCGCGATGGCTTGAAAAAGCAGCTCGAGCACAAGGTCGAGGAAATCAGTGCCCGTGATGTCAGCCAGGTTCAAATCGGCAGGCCGGCCGATGGCGAGCCGATCTACGTGCGTGTCGGTAAATTCGGACCCTATCTGCAGCAGGGCGAGC
>DATFDL010000033.1:0-7692 GCA_035252155.1 Pirellulales bacterium | reverse complement strand
CGCACCGGCGCACCTGCCGCGCAATCCAATCCCAATTGTCGGCCTGCTCGGGAAACACGCCCACCTGGCCAAAGTCGGTCAGCCGCAACTCGAGCGTCAAGGGGCCATGCCGAATCGCCCAGCCTTCATCGAGCGGCTTATTTCCACTTGTTGCGGCGGCCATGCGGCGCCAGACGCCCTGATCGCCGGCGGTCCGCACATAGCGCGCCGCCGCTTCGCGCCAGCGGGCAGGATGGCTAGGCGGCAATCCATCGGAAGCCGGCGACGGGCGGTCGATGAGTACGTCGCCGAACCGTTCCAGTTTGCGACCACCGCCAAAATCGAGCAGCTCGTATTGACCGGCGGGGAGCATGCGCCCGATCATAACAAATTGAGCCGCACTTCGATCTCGGAAAAAACGGTGGATCGCGGTCCGCGGCAATTCTGGCCACCCCGCCCTTCAAAGCCGGTCACGATGATGTCTAAAGCTCAATCAAGGTGCCGAATCGCTGTTCGTTTTCTTGCGCTCTGCCTGACTGCGGGGCTAATCACCGGCGCGCAGGCACAAGACGACATTCGTCGCGGGACGATCAAAAAGGTCGCCGCCGATGAGGGCACGGTTATCATCTTACATGATGGCCAGGAAGATGAGTTCCATATCGACGAGGCGACGCGCCTCATGGACGCGGCGGGCAAGCCGATCGAAGCCCGATTGAAAGACGAACGGCTCAAGCCCGATACGCAAGTCTTCTTCAAACCCGGCAAAAAAGACGGGCGGCCTACGCTCATTGGGCTGAAGCTTGCCGGCCCGCAGGCGAGGGCCGGTGGCCCGCGCCCGGCGAGGATTCAAGTGGATACTTCGGCGTTGAAGCCGCTGCCGGAGTTGGGGCAAGAAAAGTATCAAGGTTTTGAGGGCGGCCTTTATCCCGACGGCGCCAACCAGCGGCCCGCCGAACACGAAGCAGCAGGATTGAAGTTTGCCGGACAGATCGAACCCTTGGATGCCGAAGGGCGGCCCGACCAAAACGGCAAGATCGTGCTGCTCTCAATCGGCATGAGCAACACGTCGCAGGCGTATACGGCGTTCCAACAGGCGGCAGCCGCCGACCCCGAGAAGAACCCGTCCGTCGTGCTGGTCAACGGCGCGCAGGGTGGCATGTCGGCCAATCGCATCGTCGATCCCGACGACGGCGGTTCGGGCGAAAAGTTCTGGACCACAGTCGACCAGCGGCTGCGGATGGCCGGCGCCACGCCGGCGCAGGTGCAAGCCGTCTGGATTAAGCAAGCCGACCCGGGGCCAAAGCAGGGCTTTCCGAAATATGCTCAGCAACTCAAGCAAGAGCTCGGCCAGATTGTGCGAATCCTGCCCGAACGCTTTGCGAATCTCAAACTGACCTACCTCTCGTGCCGGACGTACGGCGGTTATGCGCGCTCTCCGCTGAACCCCGAACCCTACGCCTACGAATCGGGCTTTGCCGTGAAATGGTTGATCGAAGATCAGTTGCGCGGCGATCGGGCGTTGAACTTCGATCGTGGCCGGGCAAACATCGCGGCGCCGTGGTTGAGTTGGGGACCGTACCTGTGGGCCAATGGGCGGCGGGCCAACGCCGACGGGCTTCGCTACGACGAAACCGACTTTGCCGACGATGGGACGCACGAATCGCCGACTGGCCAAGCCAAAGTGGCCCAACAACTATTGCGGTTTTTTAAGACCGATAGCACCACCCGGCCCTGGTTTGTTTGCCCGCCGGAGGAGTAGACGGGTAAACTCTACCGCTGTATCGCGGCATCGCCGCCGAGCAAGATCCGGTCGCGGCCCAAAACGACAAACGTAAAAAGGCTCAGCGCCGTTCCCAGCGGCACATTGATCAGATGCAAGACTGAAAAGATCATCACCAGCAGCCGGCGACGTCGAGCGGCAATCTGCCGGCCGATATACCAAAGCACCGCCGCATGCACCAGGCACACCGCGGCAATGGCCGCGACCCCGCCCACAGCCAGCTTGCCGAGCACCGAGCGCCAGACGCGCGCCGTCGAAGTCGGAAAAGGCCGCGGGGCGAAACGCGGCAGGGGGTGTATTCGGGGGTCTGAGCAATGCAATGCCGGTATGGAGCACCGGAATCGTCAGCAACGGAGCGAGCGAGGTCAACACTGCCAGAGCGTAATGCAAGCGGGCCAATAGCCGCAACTCGCGCCCTTCGCTCATCACTGCTCGACCCGGCTCAGCAGTTCATCGGCGCGCCGCAAAAGCGCGAGACCCGAATCAGATAGCGAATGTTGCGGACTCTCCGGGTCGCAGGCCAAAAGCCGCCCATGACAATGCTGGCAGGCCACCTGGCGTCCCAGGTATTCCACGCGCACGCGAAGGCTGCGGCCGCAAGTCGGACATTGTTGAACAAAGTGAGTTTGGCTCATCCGGTCTCTCCCTAGACAACCCCTGTAGCTGCCCCTGTAAGTGTTTGTTGCGCCAAAGCGGCCTCGCCGCGTTGATGTTCGCGCAACTGTTGTCGAAAATTCTCAAACGCCATGGCCGCCAAGATGCGGCCTTCGGGCCATCGTTGCTGGCGCAAGTCGTCGTCGCATAATTCGATCATGCGGCTTAGGACTTCAAACAACCAACCGTGTTCGGCCTTGAGTCGGTCTGCACAACTGCACCGCGACGGAGGCATCGCCAGCTCGTCCAAGTAGCCGTCAGTCTCTTTAAGAGCGAACATCATCCCCAAATGTTCGCGCAGCTCATCAAGAGCATCGAGCAAACGCATCGCGCCTGTCCAAAGGTCTGAGTCGCGCCTGCCGAACAGATCGGCCACGTGCCTCAACTGCCGATCGAGTTCGTGTTGCTCGTGCCGAATGTCGCGATTCAGCACCGATTGCTTGATATTCACCGTCATCCGAGCGTTTCCTTCGCGTCGAAAGGACGGCCCCTGATTGCCCCTTACTGGCCCACCGAAGATACGCGGCGCATCCCATGGGAGACGCCTGTCCGCGTACTAATAAGCTTGTCGAAGCTGAGATGAACCTATCGCTCACGAATAGATCAGAGGTTAACTTTAGGAGTGGCCCCGGCCGCGCGTCAACAACCCAATTTTCGTGCCAAACCGATTTCCAGCGGAATTTCTGTCGTTACCTGGATTATGTCAACGACTTGGTTTGATTTGGCGGGACTCTGTTTTGCCGCGGCGGCGGGTGGGGCGGTCAACTCGGTGGCGGGCGGCGGCACCTTGCTGACCTTTCCTGCCCTGTTGGCGGTGCTGGGCAGTCCCGCCGAAGCCGCGGTGGCGGCCAACGCCACCAGTACCGTGGCGCTCTTCCCCGGGTCGCTGGCCGCCATGGCTGGTTATCGCCGCGAACTTTCTCAAACACGTGCCTGGGCGATGCTGCTGCTGGCGCCGAGTTTGTTGGGCGGCGTCGTCGGCGCGCTGCTCGTCACCGAGCTGCCGGCCGAGTCGTTCAAGGCTCTGATTCCGTGGTTGATTCTCACCGCCGCGTGTCTGTTTTGGATGCAGCCGCGCGTCATGCGCTGGCTGGGCCTGGGAGATCAACCCGACCCGACGCGGCCACGGCATTTGGCCCTGGTGGCCGTGTTTCAGTTTTTCGTGGCTGTGTACGGCGGGTATTTTGGGGCGGGCATTGGCATCCTCATGTTGACCGCGCTGGCCATCATGGGGCTGCACGACATTCATCAGATGAATGCCCTGAAGACGCTGTTGGCCTCCGTGATCAATGGGGTGGCGGTGGTAGTGTTTGTGGCCAAGGGTAAGGTCGATTGGCCGCTGGCGCTGCTGATGGCCGCCGCGGCCATCGCGGGCGGGTATGCCGGAGCGCATGTCGCCCGACGTCTCGACCGAAATTTGGTGCGGCGGGTGGTGGTGCTCATTGGGCTGTCGTTGGCCGGGTATTATTTGTATCCGCGGATTTGGCCTTACTAGATCGGCCGAGTAGACTGGTCGTTCGGCCGTGAGGACGGCGGTTGGGTTAAGCTGACCGTGCGAGGTCTGTAGGGAACGCCCTCCGTGGCGTTCCGCGAACTGCAAGTTGACCTCTCCCCGCCCTCTACGGAACGCCACAGAGGGCGTTCCCTACAGAGGGGAAGGCCGATCAACAACAAATAGCTCTTGAACTCCGCGAGCAGATTGATGAGCCCTACGATGACACGACGCGAAATCTTGACCCAAGCTGGCCTGGCCGTGGGCGCCGGCGCGGCTGCCGTGGCCGCTACGCGCACGGCGGCGGCCGTTGAAGCGGCAAAAGAGCCCTTTCAGTATTGTCTGAACACGAGCACGATTCGCGGCCAGAAGCTGGGCATCGTCGAAGAAGTCGAGCTGGCCGCTCAAGCCGGATACCAGGCCATCGAACCGTGGATCGGCGAGATCGACGACTATCTTAAGCAGGGCGGCTCGCTGAGCGATTTGGCGAAGCGCATCAGCGATCATGGGCTGAGCGTGGCAAGTGCCATTGGCTTCGCCCAGTGGATCGTCGATGACGATCAACAGCGGGCCAAGGGACTGGAAGAAGCCAAACGCAGTATGGACCTGGTGGCTCAGTTGGGCGGCAAACGGATCGCCGCGCCGCCCGCCGGCGCCACCGATCAGCCGGGGCTCGACCTGCGCAAGGCCGGCCAGCGGTATCGGGCGTTGCTTGATCTCGGCGACCGCATGGGAGTGGTGCCGCAGATCGAAGTCTGGGGATTTTCCAAAAACCTCAGCCGACTGAGCGAGACGCTGTTTGTGGCCGTAGAGAGCGGGCACCCCAGCGCATGCTTGCTGCTGGACGTTTATCATCTCTACAAGGGCGGCTCGAGTTTCGAGAGCATTCGGCTGTTGGGAGCGGCGGGCATGCACGTGTTCCACGTCAACGATTATCCGGCTTCGCCGCCTCGCGATAAAATCAACGATGCGGACCGCGTTTATCCTGGCGATGGCGTAGCGCCGCTCGATCGGCTGTTCGGCGACTTGCGCGCGGCCGGCTTTCGCGGCACGCTTTCGTTGGAGTTGTTCAATCGCGGCTACTGGGAACAAGACGCGCTCACGGTTGCCCGAACCGGCCTCGAAAAGACCCGGGCCGCCGTTCAAAAATCTCTGTAGAACGGAATTCATTCCGTTCCTCGATCACCCTCGACTAAAAATCCGCCATGCACGGCGTCTTGATTCCGTTGCTTCTTACGCTCACCGCCGGCTCGGCGGCACGCCCCGACGTCTTGGTCGTCGTCGGGGCGCCGGGCGCCGACGAGTATGGCAAGCAATTCGGCGAATGGGCCGAACGATGGCAGTCGGCCGCCGACCGCGCCGGGGCGTCGTTCTGCGTCATCGGTCGGGAAGAAGATCAAGAAGTAGATAAAACCGACGACCGCCAGCGGCTGCGGCAGTGGCTGGCCGACAAAACTCAGACGTCGAGCGAGCCGCTGTGGCTGGTGCTCATCGGCCACGGCACGTTCGACGGTCAGACCGCGCGATTCAATCTGCGCGGCCCCGATTTTTCGGCCGCCGAGCTGGCCGAGTGGTTGCGGCCAATCGAGCGTCCGTTGGCGATTGTTAATTGCGCGTCGGCCAGCGGGCCGTTCATCAACGCGCTGTCGGGCAAGAACCGCATCGTGGTCACGGCGACCAAAAGCGGCTTCGAGCACAACTTTGCCCGGTTCGGAGATTTTTTTTCGGCGGCCATCGCCGACGCCGCGGCCGACTTGGATAAGGACGACCAGACCTCGCTGCTAGAGGCATTTTTAATGGCTTCGGCGAAAACCCAGGAATTTTATGCCGAAGATGCCCGGCTGGCCACCGAGCACGCCCTGCTCGACGACAACGGCGATAGTCTAGGGACGCCGGCCGATTGGTTCCACGGCGTGCGGGCGATCAAGCTCACCAAAGAAGGCGCTACCGCCGATGGCCTGCGCGCCGCGCAGTTGCCCTTTGTCCGCAGCCCGAGCGAACGGCAGTTGCCGGCCGAGGCGCGTGCCCGCCGCGACGAGCTCGAACAAAAGATCGCCGCGCTCCGTGGGCGAAAAACGAGCATGGCCGAAGAAGCGTATTACGGTGAACTGGAAAAACTCTTGGTCGAGCTGGCCCAGCTCTACAAAGCTCACGACCCTGCCGCGGCGGCGGAATGAATCTGAGCCTAGGTGGCCACGTAGCTGGCTTCGTGAGAAGTCAGGCGGGCAACACGAGTCGCGGCCAGAATTCTCACGAATTCTGCTACGTGCTGAGTTGCAGACACCGCTCCTAGACGATCACGCAATTCCATTTTACGATGAGAATCGCACGGCACACCGCATGGGCCTCTTCAGCCAATTCAAAACGATGCTTGGGGGCAACAAGGTCGATGTGCGCGCCCGCTATGAGTTGCTGCGCGAAATCACGTCGGGCACCATGTCGACTTTTTATAAGGCCCGCGACCGCGAGACCGGTCGGCTGGTGGGGCTGAAGGTGCTCGACCCGAAAAAGACGGCCGAATTCGAGGCCCGCTTCAAAGGGCTCGATAAGCCCGGCGAGGGCGAAATCCTGGCGAAGCTCGATCACCCGCGGATCGTCAAGCTGCTCGACCACGGCCTCACGACGCGGGGCGAGCGGTTTGTGGCCATGGAGTTTCTCGAAGGTCTTGGCGTCGATCTCTTGCTAAGCCGCCGCAGCCCGTTGCTCGAAGGCCGCCGCGTGCGAATCATCCGGCAGGCGGCCGAAGGACTGCTCGCCGTCCACCAGGCCGGCTTCATCCACCGCGACGTCTGTCCGCGCAACTTCATGGTCGACGAACAGGGCGACCATCTCAAGCTGATCGATTTTGGGCTGACGGTGCCGGCCACCCCGCCCTTCATGCAGCCGGGCAACCGCACTGGAAATCCCAATTACATGGCGCCCGAGCTGGTAAAGCGGCGGCCGACTGACCAGCGGCTCGACGTCTTCGCGTTCGGCGTGAGCGCCTATGAAATCTGTTGCGGCCAGTTGCCTTGGGAGCGTGGCGACACGGGATTGGTGGCCATGAAACACGCCGAGCACCCGCCGGCCGAAATCGAGCGCTACCGTCCGCAAATCAATCGCAAGCTCTCGAAGTTGATCGCCCGTTGCATCGAGCGCGAACCGGAGAAACGATTCGCCGACATGAAGCAAGTGCTCAAGGCGCTTGACGAAGTAGAGTCGGAAGATACACCGCCTTGATTTCGCATGGCCAATCGGCCAGAATTGCTTCATCGTCGGGGCATCGGCGAGCCTCTGCCCAGCCACCAGCCCATGGACAAAAGAATTACGGAAGTGTAGATGGTTTTCGACCAGATCGAGCAACTCAAGCAAACCTACACCGACAAATATGTAGTCGTCGATGAGCGACGGCCCGAGCTGGCCCGTTTCAAAGGTTTTACGGGCCAAGTGAAGACGGTGAACATGAACGGCCGAGCGTTGGTCGAATTCGATGCGTATGCCAATGTTGGCTGGTTCGACATCGGTCTCGATTACCTGAAAGTGGTCGACGCTCCGCCGCCCAAGCCGGCAGAGCGGCACGAGAAGCCGGCCAAGGCCGAGGCCGCCGCCAAACCAAAAGCCCCCGTCGCCGCTGGCGAGAAGAAGCTTTCGCCGCTCGAAGCCGCCCGCGCGCAGGGAGCGGCCAAAAAGCCGGGTGAACCGGCGAAGAAGACGTCCGACGTATTGGCGGCGGCCCGCGCGGGCGCGGCCGGCGCCACGGCAAAACCGCCGGCCGCCGGCGAGAAAAAGCAGACCACCGCCGAGATTC
>DATFDL010000032.1:0-16464 GCA_035252155.1 Pirellulales bacterium | reverse complement strand
TCTCCCTCTGGGAGAGGTAAGGTGAGGGCCTTCTTATCGCCGCCGAACCGCGCATCAACCTCGCGGGCGACGTTGCGAAAATGATCGGAAAGCGAGCGTGTGATGCCCGACACATAGGTATGGTCGCCGAACATCGTCTCTTTGCTGACGGTGTAGTCGAGCTGGGCGGTGCGGCAGTCGTGGCAATAGACCACGCGCAGCGGGTAGAACGGCTCACGGCCAACATCTTCGGCCCGCAAAAAATGGTTGCACCACGGCTGGTGGCCCAGATCGATCACCGGCTCCAGCCGCCGAGAATCGCACACACGACAGCCGAACGATGCCTGGGCCTCGCACACGGCTTGCGGTACGGCGGCGAAGCCCGCGGTGAAGTGATTGCCAACGGTTGCTGGGGTCTCAAGGTTCATAATTGTGGCTCGTTCTAGCTTTACTAAGCCGGCGCGAAACAAACGCGCATCACTCTCACGTTCCGTAATGCTACGGTCGCGCTCGCGGAATCGGCGGCGGATAGCTCGCAACGAATCTGGCAGGGTTGGTCGATGTCAATCACAAGATGTGAGCAAGAATGCTCCTTGAGATATTGGACCTGCGTCTGGAAGCATGCCAAACTATGCGAGTCCGAGTCGCTGACTCGCAGCACCGCCTCAGTCTCATTGGGGCCCTCGAAATCGGCGACAACCACGAAACGTCCGGGTTGGTCCAGCGCCAGCCAGTCTGTACGCTCACCCGCGCAACGGGCCGAGTGTTCTTCGACCAGCGATAATCGACTATACCTGGTGTGGGCGGCCGAACCTGTAGCAACCGCCAACACATTGGCCGTTGGCACCTTCTCGAAGTTCTTCAGATAGAAATCGCGGTCGACTTCTCGGTAGAGATTCGTGTCGAACGTGGAATAACCGCGCGACCTGAGCAACTCGACGGTGTCTTTCCCGCGCTCGGCCGCCGGATGGTACTCCAATACAAACGCCGGTGAATAACGGTCCAAAATCCACTGGGCCCCCTGCAGCACATCAAACTCCGCTCCTTCGACATCAAGTTTGACCGCTTTTGGGGCGAGCCGGTTGACGCGGCAGTAGTCATCGAGGCTGATCGTCGGGACGCGAACCTCCTGCCACGTCTTCTCTCGACGGTAAATGCTTGAGCCCGCGGCGTAATAGCTCGTATCGCAATAAAACGAGATGTGCTCTCCCGAAGTCGACCAGGCCGCCTTCGGAACGACGGTAACATGCGTGACGTGATTAGCAGCCAGATCAGCGTACAGTCGTGCCAAGGTTCTTGGATTTGCTTCAAAGGCATGGACGGAGCCGCTTGCTCCCACCATGCGCGACATCGCAATTCCTACTCCTCCGATGTTTGCACCCACATCGAGCGCACAATCGCCCTCGCGAAGCACATCGCGCAAACACAGTTGAACTGGTATCTCCCAAGGAATGCGCTCACCATAAACCGTGGGTGGATACTCAGGCTCGGTCTTGGCCTGATCGCTAAGCGTCGGGTCCGCACGACGCGAGAGAGCGGCCGCCATGCTCCGCCCAAATGACCTTGTTGACGCAACCATTCCCGCAAGCATCGCGAAGCCTCCCTCGCTGTTCGAGCCGCAGCCGCTCATTCCTTGGGCAGACCGGATGCCGATTGAGTCAAACGCGGCGGCAGGTTCGATCGGATTTTCTCGAATTGGACGTCCCAATTCAGCTCGCGCTCGGCGGCCAGACGGCAGTTGGCCACCAGCTCGTCGTACCGCGGTGTGCCAAAGAGGTCCAGCGCATGCTTCGTCCCGCGCAGAAAGGCGTCGAGCGACCAGTCATCGAGCACAATGCCGCAATCGTAGCGCTCGATCAGCATCTTGCATTGCGGGTGCGGTGTCGAAATCGGCGGCACGCCATCGGCGATCGCCTCGAAGAGCTTGTTGGGACAAGCGTAAAGTGTGTTCTCGTTCGCCGGCGACCAGAGAATCAGGGAGTAGGCGTAGCGCTTGCGCAATTCGGCCAAGCGCAGCGAATCGACGTAGCCGCAGTAGCGTAGCTCGCCGTCGCCGTGCAGCGCCTGCTCGAACGCTTCCTTTCCCCGGCCGCCCACCACGCCCCATAGATCGAGCGGCATCGCCCGGACCTCGGGATCGAGAAAGAAGTCGGCCAAAGTTAAATGGGGGTCGATCGTGCCGCTATATAGGAGACGCCGGTTTTTCGTGGGCAGCGGCTCGTCGCGTTTGGCAACCGCGGCGCGATTGATGCTGTTATAACAGACCACCAGCGGCACCGTTTCATAACCTGCCCTTACGATGTCGGCGGCGGCGCGGTTTTCTTCAGGAAACACCACCAGGTCGATCCGCGAGCGCGCCTGCCGATGGGCGTCTAGCAAGAATCTGGCCGCGCTCGACCCCGCGCCGTCGTAATGGGCGAGCGATTCGAGCATGTAATAAATGCAATAACGCGGTCGGTGCCGCGCGCGCAACAGCGAGGGGATCACCACGGGAGACGAAAAGACCAACACGTCCGGCGCCAGCGTATCGAGCGTCCGGGCCACCCGGGTGTTGTATTCGATCATGCCGGGCGGGCTGTGGGGGTGAAAGCGCGTGGCAATGCGCTCGATTCGCAGCCGAGGGAACCGGCCGGGCTGAGGCCGGAACTCTGATTGGTCGGGTTCGAGCACGAGGGCGTCGCACCCAGGATAATGGTCGGCCAGCGACTCCAGCAATGTCGGCACCTGAGGGCTTCCGTAGCCCAAGCTGACATCCGAGACGCCGAGGATGGTCGCGTGTCGTGCGGAACTAATCATGCAGCCACCTTGGTAAAAACCTCGACCTCGTGTGAGTCGTGCTGAACCGATTCGCCGCGCGAATCGCTGCCCGCGAGTTGGCCGGCGCGGTCGAGAAGTTGACGCACCAGATTCGCCGGTTCATGGAACGCCGCCCACTTCAGCGACTTCTGGCGGGCGGTCGTTCGGTAATGCTCCGCGTGCCGCACAACCTCGCGCAAGGCATCGGCGATTTCGTCGGGTTCTGTGTAGACAACGCCGGCAGCGCCGCGGGGCAATTCATCCGGCGACTTGAGAAAGTGGAAACGGATGTCGCTTAACGAGATCGTTTTATGAGTGAACGCCCCGCGCCATCGCAACTCGATGCGTGTGGCGCCCGACGGAACCGAAAATAATGCGGAGGCGCGCTGGTCGGGCCGTCCACCGATCATCGCCTTCGCCGCCCGCGGCCGGCTGCCAGGTGGGATCGTCTCGTGTGCTGTGCATTCGGCCGCCAAGTGGACAAAGTTGCCCCCGACGACTGACCGATCGCGAAACTCAACGAGCAAATAATTGCTCTCACCGGGCACATCGAGGTGGCACAAGCGGTCGCGTTGCCCGCCTAAACGCAGCTCTCCGTCGATCAGCTTTTGATCGTCGTCCAAGCCAGCGGATCGCCAACCGAGTTCCGCGCCGTCGACCGCGATCCGTCGAATGTCGGCACGCTGCAGGAGCGAAGCATGATGAGTATCGATCGCATCGGCCAGGGCCAGCGCCATCCACGAGCCGCCCGGCACAACGGTGGGCACGCCGGCCGCCATCGCCTCGGCAAAGACGCCGGAGCTGCGCGCGTAATAGTTGTCGCGATCGTAAAGTACGAGCATCAAGTCTGAATCGACGATCAGCTCGCGGTACTCATCGCTCGCCAAAGGCTTCAGGAGCAATTGAACGAGATCACGCGGGAACGAAGCAAGTTGCGCACGGCCGACGATCGCGCGTGGTTCGCCGTGCTCGGTGTTGAAATTCGACTGAAACCGGAACCGGACTCGCCCCTTGACCACGGAGTCGTGCCACACGTCGTGCACCAATCGCGGCAGGTGATGATAGCCCTTTTCCGGTCGAGCGTCGCCGACGTAAGAGACACACAGCGGAGCGGTTGCTGAAGCGGTTTTGTAAGTCGCCGCCTTTTCGGCGAGCGATCGCCCAGCCGCATATTCGGCATCGACGGGGATGGGCAGCGTGGCGAAGGGTACAGCGCCCAGGCGGTTATACTGATCGGTCAGTTGGTCGGTGTCCGTATAAAAGAAGACACGGGCTGTGCCGCGGCCGTCGTTGAACTGGCGAAAGGAGTTCCGCAGCGAACGCAGACCCTCGTCGGCGGTCGAATAATCGGCGTCGCGGCCGGTGTAGATGTTGCGGCGATAGAGCAGGTGCCACGAGGGACGCATGGCTTCGGGCATCTGCCGAAACAGCAGCGAGATCCCGAGCATTTCGTTCGGCTCGATCGTTGGGATAAACACCACGTCGCCGTCTTCGAGCGAGAGTCGCGCGAGCAGCCGTCGCGTGTCGGCGGCAAAAGCCTTGGTCTTGCGTTGTCCCAGCAACCAATGCGCAAAGACGGCGGGCCGTCGGAGTACGACCATCACCGGCGCGAACGCCTGAGGCGCCGATTGCTTGAATTCTGCGCGCACGCGGGCAAAGTAGCCGGTAAACGGAATCGCGGCCACGGCAATTCTCGCCACGGCACGCGCCACGCATGCCATCCACAGCACGCCAAACGCGGCCATGAGAATCAGCCGGTCACGCACAGGTCCGGTCCGTGCGAGTCGCAAGCATTGAGCGGCGTCGTGGCGTTGGGACCATAGTGCGCCCCAAGGCGAAAGCAGCAAGGCCAGCTTGACCGAAAACCACCGGCCGCCGAGCCGTCGCGAAATCCGCCCGAGCCGCTTTCCCCAGTTCGCCCCGGCCGGCTGGTCCCAAAAGCCGAATTGATATACCGGGTGGACGGCCACGCCGTCCACATCCGATTGTTTGCACTTCCGATTCGCCGCCAGGACGGGCTGGTACCCCGCCGACTCGGCGGCGCCGAGCACCCGGCGAGCGTATTCATAATGATGCCCGCCGACATCGGTGAGCGACTGGTCGATGAGTACGAACTTGAACATCGTGCGTTCGTTGATCCCACTCGGGGCTGAAGGGCGCAAGGAGCGAGCCGGGGCCGACAGACGGCGGTAGATGTACGAAAACCAGCGATTTGGCTCAAGGCCAGAATTCAGGCGACACGCCGGCCTAACCTGCGCTGTTGCGCAACATCCTTGCCATGGGGCACGGGGTTGCACCGTCCCGCCACGATGGATTCGCCGCCGAGTTCTCTATCGAGCAGAGGCTCGCGCTCCGGGGACGCCACGCCGAAATCCGTTGATTTCAGTCTGCCGGCGATCGAGCGGCCAAGTTCCGCAATTGGCAGTTCGATGCACCGATAGACGGCCTCGGAGAACGGCACCAGCAAGGCCACCACCGTCACACACTGCGCCGCGGCGAAATGCCACGGCCCGCGAAATGCGCCCTGGAAATGATGGTGGAACAGCAGAAACGCGACGATGAACATCGGATAATGAAACAGGTAGTAGGTGTAGCTGCGGTCGCCCACGAACTTGAACCATCGGTAGAGCCATCCGCGGCTGGCCGGAAACGCCAGGCCGTTGGCGGCCAGCAGCACCAGCCCGGCGAAACACAAACCGAACATCGTGTAGCCGACCGCTTGCAGCACCGGGGCTGGGTCCTGCAAGGGCGACTCGCAAATGGCGGCCAACATCAGCGGGACGATCAGCAGAAACGCCGAACAGTAGGTTCCACTGTCGCGGAAGGCGGCGCGGATTCGTTCGCTCCAGCGGAAGTCGATAAAGGCCGTCACGACGCCCAGCCCGAGGAAATCGAACCGCCAGTGGACAAAATACCGTACGACGCTCGGCATCTTCTCCAAATCTCCCCAGGTGGCCAACCGCCAACCCACCAGGCAAACATAAAAAGCCGCCGCAGTGGCGGCCAACACAGCGCCACACCATTTCGGGCGAAAGCGGAGCAGCCCGCCGGCCAACAAACAGACGATCGTCACGGCCGCATAGAACTGGTCTTCGACCGAGAGGCTCCACATGGCGCCGTTGGCATGCGAGAGTGGCCTCGGAACGATCGTCAAATATCCAAAGGCGACGCCCCGCGCCTGCTGGCGAAAGGCGCGATTGGGCACCGAATAGAACGACTTGTCGGCGTCGATCAGGTCGGAATTTTGGACATAGCGGTTCAAGAGCAGGCTCACGCCGATAAACAACAGCAGCGCCGGCATGAGGCGGAAGACCCGCTTCAAAAAAAACCGCCCGCCATGAAAGCCGTCTTTCATGAGCGACCGCGTGATCACGTAACCGCTGACCACGAAGAAAATCTCGACGCCCAGGTAAAGCGGAATGGTGACCCGCACGGGCCACAGCTCCAGGGCCATCGAGCCGATGCTGAGATGGCAGATGAGCACCATCAGAATCGCAAGGCCGCGGAGCACCTGGATATCGCCGATTTTTGAGTTTTCCGGGGTCGCTGTCACTGATCACCTCGTTCCGATCGGGAGCAACCAGCCGGGCAAGCCGGCGGCATGGCATTGTTCTTCCTTGGCTCGGAACAAATACGCACCAAGAAACCTACAGGAATTGCCCACAAAGTCATTGATTTTGCGCAGGCCGGGCATACCGCGCGATCGCCCAGTCGCCCAGTCGCCCAGTCGCCCCCTCGCTGTGTCGCCCCCTCTCGCCATGTCGCCTCGTCGCGCGTCACCTACCGCCGCATCGCGCCATCGGGGCGATTGACCGAGCGAGGCTTCGGCGCCCCGGCCGGCCGCGGCTTCGCGGGCGGCTGGCCGCCCTCGGGCGCCAATAGCGACGCGTCGGGCGTGGCCAAGAGCGAATCCTGCAAGCGCTTGCCTTTGATGCCGGGCTGTGATTTGCCCGTCATGAAGTTGTCGATCTGGGCGTCCTCTTGCAATTTGGAAAATTCTTGCGCCATCGCCAACTGCAACTTCTTCTCGCGTAGATCGGCGATCATCCTCGGCTTCTGCTCCTCGAACTGCACGTCATACGGCTTGGTGCGCCCCTCGCAGAAGAGAATCACCCATTTGTCGCCGGCCTGGATGATGCCCGAGATCTCGCCCCGCTTCAGCGCGAAAGCTTCCTTTTCCAAAAAAGGCTCGCCGCCGTGCTTTTGGATGGGCGGAATGATGCCGTCGTCGGCGCGGCTGGCCGCATCGACAGAAAGCTCCGCGGCGAGCTTTCCGAAGGCGGGGCCTGCCACGTTCTCGACCACGTGCTTGCGCAACCCCTCTTTGTTCTTGGCCCAGCCCGGGTTCTTTTCAAGTTCTTTTCGCATGAGCCGGTCGATCGAAACGGTCTCGCGCGCCTTGGCCCAGCAGTCTTGAGCGGCCCGCTGGCTGGCCAGCACGATCGCCCGGCAGCGGACCCTCGGCCCAAAATTGGCTTCGAAGCTCCGCTTCAGGTCTTCCTGGCTGACCTCGATATCGCCGCCCACCAGCTTGGTCAGCGCGGCCGACGGCCAGACGATGTCGTGCTTGTAGAGCTCCAGCGAAATCTTTTGATTCTCGACCACGTCTTTCAGCCAGGCGTCGATATCGGGCTCGTCGGTGTGTCCCTTGGTCTTGCCCATCGAAACCGCCGCACGGGCGATCTCGCGCTGCATGTCGGCCTCGGTCACTTCAATCTTCCGCCGCCGGCAGGCTTGCTCCAAAATGCGGCGATTGACCATACCTTCGAGCATCTCGATGCCGTGCCGCTCGAGGCATTCTTCGGCCACGTCGCGCACGGTAATCTTTTGGCCGTTGACGATGGCCGCCACGCCTGGATTTTTCTTGCTCTTTTTCGAGTCGTTCATCACATTTTCGATGGTGGCCGCGTCTTGCAGTTGTTTGAAGATGGTGTCGGCGGCCAGCCGCAGCTTTTTGTCCTTGATGCTTTCGATGAGGACCTTTTCGACTTTCTGCCGAGGCACTTGCTGCTCGGCGAGATGGGCCTCGCATTTGAGGATGACGAACTGGTCGCCCACCGCCACGATTTCCGAAATCTCGCCCACCTGCAGGGCAAAGGCCACCCGCTCGATGTTCGGGTCGCCCTGGTGGTGGTGAATCGGCTGAATCAAGCCCTTAGCAGCGGCACTGACGGTGTCGATCGAGACTTCTTTGGCCACGTTGCCGAAGTTTTCCGGATCGGCGATGACCTGGTCGCGCACCTCCTCAGCCTTTTGAGGCGTCGGGCAGGCAATGAGCCGCACGTGCACAGCGGGGCCATAGAGCATGGCGTACGCTTCGTCGATGTCCTTTTTAGACACCACCAGCCGGTCGGCGGCCAACTTGCGCAGGGCCACGGTCGGCCAGATGATTTCCTTGGCATACTGATCGGGCGTGATGTGCCGCTCTTCCTTGAGCATCGTCAGCAGTTGATCGGTGGGCAGGGCGAACCGGGCCGCCATGCGGTCGATCTCTTCCTTGATCTCATCGTGCGTGACCGCGATGTTGCGTTTGCGGCATTCTTCGGAGATCAACTTCTTATTGATGACGCTTTCGAGCACTTCTTCGCCGAAGTGCAGCAAACACTCCTGGGCCAGCTCGTTGCGCGTGATTTGCTGGCCGTTGACAGTGGCCATGATCTTCAACGAGGCCATCGCGGGCAGCTCGGCGGGCGGTTCGTCGCTTGACTTCGTTGACGGTTTCTTTGTTTTCGCGACCTTGGCGGCCGATTTGGCAGTGAGCTTGTCGAAGGGCGATTCCGCCTTGGCCGAAGTCAATTGCCAGCCGTAGCGGGCGATGGCGCAGATGGCCAGCACGGCGGCGGCGACCGAGAGCCAGCCGAGGCGGCGGCGCCAGGGTCGGGGGTTTGGAAAGGTGGCGTCGGCATCGATGGGGTTCATCGCGGTTTCTCCCTAAACAGCGGCGCAAACAGCCGTAGAAATGCCCGCCCGGTTCGGCGGGGTTCGTTGGGCCGCGGAGTATAGGTAGCCGCCCCCAGGCGGTCAAGGTCGCATCAACCGAGTGCGCCGCCCAAGTTCGAGCGAAACGTGGTCCGCGTACGGGCGGTGGCTGGGACAGAGCCTTGGCGATGCCCCCGTTGATTGCGGCGGCGCGGTGACCGTGGTAGGTTTCCTAGATCATCGAGAGGTTCGTGCGCCATGCGATCCGCACTTCTGGCTGCCATCGTTACCGTATGTGCGAGCTGTTCGCGCACGTCCACACCAACCAGCGACGATCAGCAGCCACCCCTTCCGGTCGCCGAACCATCTCGCGCCTCGCCGAATGGCGATCTTCAATCTGCCCCCTCAGAAGCGGCCGAGCCAGAACCAAACGGTCGGGCAGCCGATGCGCCGCGCGACACCATTAAGCCGCTGACTTCCGCAGAACTGCGACGCCTACTCGCCGCGCGGTTAGATCCCGGCATGGGCCCAAACTTCAACGACTTCGCCAAGATGTTTTTGGTCACAAGTCGGTTTAATCTCGATTATGGCGTCGGCTTGATGACGCCTTCCAAGGCGATCGCCAAACGGCCACTCGTTTCACCGTATCCGAGTTCGTACAAGCCGACGCTGCGCGAGTTGCTCGATGCGATTGCCTTGCAAACATTTTCGCAATGGAAGTACGACCCCAGCAGCAAATACTTTGACAGCGACGTACACGGCGGTTCGGCGGTGGGCGGAGTGGCCATTTTTGAGTTCCTTCCCGCCGAGCGGGAAGTGCCCTTCGAAGTTACCTTGTCGGAGGGCTGGAAGTCGATCGACAAGGGAAACTGGGTGATGTTCGTTCCTCCGAATTTTCCGGTTGGAATGGACGTTTACCGCATGGGAACCTATTCGACCGACGATGCGGAGGATACAGCCGGCTTTCTCGACGAGATGCGCGCTGAGGTGGGCTTTGAATGGGCGCGCCGCGTCGGCCAAACGCCGCCGCGGCCCAACGATTTTCGACCAGCCAAGGTGGGCGAGTACGATGCTCTGTTTTTCGAGGCGGTTCCCGAATCGCCTGACGGAAAACAGATTCATTGGCGTCAGTGGTCGTTCATGGTCGACAACCACTGCTATTGCGCCATCAGCACCATTCTGCCGCAGCTTGATGAGACGATTTATCCCGATGTTGAAAAGATGCTCGCTTCGTTTCGAATGAAAAAGCCTTAGAGCATCTTATTCACGTTAACGCGATGCATCCGCGGCGACCGCTTGGATATCCCCCGGCAGGTTGCTGATCAGTCCGTCGATGCCCCAGGAGACCAATTCAGCGGCGCGGGCCGGCTCGTCGACCGTCCAAACCCAGGCCTTCAGGCGGTGTGAATGCACCAGCCGCACGTGCTCGGCGGTGACGATGTCGTTGTCCCAGCCAATCACTCGGGCGCCGGTTTGTTGGGCTTCAGAGAGCCGCTCGGGCGTGAGCGGGTCGGTGCCCAAGGCGCCGAGCAAAAGCTCGGGCGCGAGGCGATGACATTCGGCAAGAAACAACCAATCAAACGCGGTCACCACACAGCGCTCGACCACGTTCAGTCGCCGCAGTAGCGAGACGCAAGTGGCGGCGTCGCCGCTTTTACGTTCGATCATGCAGCCGGCCCGCGCGCAGATCAGCTTCAGCGCATCTTCGAGTGTGGCGATGTGCGTGCCGCGAAAAGCTTGGCCGAACCAACCGCCGGCGTCGAGCTGTTGTAATTCCGCGAACGTTCGTTGGGCGAGCAAATGTTGCGTCCCGCCCCATACATAGCAGGCGTCGGTGCAGCGGTCGAGCTCTTCGTCGTGAAACACTACTGGCACGCCGTCGGCCGTATGATGATAGTCGAGCTCGACCAGATCGACGCCCAACTGCAGCGCCGACTCGAACGCTGGCAGGGTATTTTCCGGCGCCGCCCGGCTATTGCCGCGATGAGCGAGAACAAGGGTTTTAGGAACATCGATGAGCGAGAGCGTCGCCATGGCAAAGCGATTCGTAACGCCGCTGGGGCATCGCCAAGGCTCTGCCCCAGCCACTGGCAATAGTAGCTCCGACACTCCGTGGCGGAGAGTGGCGGACGCCTTCGGCGATGGCAATTCCCGTCACGGAGTGCCGGGACTACTTTGCGCAAGCGAGGCCGCTTACGCTACGTGTTCGCTCGCTGGCCCCCGACCCCTGAATCCCGACCCCTGCCTCAATCTTCCATGACCTCTTCTTCCTTCGCCTTGGCCAGGTCGCCGGCGCGGTTCTCGTACTTCTTGGTCATCTCTTGAATCTCGTCCTTGAGCTTGTCGCGGTCGTCTTCCGAAAGCGTCTTGTCTTTCTGCTCTTGATCGGCCAGCTTATTGCCATCGCGGCGGACGTTGCGAATGGAGACCTTGGCCTCTTCGGTCAGCTCTTTAATGCGGCCGACCAGCTTGCGGCGCGTTTCGGTCGAGAGGGCGGGCACGTTCAGCCGAATCAGCTTGCCATCATTCATCGGCGTCAACCCCAGGCCGCTGGCCAAAATCGCCTTTTCGATGTCCTTGAGCGTGCCAGGGTCGAAGGGGCGAATGACAATTTGCGTCGGCTCGGGGGCGCCGACCGATGCCAACTGTCTGAGCGGGGTGGGCGAGCCATACGCCTCGACTCGCAGCGAATCGACCAAGCCGGGGTTGGCCCTGCCCGTGCGAATGCCGGCCAAGGCGTGCTTGAGCACGTCGACCGCTTTTTCCATTCGTTCTTCGACGTCGAGCAGGATTTCTTCGGAGCTCATATCAGACCTCACGCGCGACGGCCTGGAAGGCCATCCTCCAAACTTATTCTCTACGGCTGCTTTCCAAAGCCTCACTGCCGATCCGGGTGCCCACTTTTTCACCGGCCACCGCCCGCACGATGTTGCCTTCTTTTTTGAAGTTGAACACCAGAATCGGCATGTTGTGTTCCATGCACTGAGCGATGGCGGTGGGATCCATCACCCGCAGGTTTTGTTCGCGGACCTGCGAATAGGTCAGTTCACTATAGAGTACGGCGTGTGGATTTTTTTCCGGGTCGTCGCTGTAGACGCCATCGACGCGGGTGGCCTTGAGCAGCACGTCGGCCTCAAGTTCCAAGGCCCGCTGCGCGGCGGCGGTATCGGTGGTGACAAAGGGGCTGCCCGTGCCGCAGGCCAGAATGACAATCCGCCCTTTCTCCAGATGGCGGCGGGCACGGCGCCGGATGTAGGGCTCGGCCACGCCGTCCATGCGAATGGCGGTCGAAAGCCGTGTTTCGCAGCCTAGTGATTCCAGGGCGTCTTGCAGGGCCAGGCCGTTGATCACCGTGGCCAGCATGCCCATGTAGTGGGCGGTCGCTTCCTGAATGCTGGAGCTGGCCGAGGTGAACTGCGCCCCGCGTAAGATGTTGCCGCCGCCGATCACAATGGCGATTTGCACGCCGCGCTTGGCAGCCTGCGAAGTCTGCCGGGCGATGTGCACCACCTCTTCCATGCTGATGCCGCGTTCGCCCGCACGGCTGAAGCTTTCGCCCGAGAGCTTGAGGACGACACGGCGATGAGGGGCGTTCGTGGCGGAGAGGGGCATAGATGAGTATCGTCGATGCTTGGCGGTTAATCCGGTCCGGTTTTACATGCGGTCGCAGTTGAGCAATCGGCCGTTGGGTGGGACGAGTAAAGTAGCCCCGGCACTCCGTGACGGGAATGCCGGTCGCCCTTGGTGGCCTACTATCTCCGCCACGGAGTGTCGGAGCTACCGGGGCGGCGCAACCTCGGTTCGCCCAACACGGAACGGCACGGAGTCCGGTCCCTAGAGACGCCGTGCGGATCCAGGACGATTCAACTCGTGCCCTGACCCCTGAATCCTGACCCCTCGTTTACTCTTTGCCCAGCTCCCACCGCACGAAGCGCACCACCTGCATTTTGGCCGCCGAGGCCACCTTGGCCACCGTCTGCTTGTCGTCTTTCACAAACGGCTGCTCCAGCAGCACCCGCTCGGCAAAAAAGTTTTTCAGCCGGCCTTCGATCATCTTGGCGATGATGTTCTCCGGCTTGCCTTCGCTACGGGCGGCCTTGGTGAGGATCTCGCGCTCCTTCTCCACCGCCGCCGGATCGAGGTCTTCTTTCGAAACGGCCGCCGGCTTGAAAGCCACCACGTGCATGGCGATGTCTTTGGCCGCCTCGGCGTTGCCGCCTTTGACTTCGACCAATGCACCGGCCGAGCCGTCATGATGGGCATACGCCCCACACGGCCCGTCGATGCGCGCCACCCGCCCCAGCGTAAACACTTCGCGGATGCGGTTGTACATGTCGTCCAGCACCTGCGCGAGCGTTTGGCCCGCCTTGCCCGGCGCGGGCTGCTTGAGCAGTTCTTCGGCGGTCTTGGCGCCCGGCCCGGTGGCGAGTTGCTTCGCCACGTCGCCGGCGAACTGGATAAAATCTTTGCCGCCGGCCACCGGCGCGCTTTCGCACTTCAGCTCGATCATCGCGCCGACGCCCTTGGCAAAGTCGGTGTAGACGGCGATCCGTCCGGCCGAGGTCTCGCGACCGATGCGAGTCTCTTTGGTCTTGATGCCCTGCTCGCGCAGCCAGTCGACGGCCTTTTGTTCGTCGCCGCCGGTTTCTTGCAGGGCCTTTTTGCAGTCCATCATGGGCAAACCCGTGCGCTCGCGCAGGGTCTTTACCATGCTGGCGGTTATGTCTGGCATAATCTATTCCTTATCTTCCGGCGATTCCATCACATAGGCCCCCGCCGCGCCTTCGGGCGTCGCGCCCACGTTGGCCGCCGCGTTCGCCTTGCCTTCCAGCACCGCGTCGGCCAACTGGTGCATCACTAGCTCGATCGAGCGGATGCTGTCGTCGTTGCCGGGAATCGGCAGATCGACCAGGTCGGGATCACAGTCGGTGTCGATCAGGGCCACCGTGGTGATTCCCAGCTTGCGGGCCTCGAACACCGCGTTGTGTTCCTTGCGCGGGTCGATCACCACCAGGCATTCGGGCAGCCGGTTCATGGTGCGCATGCCGTTGAGATTGCGGAACATCTTGCGATATTCGCGGTTCAGAGCCGACTGCATTTTTTTGGAATAGCTTTGCAGCTCTTCGCCCGACCGCAGCCGCTCCAACTCTTCCAGCCGGACCAATCGGCTGCGGATGGTGCGGAAATTGGTGAGCGTGCCGCCGAGCCAGCGATCGCTGACGTAGGGCATGCCGCAACGGGTCGATTCGCGTTCCATGGTCTCGCTGGCCTGTCGCTTGGTGCCGACAAACAGAATCAGGCTGCCGCCGGCGGCGACTTGCGTGAGGTACTTTCGGGCACGGATGAGGCCGCGCACCGTCTCGCGCACGTCGATGATGTGAATCAGGTTGCGGCGGCCATAGATATAGGGCCGCATTTTGGGGTTCCACCGGCTGGCGCGATGCCCGAAATGCACGCCGGCTTCGATAAGTTGCTTGACCAGGACCGTTGCCACGCGAACTCCTTGTGTAAAGGCGGAAAGTCGTTGATGATAGCGGGTTTAGGGTGGCGGGTCAATTGGCCTGGCGGGGCGACGGCGTAGTGGGGTGGTTGCGTTGCTTTCTCTGTGATGACGAGGGCGCGAGGGCGCGACAAGGCGAGAGGGCGACAAGGCGAACGGGCGGTAGCCCCGGCCCTTGTGGCCGGCGGTCGCGGTATAATGCGGCCATGCCCCGACGACTCCAATTCAGCCTGAGAACGCTGCTGGTCGCATTGACGATCATTGCCGTCTGGCTCGGTATCGAGATCAACGCGGTCCGGCGGAAGCGAGAAGCCGTTGATGCGGTTTTGGCTGCGGGTGGTACTGTTTACTACGATTACCAAATCAACGCCACGACTGGCTTTTCGCGCGAGGCTGAACCCAATGCGCCACGCTGGCTGCGTAAGTTGCTGGGTGACATTTACTTCGGCAACGTAGTCGATGTTGATCTGAACCGCACCAAGATCAGCGACGAATGGCTTGCGTGTCTTAACGATCTGCCGGCAATCGAACAGCTCAATCTGGCTTATACGCCCATTTCTGATGCCGGCATCGTCTCGCTCAACCACCTACGCAATTTGCGGTCTGCGTATCTGGGAGAGACGCGCGTAACCAACAAATCGGTTGAATATCTCGTCAGCCATTGCCCCGATCTGCGGACGCTCGATCTCAGTGGTCCGGGCATTACGGATGCCGCGCTGGAACCCATCAGCAGGCTTCGCCAGCTCCGAACTCTGGTCATCACTCAGGCGCGGATAACCGACGCGGGGCTGGCGAGTCTTCGCAATCTCGACGAGTTGGAGATGTTGTGGCTTGCCTCGATGCCGATCGGCGATGGCGCGTTGGAGCCCATCATCGAGCTGCCGAAATTGCAGCGATTGTTTTTACTCGACCTGAACATCACCGACGCGGGAGCCGCGCAAGTGGCGAGGCTCGATACGCTCCAACGCCTGGCGATCACCCAGGCGCCGGTCACCGACGCCGGCGTGGCTTCCTTCGCGGAGCTACGCTGGCTGAAGCGGCTCGAATTATTCGATACCCAAGTGAGCGATGAGGGCCTCCGGCGGCTGACCGCGGCACTGCCCATGTGCAAGGTGTCGACGTCGCCTCCGCCATGATCGGGCCACAGGTGCTGTCAGGGAATTCCTGCGGCGTGTACAATAACGGGTGCCCGTTACATTGACCTTTACGAGAGCTCCCGCACATGCCCGCGTCTAGTTTTTCGCTGCCGCCCGACCTCCAGCAATTCGTTCAAAATCAAATCGACCGTGGTGATTATTCGACTACGGGCGAGGTTGTTTGCGCGGCACTGACGTTGTTACGCGAACGAGATCAAGTACGAGCGATCCGACTGGAAAGGCTTCGTGCCGACGTGCGTGTAGGGCTCGATGAGCTTGATCGAGGCGAGGGAAGCCCGCTTGACATGGAGGAGATTAAGCAAGAAGTTCGCGGGCGCTTTTCGTCGCGGCGGTAACCGAAATGTCGGTCGTCATCAAAACTCCGAGGGCACGAAAAGACCTCGTGGAGCTAGCCGATTACATCGCGCGGGACAGCCTCGACGCGGCGATGCGATGGCTGGACCGAATGGACCAGCGGCTTGGTCTTCTTGCATCGCAGCCCGAAATGGGCGAACGACGCCCCGAACTCGCTCCTGATATTCGGAGCTTTGTGGCCGGCGCTTACGTCATTTATTACCGTCCTCGCTCAGATGGAATCGAGGTGGCGCGTGTGCTGCATTCGGCGCGAGATATCGATCCGCTTGCGTGAGCGTTCAGATCGACCATCTCTTCGCGGTTCACCGCCTACTTCGCGATCTCCTTCAAGTAAATATTCTTGAAGTACAGCGTGTTGCCGTGATTTTGCAGCTCGATCTGCCCGGTGGGGTAGATCGGCTTGTCGCGCTCCCAGTAGTTTTCGAGCACCACGTTGTCCACCACCAGCACGTCGTTCAAGTAGACGGTCACCTTGTCGCCGACCATTTTGATCTTGAAGGTGTTCCACTGGCCGATCGGCTTGTCGGCCACGGTCAGCGGCTTGCTGGGATTTTTTTGATTGTTGAACAATCCGCCCGACCCGACGCCCTTGGCAGAGTCGCTCGAAGGGTCCCAGATCTGCACCTGCGGCACGCCGCGCAGATAGATGCCGCTGTCGCCGTTGCGCTCGATCTTCCAATCGACCCACAGCTCGTAATCGCCGTAATCCCTGGCCGTCGCCACGCTGCGGCCTTTACCGTCGAACACCAGCACGCCGTC
>DATFDL010000031.1:0-3980 GCA_035252155.1 Pirellulales bacterium | reverse complement strand
GCGGCAACCGCCTCCGGCGGCGACGGTGGGCCGCTCAGTTACTCATGGGACATCAACGGCGACGGCACGTTTGGCGACGCCGTGGGATCGAATCCCACGCTCACCTGGTCGCAGCTCGAAGCGCTGAGCCCGCCCATCAACGACGGTCCAGCCACGTTTCAAGTCAGCGTGCGCGTGAGCGATGCACACAGCGAATACGTCGTTTCGGCGCCGGTCAGCCTGACGGTGAACGACGCAGCGCCGACCGCGACGCTGACAAACGATGGGCCGATCAAGGAAGGCGGCAGCACGACAGTGAGTTTCACCTCTCCGCTGGATCCGTCGAGTGCCGATACCGCGGCCGGCTTCCATTATAGCCTTGCGCTCGATCCGGGCAGCCTGGCTACGTCGTACGCCGCCGCGGGAACGGCTACTTCAGCCTCATTCACATTCCCCGAGGATGGCAGTTACACGGTGGACGGTCGCATCTTCGACAAGGACAACGGCTATACCGATTATCAGACCGTAGTCACCGTGAATGAAGTTGCGCCAACGGCGACTCTCTCCAACAACGGCCCGGTCGACGAAGCCAGTCCCGCGACGGTCAGCTTTACGAATCCTTTCTCGCCTTCGCAGGCCGACACCAACGCGGGCTTTCATTACAGTTTTGCCCTGAGTGCGGCGGGGCTGGCGACGAGCTATCTCGGGGCGGGCACCAACAGCACGATGCAATACACTTTCGATAATAGCGGCACTTACACCGTCTATGGGCGCATCTTCGATCAGGACAATGCGTCCACCGATTATCAGACGAGCGTCACCGTCAACGAAGCCCGGCCGACCATTACGGTGTCGGGCTCGACGATCTCGGTGCGCGGCCAGTCGCAAACCTTCACCTTCTCGGCCAGCGACCCCGCACCGGTCAGCCAGCCGCCAACCTTCACGTATCTCGTGTATTGGGGTGACGGTTCGCCATCGCAGACGTTTAGCGGCGCGGGGGCCACGATCCAAGTGCCTCACGTTTATGCCGCCAGCGGCTCGTTCACGATCAAGGTTTCGGCCACCGATGAGGATGGCTCCAAGAGCACGAACGGCATTCTACAAATGACCGTGAGCGGCGCGGCTCTGGAGGGCAACAATCTCTTTGTCGGCGGCACGACCGCCGCCGATACGATCGTCGTGGCGCCCAGCGACCTCAAGGGCGACCTCAACGTAACCATGAATGGCGCCACGACGGGACCGTACCATCCGACCGGCCAGCTTATCGTGTACGGTCAGGCGGGCGATGACAACATACAGTTGCAAAGCGCGAGCTTGAGTGGCAAGACGGCCTACGTTGCCATACCCGCCGTGCTCTTCGGTACCGCCGGAAACAATACCCTCGATGCGCGCGGCTCCAGCGCCAACGACGTATTGGTCGGCGGACCCGGCAACGACACACTCTATGGCGGCAAGGGGCGCAATCTGCTGATCGGCGGCGCCGGGAGCGACATGCTCTACGCGGGCGGTGCGGGCGATATTCTCATCGCCGGCACTACCGCATACGATACCGACCTGACAGCGCTCGACGCCATCATGGCTGAGTGGGGACGCACCGATATCAGCTATCAGCAGCGCATCGACGATCTGCTGGGAACCTCGAGCGGCGGACTCAACGGTTCCTACCTCTTGAATACCTCCACCGTTCACGACGACGGCGCGGTCGACCATTTGTACGGCGGCAGCGGACAGGACTGGTACTTCTATCACTCCTCGGGTGCGTATGCCGATGTGCTCAAGAATAAAAAGGGCAGCGAAATCGCCACGGTGATTTGAGCGCTTCGTTACTGGCCGTCGGCGGAAGGGCCGAAATGCGTTTATCAATAAGCCGGTTCGATGGTTGACAACCGTTGGCCGAGCGATTACGCTCCAGCCGACCATCGGAGGCCAGCCGGGAACAGGGCGCCGGTGTGCGAAGAGGCCAAGCAAGGTCGTTTCGGTGTTCGCCTCACGAAAGGGAGCATTCTCATGTCCTTCTTCGCCACGCGCGGTCGTCGCGCGCTTCGTCGTCGCCTTTCGCATTTATCCTCCGCCACGTTGCCTGGGCGCCTTGAATCGCTCGAACAGCGCGCCTTACTGACGGCGGGAATCGCGCTGGATCCAACCTTCGGCAGTGGCGGGCTGGTTACGACCGACATCATTGGGCCTTCCAGCGACTCGGCCACCAAGATCGCCATTACGCAGCCCGATGGCAAAATCCTCGTGGCCGGCAACGCTCAACAGCCGGTCGCCGGCAATCGCTTTCTGCTTGTTCGTTATGACGCCGACGGCAGCCTCTATACGACGTTTGGCAACGCCGGCTTCGTAACCAGCAACTTCGGAGATCATTGGAACGCGTACGGGATGACCGTCGATGGCAGCGGGCATATTGTGGTGGTCGGCGACGCCTTCTTGAATGGCGGGGAATGGACGGCCATTGTTGAATACAACTCCGACGGGAGTTTGAACCAATCGTTCGGCAGTAGCGGCCTCGTCACCACCGGCATCGGAAACGTCATCGCCACGGCGCGCGGCGTGGCCGTCGATCCGGCGGGCAATATCGACATCACGGGCGACACTCTGTACCAAGGCACGCAGATGCCGCATGGTTACTACCTGTTTGTGGCGCGGTTTAAGCCCGGCGGCACCCTGGACACGACCTTTGGCAATGGCGGCGATGCCCTTTCCAACGTGGGCACCTACGGCAACGCCATCGCCCTGGACGCGGCCGGCAACCTGGTTGTCGCTGGCCAAAACGGCTCCGCTGGCAACTCACAGGCAATCGTGGCACGGTTCACAAGCAGCGGGGCGCTCGACCTGACGTTCAACGGCGGCCAGGGCTACGCCGCGACGAACTTTGGGGTGACCAATACAAATGGAGCGCCAGCACCTGCCGTCGCCAACGCCGTGGCAATTGACGCAAACCAAGAGATTGTGGTTGCCGGCGACACCCCGAACACCTACCCTCAGCCCGAAGCGATCGGCCTGGCGCGCTACACAACGCTGGGCACGCTCGACCCAACATTTGGCTCCGGCGGCCAAACGGCGATCGGCGCTGTCGGAAACACGGCGCATGGCCTGGCCATTGATCCGGCTGGAAATATCCTGGTCGCGGCCACGATTTCATCTCAGAAGTTCGCCGCGCTGCGCTTCACGCCGGGCGGCGCCCTGGATAGTGGTTTCGGTGCGCGCGGAGAAGCGGACGTCAATTTCGGATCCTCCTACTTTTCCAACCAGGCTTTCAGCGTGGCGTTGACGTCCGCCGGACAGATTCTGTTGGCCGGCCAAGTGAACAACGCACGGAACATGAACCATCTGGCGGTGGCGCGGCTGAACAGCAACGGTGCCATCGACAACTCGTTTGGACCGAACAACAACGGCACGGCGGTGAGCGATTTTCAAATCAGCGCATTGAACCTCGCCCACGGCGTGGCCCTTCAGGGCGATGGCAAGATCGTTACGGCGGGCGATGATTATCCGAGCAGCGGCCGCCTTTTTACCGTCTCGCGTTATAACGCAGACGGAACGCCGGACGTCAGTTTTGGCGGCGGCGGCACGGTCACCACCGACATGACCGGCGGCACGTATAACGATTCCATCGAATACGCCGATGCCGTGGCCATCGACGGCCAGCAACAAATTGTCGTGGCCGGCCAGGTCGCGCATATCGGCGGGGGCACGGACATCGCCCTGGCCCGTTATAAATCGGACGGCACGCTCGATGTGAGTTTTGGCAACAACGGCATTGTGTTCACATCGCTTGTGCCCGGTGGCGCCAACGAAGCACGCGCGGTGGCAATTCTCGCCAATGGCGACATTTTGGTGGGCGGCATCACGACCGATGGCCAGGACAATAATCACTCCAATTTCGCGCTGGTGCGCTACACCAGCAACGGGCAGCTCGATGCGACGTTCGGCGGAACGGCATTCGGCGGAGGGCCGGGTTGGGTGCAAACCGACTTCGGCGGCGCCGATCGCGCGTC
>DATFDL010000030.1:0-6760 GCA_035252155.1 Pirellulales bacterium | reverse complement strand
GCGGGGTTGGCAGCCCTGATCCCCCACGATGTCGAGGGGGCAAGCCGCACGCGGTTCGTTGTCACCGACATGCGCAGCGGACAGGTCGCCGCCACCGGGCCACGTTGGACGAGCCTGCCGACCGAAATCAGCGGGCGGCTGGGGAGTCCCTGCCACGTCGAGCCTTGCGATCTCGACCAGGACGGCCGGACCGATCTGGTGATTGCCGACCTGGGCAGCTTTGGCGCGAGCGACCACCAACGAGGCAAAGTGGTCTGGCTGCGGACGCTGGACGACGGCCAATACCGACCGATCGAGGTGGTGGCCGGCCTGGGGCGCGTGGCCGACGCGCGGCCGGGCGATTTCGATGAAGACGGCGACCTGGATCTCGTCGTGGCCGAATTCGGCTGGCATCAGACCGGCCGCGTTCTGCTGCTCGAAAACCGCGCCATCGGCGAAGACTCGGCCGATTTTTCCCTACACGTCGCCGATTCGCGTCACGGCGCGATTCACGTGCCCGTCACTGATTTGAACCGCGACGGCCATCTCGACTTCGTCGCCCTGATCAGTCAAGAGCATGAGGTGATCGAGGCGTTTTTGGGGCGCGGCGATCTGAGCTTCGATCGGCAAACGATTTTTGCGGCCGAAGATCCATCGTACGCCTCCAGCGGTATCGAGCTGGTCGATCTCGACGCCGACGGCGATCTCGACGTGCTCTACGTCAATGGCGATTGCTTTGACGTGGGCCACATGAAGCCCCACCACGCGGTGCAATGGCTGGAGAACGAGGGCGGCTATCCCTTCGAGCATCATTTGCTGGCGCAGATGCCGGGCGCCAGTCGCGCGGTGGCGGGCGACTTGGACGGCGACGGCGATTTGGATGTGGCGGCCGCATCGCTGTTGCCGCCCACCATCCTGAGCGACCATGGGGCGAGAAACTTTGACTCGCTGGTTTGGTTCGAGCAAATCTCGCCCCGGCAGTTCGAGCGGCACAGCCTGGAGAAGGCGGCGTGCCGTCACGCCTGCCTGGAACTGGGCGATTTCGATTCCGACGGCGACTTGGACATGGCGGTGGGCAACGCCACCTTCGAGCGACCGCCGCGCGGCCAGGAACCGCCCGCCCTGACCATCTGGTGGAACCAGCGCATCTCCTCTTCATCCGCAAATGGAGGGCAAAAAAATGGGAGGAGAAAAAAGTAGCTTGGACATTCGCCACCCCTCTACTCTTTCTTCGTATTTTTTTGCCCTCAATTTTTTTGCCTTCCGGTCTTCCGAAGAGTGGGCAGTTGCTCACCCTAGAGCTCCGGTTCGAGGAGCGTGAGTGTGGTGTCGAGCGATTCCACCTGGCGCTCGCTGGTTTGACCCGCGGGCCAATAGACGGTGAGCCGGCGGGGCCGGTCGCCGGCGGCGATGCCCCAAAACGGCCGCAAGTCGCTCTGCGAGAGATAACTGCCGCCGCCTTTGATGTGCCGCAACTGCCGCGTGCGCTCGGTGTCGAGCACCAGCCGGGCCCCAATGGCGTCGCGGTTCGATTTTCGGCCGATCAGCCGCACCCGCAGCCAGTGGTTGTGATCGTCGTTGCGGTTGGCCAGCACGGCGGCCGGTTCTTCGTCGTCGTGGGTCATCACCACGTCGATGCGGCCGTCGTCGTCGAGATCGGAAATCGCCAGCCCGCGTCCCAGATGAGGCGTCGACAGGTAATGTCCGGGGGCGAAATCGGCCCGCGTAAATCGCGCACCCTCGTGCATCAGCACCAGCGGTATTTGACGTAGCGGGGCGCTCATGGCGTAGTAAATCACGTGACCGTTCGAGATCAGAATGTCTTCGTCGCCGTCGCGATCGATGTCGGCAAAGGCGGTGCCGAAGCCGACGAACCGCGCTCCCACCGCCCCCGCCACGCCGGTGGCCCGCGAGGCGTGCAGAAAGACGCCCGATCCCTGGTTCTTGTAGAGCGCCGGCATTTCTTGCTGAAAGTTGGTCACCCACAGGTCGGTCAGCCCGTCGCTGTTGTAATCGCTCACGTCGATTCCCATGCTGCCGTTCGACTTGCCGTCGGCGTCGGTAGCCACGCCCGATACCAATCCGGCTTCGCGCAGCCGCCCGCCGCCCTCGTTCCAATACAGGAAGTTGTCTTCCGTGTCGTTCGAGACGTACAAATCGACGTCGCCGTCATGATCTAAATCGGCCAGCAGCACGCCCAGTCCTTTGCCGTCGCTGCGGAGGCCGGTCGCGGCGGTCGCGTCGCGGTAGGTGCCGTCGTCGTTGGCGAAATAAAGCACGTCAGCGAGCGGGTCGAAATTCCGCGGTCCGCAGGTATCGCGCCTCGTCGGCGGGGTTTCGCTCGTGCAGTGCGGGTCATTCGCAAACGACCAATTCACGTAGTGGGCAACATAGAGATCGAGCAGGCCGTCGCCGTCGAGATCGCCAAAACCCGCACTGATGCTCCACGAATCATCGGTCAGCCCGGCCTCGCGGCTGGTTTCGACGAACGTGCCGTCGCCCTGGTTGTGAAAGAGTTGCAGGCCGCCGTAGCCGGTGACCAGCACATCGACAAAGCCGTCGGCGTCGACGTCGGCGGCCGTGCAGCCGTGGTTGAAGTACGCGACTTCGGCGACGCGGGCGTCGCGCGACACCTCAGCAAATTTCCAAGCGCCGAGGTTTCGATAGAGCTGACAGGGGCAGCTATGAATCCGATCGCCCGGCCCAAAACCGCCGCCGCCGGTGAAAAAAAGATCCTGGCGTCCGTCGCCGTCGTAATCGAAAATGCCGACGCCGCTGCCGACCACTTCGGCCATGGTGAATCGTTCGGCCTTAGCGCCGCTTTGGTACACCGCCGAGATGCCGGCGGCCGAAGCCAAGTTCGTCCAGGGGGCTTCGACCCGTGGGGCATCTGGATTGCCGAGTGTTTTGGAGATAGGATCAGGCCGTCGGGGTTCTGGGCTGCTGCCTGCCGACAGCGGCGGCGTGCCGCGATCGCAGCCGAGCGCCGTGAGAAGGATTAGCAGTGCGTAGAGGCGACGAGCCATGAACATGATTATAGCCGTGAAGGGGTCAGAGGTCAGAGGCCGGAGGCCAGGGCTACGAAAGGGGCCGGAGGCCAGAGGCCAGCGCTTTTGATCGAGCTTCCAAGGTCGGCGCAAACCATCGAAGGTCGCGCGGAACCCTGACCTCCGGCCTCTGACCTCCGACCCCTTTCCCTGAACCCTGAACCCTCCGTCCTGAATCCTTTCCATGCCCCTTTTAGTCGTAGGCTCGGTTGCCCTGGACAGCGTCGAAACGCCCGATGCGCGGCGCGACGACGTGCTGGGGGGCTCGGCCGTCTATTTCTCGTACGCCGCCAGCTATTTTACGCCGGTGCGGCTGGTTGGCGCGGTCGGCGACGACTGGCCGGCCGAACACACCGCGCTGTTGCGCTCGCGGCGAATCGACACAGCCGGGCTTGAGGTGGTCGCCGGCGCCAAGACCTTTCGCTGGCGCGGCAAATACTTGCCGAACATGAACGACCGCGAGACCTTGGAAGTCCATTTGAATGTCTTCGGCGATTTTGACCCCAAGCTGCCCGAAGCCTGTCGCCGGGCACGCTATGTCTTTCTGGCCAACGGCTCGCCCCGTTTGCAGTTGGGCGTGCTGGAGCAGACGCCCGACGCGGTGCTGCGCGTCGCCGACACGATGGACCTGTGGATCAACATCCAGCGCGACGAGCTGCTGGCTTTGTTGCGGCGGATCGACGGCGTGGTGCTCAACGACAGCGAGGCCCGGCTGCTGACCGACGACGAAAACCTGGTCCGCGCCGGTCACCGCGTCCGCCAGTTGGGGCCGAAATTCGTGGTCATCAAAAAGGGAGAGCATGGGGCGATGTTCTTCGGCCCCGACGAAACATACGTGTTGCCCGCGTATCCCACGCGCCAGGTGGTCGACCCCACCGGGGCGGGCGACACCTTCGCCGGCGGGCTGATGGGTTACCTGGCCGAGTGCGGCGATGTCAGCCCGGCGAGCGTCAAGACCGCCCTGGCCTACGGTACGGTGGCCGCCAGCTTTTGTGTAGAAGATTTCAGTCTCGAGCGGATGAAGAAGATCGAACGCGTCGACTTGGATCGGCGCGTGGAGGAGTATCGAAAGATGTTGCAATTTTGAAGGGGTCAGAGGCCAGAGGTCGGAGGCCAGGGGTTCTGCGCGACCCGGCACGTTCGGCGCCGACCACAGAGCCCTAAATGAAATACCCTGACCTCTGACCTCCGACCCCTGACCTCTGAAAGGCCATTTATGAACAAACGCTTCTTGCTGCTCACGGGTTTTCTTTCTCTGGTGGGCCTGACTCTGGCCGGGGCCAACTGGCCCCAGTGGCGAGGGCCGCATCGCGATGGACTCTCCGCCGAAACCGGTCTGTTGGCGAAGTGGCCCGAGGGCGGTCCTAAACTGCTCTGGCAGGTCAACGATGTTGGCGGCGGCTATTCGACCCCGGCCGTCGTCGGTGAGCGACTTTACCTGCTGGGCAACGAAGGCATGGACAACGAGTTTGTGCAGGCGCTCGACGTCGCGAATGGCAAGCAGATGTGGAGCGTCAAGCTCGGCAAAGTCGGACCGAACAAAGGGCCGCAATATCCCGGCAGCCGCTCGACGCCCACCGTCGATGGCTCGCTTTTGTATGCGCTGGGATCCGACGGCGACCTGGCGTGCCTGGAGGCTTCGTCGGGCAAGGAACATTGGCGGCTGAATTTGCGCGACGATTTCGCCGGGAAGCCAGGCAACTGGGCCTACTCGGAGTCGCCCTTGATCGACGGTGACGTGCTCGTCTGCACGCCCGGCGGAAGTGAGGCCACTCTGGTCGGTTTGAACAAAACGACGGGCGAGACCATCTGGAAATGCGCTGTGCCGGGCGGCGATGAAGCGGCCTACGCCTCGGCCATTGTGGTCGAGGCCGGCGGCGTCAAACAGTATGTGCAGTTTTTGCAAAAGGGCCTGGTCGGAGTCGAAGCGGAGACCGGCAAGTTCCTGTGGCGATACGATGCGACCGCCAAGGGCAGCCCGGCCAATATCCCCACGCCCGTGGCCCACGAGGGCTTTGTGTTCAGCGGCACGGGGCGCGGCGGCGGCGGAGTGGTGAAGGTTTCGGCCGAGGGCGACAAGGTGATGGCGGAAGAGGTTTACGCGCATGGAAAACTACCCACCAGCATCGGGGGCGCTGTATTGCTCGATGGCTTTCTCTACGGCACGAACAGCCAGGGCTTGTTGTGCGTCGGGTTCGCCACCGGCGAGTTGAAGTGGCAGGACCGCTCAGTGGGAGCCGGTGCGGTTTGCTATGCCGATGGGTCGCTCTATGTGCATGGCGAGGAAGGCGATGTGGCCTTGGTCGAGGCGACGCCCGACGCCTACCACGAGCGCGGTCGCTTCACCCCGCCCGACCAACCCGACCGCGGTCGCTCGAAGGCCTGGGCGTACCCCGTGGTGGCCAACGGACGACTCTATTTGCGCGACATGGGGACGCTGTGGTGTTACTCGGTCGCGGAGGAATAGAGCCCGGCGATTTTGGATTTTCGATTTTGGATTGCTGTCGTCCAAATCGAAAATCGAAAATCTCAATAGCCCCACAGCCGCCCCGTCACCTCGGTCTCCTGCCGGATCGCCGCTAACTCGTCGTCCGACAGCATCGGAGAGGCGGGCTTGCGCACCGTGACGGCCCAACGCTGGCAAATCGCCTCTGCGTCCGGCAGCCGGCAATGATCGAAGACGCGCGCAAACGTCTCCAGCGGCGCCTGGCAGACTTCCTCGAAACGGACTACCAGCGATGCTGATCGGACCTGGTCGTCGGATTCGAGCAGCCGGGCAAGATAAGCATGCACCATGTCCCAATACATGGCTAACCCGCGTACTTCGTCGCCCGCGGCCCAGGCCTCGCGGATGCGGCGAACCCGGTCGTGATCGCCCAGGTTCAGCGGCCGTCGGTCGAGGCCGAACTCGAAATGCCCCGAGCGCCGCATGTAGGCCAGCGCCCGAGGGCACGCTCGTTCGCCCTCTGAAAACCACTCGTGCTGCCGCATCAACGAGGCGATGTGCGCGGCCGGCTCCCGAACTGGTATGAGGAACTTCGCCTCGGGAAAGAGCCGCACCAGGTATGCCAGGCGGGCCACGTGATAGTTGGCTTTGGCCGCGTATCGCATCTTGCCTTCGGCCAGCAAAAGCTTTCGCAAATGCGCCTTGTAGAACGTGTCGAACTCGGCGGAGGTATCGCTGCCCGTGAGCAGGTTGCTCTGCTCCGGGTTGTGGCAGCCTGGGAAAAACGCCATCCACAGCATCTCTTCCAAGGCATCGGGGCTTGCGGAAGTGACGACCACGCCGTCGCGATGCACGCGCTCGCGGGGTGCGCTCGGCGCGATATTGGCCGTCGCCCGGCGCCACCAATACGGCGTGAAGACGAGTGGATAATCCTTGACCCGGTGCGTAGCGACGGCGGGATGCGAGACAACGACCTCGTGCAACAGCGTGCTGCCCGATCGCGCCAGCCCCGAAATATAAATCGGCATATCAAGGGACGTCTGGTCCAATTGCCGCTCGATCGCTGCCGTCTCCCGCCGCGCGAGCCACCGCCAGAACTTGGGGTGCCGATGAACGAATCCACTCAGCAGGTGCACCCAGAGCGGAACTTCAAACGACGATGCGGCAACCCCAGTGATGCCTGATTTCATAAATGGAGTTGCAGGAGCGGCGGCCGGTTTCTGATGGGGGTTTGGCAATCAAAATCGGCGACGGCCTCTGTAGGGAACGGACTCCGTGCCGTTCCGTG
>DATFDL010000029.1:0-7422 GCA_035252155.1 Pirellulales bacterium | reverse complement strand
GGCGGTACGCGTCGGCTGACGAAGAGCTGGCTATCCGTAAGCGAGTCTATTTCTTGCCCGATCATCCGTGGCTGCCCAAGAATCGTACGGGCCGCGAGTATCTGTTCGGCGTGGGGCGCATCTACGGCCGCGACGACGACCGGCTGTTGGACCATGTCGAGCGGCTGTTGCGGCTGTTCGAGCTGGTGCGCGAGGGCGATTGGCCGATTCGTAGCTACTCGAATGCGCAGAAAAAGAAAATCGCCATCTGCGGCGAGCTGGTCAGCGAAGCGCCGGTGCTGCTGCTCGACGAGCCGTTTGCCGGCGGACTCGACCCTTCGGGCATCTTCGCCCTGAAGCGCGTCTTGCAACGGCTGGCCGAACGCCAAGACGCCACCATCGTCATGACCACGCCGGTGCCCGAAGTCGTCGAAGAGCTGGCCCACCGCATTGTGGTGATGCGCGAGGGACAAGTGGTGGCGTACGACACGGCTCAGGGCTTGCGCCGCCTGGCGCAGTGCGCCGGTCCGTTGGCCGAGGCGCTCGAACGATTGCTCCATCCGCAAACGCTCGACAACGTCGAGCATTATTTCGACGAGACGCCGCAATGATCCGCCCCACGCTGATCCGCCGCCTGCTGGCCTGGATAAGAGTCGCGGCGCCGCCGCCCTGGACGCCGCTCTTGCTGCTGCCGGTCGTGGCATATGAGGCGGTCTATGGCTGGATCTGGTGGCGGGCCGGGCCGATGCCGGAGCTGCTCAAGCCGCGCGATGGTTTCTGGATGTTCGCCGCCTTTGTGCTCGGCGGATATCGGGCCTGGGCGTACCATCCGCTGTTTCACACGGGCTATCGAAACTGGCTGCGGCTGACGCCCTGGACCAGCCGTCTGCCGTTGGTCGTCGGACCGCTGCAGCTTCTGCCGCAAGACCTGGTGTGGCTGGGCGTCGGCTTGTTGGCCTGGCACGATCCGCAGATTTCGCGGCTCAATCTGCCGCTCTACTTTCTGTTTGCGTATCTGATGGTGATCTGCGTCTCTTGCTGGGCGACGGGGCTGCCGTTCATGGGGTATCTGCTGGCCTTCGGCCTCGGCGAGTTTTTTCGGCAGTGGCCGAATCCGGCGTCAGCGGCGATTGTCGCCTGCTGGCTTTATCTGGCGGCGTGGTTGGCGGTGCGGGGCATGTTGGCCCGGTTTCCGTGGCACGTTTCGTGGGTCTGGGAGCAGCCGTCATTGCAAGCCATCAACGAGGGAGTCCGGCAGCGGCTGCTGGGCTGGCCGCTCGATCAACTGCACGGACGCGAAACTGACCCGCGGGTAAGTCACATCGATGGCCTGATGGTGGCTTTGCTGGCGGGCTGGTGGTCGTTTTGCGCGTTCTCGCTGGCGGGCAACCCGCTGCGCGCGCACTGGTCGTGGATGGCCCTGTGGCTGGTGGCGTTTTCCGGCATTTCTCAACGGTTCTTCGGCTATTGGATCGATTATCGGCCGCCGATCAGCCTGTGGGGCCGCCTGTGGACCGGGCGCTGGATTATCCCGCGGTACGATCACTTTTTAGTGACGCCCGTGTTCATCTATCTGACCGCCTACTACATGCCGCGCGTCCTGAAAGCCTGGCAAGTGCCGGCCGACGCGGTGCTGCCGATCGCCACGTCGCTGGTGGCCTTGGTGGCGTTGAACATGCCGCCCAGCTTTGTGCGTTGGCGTCTGACGGGGTTTCATCGCATTGTGCCCGGCAGCATGAACAAGCAGGAGTTCATGAAGCAATGAGTGTGAACGATCGCGACCCGCAACGGCTTTCGACCGGCGACAACGCCTGTAGGGAACGCCCTCCGTGGCGTTCCGCGGGGGGCGAGTTGGCGTCGAATCGCAGTTCACGGAACGCCACGGAGGGCGTTCCCTACAGAACCACGCGACGGCGTTGGTTTCAGTTCAGCTTGCGCGGCATGTTGCTGCTGATGTTGGCGGCGTTTGCGGGCTTGGGTTACTATGCCGACCAAGTTCACCGCCAGCAAACCGCCGCCGTGGCCATTCACAAGCTGGGCGGAAGATGCGGGATTATCGAGGACGGATCGGATAGCGTATCGTCTCGCGTCCAATCGCAACTGACGCGTTGGTTCGGCGTCGACGCAACTCAGACGATACGCCATGTGTATCTCGGCGGGTGCACGTTCTCCGATGACGATCTGACCTGTCTGGCTGGCTTACCGCATCTGCGCACACTGATATTAACCAGCACACCGCTGACCGACGCTGGACTGGCGCACCTGCGCGGCTTGAAGCTTCTGACGTTCGTCGACCTTCGCTTTACGCGGGTCACGCCCGAGGGCGTCGAACGCCTGCGCGGCTGGTTGCCCGCCGCGAAAATCGTCTACCGCAGCGATATCGACTGAGGGCTAAGAACGTATGGTCAGTATGACGTTGAAAATCGGCAGTGGTGGGAACCGGCATGTGGCACAGCCGCCCTCGGCTGTGCATCGCCGACGCAGTCGGCGTCGTCGAACCAGCCGAGGGCGGCTGGTCCACATGGTGCGGCAGGCGGAATCTTCCTTCCCGAATCTCCCTATTCTGACACCGTGCCCGGAAAAACTCGCCTGGATGCCCGACACGGTGTCCGGTACACTGCCGCCCCATTTCTCGGCCGCGCCTTTTTCGCAGGATTATCAGATGCGATCGCCGTATGTGCTGATTGTGGCAGGCTTGGTCTTTGCGTCGGGCCTCACCGCCGGGGCCGCTCCGCCCTGGCAACGAATCGCCGCCTTTAAACGTGTCGAGGCCAACCCCGACAAAACCTATCCATTGACTGAGAAGAACGGGCCGTGGGTCATTCTGGCAGTGACGTTCTCGGGCGACGAGGCGGCGGACCAGGCCAACGAATTGGTGCAGGAGCTGCGCTCGCGCTACAAAATGCCCGCGTATACCTACGAGCTCGCCTTGGACTTTTCCAATCGGACGTCGGGCCGGCGGTCCGACCAGTTCGGTCAGCCCGTGCGGATGAAATACCGCCTCGAACAGATGCACGAGATCGCCGTCATGGTCGGCAATTATCCGACGGCCGACGACGTCGAAGCCCAAAAAGTGCTGAAGAAGCTGCGGCAAATCCAGCCCGATTGTCTCGACTCGAAAAAGCGGGCCAAAGAGGGCAAGCGCGAGTATCGCACGCTGGCCTCGCTGCGCGAGTACCAAGACAAGCTCAACCAGGCGATCGATAAGAACCGCAAGCCGCGGGGACCGATGCGTCATGCGATGCTCACCACGAATCCGCTGATGCCCGACGACTACTTCGTGCCGAAGGGCGTCGATCCGCTGGTGTTGAAGATGAACGCTCCGGTCAAGTACAGCCTGCTCAATTGTCCCGGCCGATACACGTGCAAAATCGCCACGTTCAAGGGCAGCGTGCTGATCGACCAGGCCAAAATCAAGCAAGTGCTCGAAGGCAAAAAGCTGGAGAGCCGGCTGGAAGAAGCGGCCGCCAAGGCCCACGAAATGACGATGGCGCTCCGCGCCAAAGGTTACGAAGCGTACGAATTCCACGACCGCTACGCGAGCATGGTGACGGTGGGCAGCTTCGACACGGTGGGCACGCCGCGGCCCGACGGACAGATCGAGATCGACCCGCGGTTGCACAAGCTGATCACAACGTTCAGCGCCGAGAAGAAAGTCGTTCCCGGCCAGGCCGCTCCAAAGCTCGGTGATCCGTTTATCGTGCGCACGAAAATTGGTCGGATTCCTTGCGATATTCAGGCGGTGCCGGTGCTGGCGCCCAAGCGGTCGATCGCCAGCCAATACGCGCGTGGTTCGGAGTGACACGCTCTGTCGCTGCGTTCCGCCGGTTCGTTTTAAATCGTCAGCCGCGCGCCGCGGTTGAGTTCCGCCGCTCTCTGGCCGACTAGACGAAGAGACAGCGCGCAGGCCCGACGCCTGCGCCGACTGTCGCACGAGTCCAGTCGACAGGGCCGGCGCGATGCCTCGAATTCACCCGTGTGGTCGGTATGATCGTTTCCGCTTACTAAGCGTGGTGTTGGCCGCCGGTTTGCTGTCCGGCTGCTCGGGACCGTCGGGCAGCTTTACGCTCTTTCCGGCGGGCGACTTTCTGCTCGACTCGACCAAAGACCTCGAAAAGCAAGTGCCGGCACGCCTGGCCGTGCCGCGCGAATTGGAAAAGACCGTCATTCCCGCCTACGTGGTTCAGCCGGGCGACGTGCTGCTGGTCGAGCCGGTGCAGCTCGACTCGCCGCTGCGGTTTCCGGCCGATCAAACCATTTTGCCCGATGGCACCATCGACCTGGGGCGGTTTGGCCGCCTGGTGGTGGCGGGCAAAACGCTGGAACAGATCGAAAGCGACATCGATACCGCCGTGCGGGCGATCGAAAAAGACGCCGGCGCCATCAATGTGCGGCTGATCAATCCGCAGAGCGCCGTCTATTACGTGCTGGGCGAAGTCAGCTCGCCCGGCTCGTTTCCTTACGTCGGCCGCGAAACGGTGCTCGACGCCATCCTGTCGGCCGGCGGTTTGACCGACAAGGCTTCGCAGTGCAACATCCTGCTGAGCCGGCCGACCGCGCCGGGCGGCTGCCGCACGGTCATTCCGATCTGCTATCGGCACATCGTGCAGCAGGGCGACACGGCGACGAACTACCAGCTCATGCCGGGCGATCGGATTTACGTGGCGACCCGCACGTTGTGGGAGCAACTGTCGCCCTGTTACAACCGGCGCGATTGCCCGCAATGCCGCGGCCAGCAGTGTCCCTGCCCGGCCGGGTGCGGAGCGGCGTCGATGGCGACTACCAGTTACTCGCTGCCCGCCTTACCGGCCTTGGCCGCGCCGCTGGAGACGATCGAGACCGTTCCGCCGGGTACGTCGAGCGAGGTAATCATCGAAGAAGCCGCGCCGCCCGTCGCCAAGCAAGTCTCGACCGACCCGTTTCTCGATCCCTTCGGCGACGAGGATCAGTAGCTCCGGCCATGACCCTGGCGCGCAGAGAGGTCGGCTGGGTGCCACGGCATCCGTCGCAGCGCGATTGGACGTCGCCAAAGGGACAAGCGCGGTCGCTGCGACGGACGCCGTGCGGATCTGCTCTTGGGCCCGATCGCGATGAACCGCACGGCGTCCACCGCGGCGATTTGCGTCGCCCGTCGGGTCGAGACCATGCGCGCCGCGGCGGATGCCGTGGCACCCTGCGATCTGGCCGCCCCACTTCCAGTAGGAACCGTGGACGGCTAAAATCGAGGTTTCCAACTGTCCGTTTCGGGAAACTGGGACCAGCGATGCCGATCGTCAATTTTGTCAATGAGAAGAAGCAGGTGCAGGTGGCCGATGGAGCAAACCTGCGCAAAGAGGCGCTGAAAGCCGGCGTTAAGCTGTACAACGGCATCAACGGCTACGGAGCCAAGTTCAATGAGTTTGTGAATTGCCACGGATTCGGGCACTGCGGCACCTGCCGCGTGTTGATCGCCAAGGGCATGGAAAACGCCAGCCCGATGGGCGCCTGGGAAAAACTGCAATTCAAATTCAATCCGTTCTGCCTATTTCCGTATATTGGCAATGAAGGCAAGATGCGGCTGTCGTGCTGCACCGAGGTGCGGGGCGATCTGGACGTGGTCACCGGCCCGTCGCTGAACCTGACGGGCGAAAGCTTTTTTAGCTGACGACTCGTGAAGCAAATCGTAGCCGTGGTCAAGCCGTTTCTGGCCGAGAAAGTGCTCGAGGCCCTGAAGCGCGCCCCTTTGGAAGCGGTGAGCGTGCGCGAGGTCAAGGGCTTCGGCCGCCAGAAGAACTATCTCGATCAGTACCAGGGCAGCGAGTATTCGCTGGCGTTTCTGCCCAAGGTCGAAATTACTCTCTGGGTCGAAGAGACGCGGGTCGAGGAAATTCTCCGCAAGGTCGTCGAGGTCGCGCGCACCGGGCGGATGGGCGACGGCAAGATTTTTGTCATGTCCGCCCAGCCGTGTGAGCGCGTCATCGAGATCTGAAGCTTGACCGTGGTGAAGGCCTCTTCCAGAAGGGTGCCACGGCATCCGCCGCGGCGCATCAGGCATTGAATCAATCTCGACGCGAGTCGCCGCGGCGGACGCCGTGCGGGGACGTCCAGCCGTCCCTCGGGAGATGACGCGGCACGGCGTCCGTCACGGCGGCCGAGCCAACATGTTCTCCGACGCCACACGCGCCGCGACGGATGCCGTGGCACCCTTCGGTGCTTCCTCCATGAGTCGCTTCTCAGGTGGCGGCAATGTCTCCGCGCGCCTTTCCGATCAGCCAGCCGAGTACGGCGACGATTGCCAGCGCACCGGCAAAAACCCAACCATTCGCGGCCGGCCCGAGCCACGGGGCGTGATTGACGATCGATCGCCAACCTAGAATCCAAGCCAATGTCCAAGGAGCCAGACAAAGCACCGGACCGACGCGCCGGAGCGGGGGCAACGCGGCACTCCGGATCAACGAAAAACAAAACCAGGCGGCTGTCGTTGCCACGGCCAATGCCGCGGCCGCCTGCCAGCCCAGGAAGACGCCGACCCAGGCCAGCGCCGCGGCGAAGCGTCCGCCGCCGGCTAGCGAATTAAACCCTGAACCCTGAACCCTGAATCCTGACCCCTCTGCCGCCCAACCGAAGATCCATCCCGCCGCGAGACCGATCGCGCCGTCGGCCAGCGCGACCAGCCAGTCGGAATGACCAGCGGCGCCGATCAGGCCGCTCGAGATCGGTCGCAAGTTCGGCCAAGCGAGCGGCGCCGGGAATCCGATGAGGAGCACCGGCACAATCAGGCGGAGCGAAAAACGCTGGCCGTCGAACTCCGTCAGGGCCGCACAGAGCAGGCTGCACAGCAAACAGAGATGATAAGCATACACGCCCCATAGTTCTCCGCTCGACATTGCTGCCCGGCGCCCCGCGGGCAATGACGGCAGGCCACGATCTACCGATTGCTGAACCCTGAACCCTGAACCCTGAACCCTCTCGGGCAAGTTGCGCCCACTTGAAAGAGGCCCGCACCAGGCTACGGCCACGAACAACACCGCCGCCGTCAGCTCCACCGCCGGGTAGCGCCACGAAATGGGTTGGCGGCAGGCCCGGCACCGTCCGGCCAGCAATAGCCAGCCCGCGATGGGCAAGTTGTCGTAGGGCGCGATTGCAACTCCGCACGTGGGACAGCGCGAGCCAGGTTGAACCAGGCTCATGCCGCGCGGCAGGCGATAGACAACCACATTTAAAAAGCTGCCGATGGAAGCGCCCAGCACGAACAGCCCGACGAGCATAGCCCACTCGAACGGCGCCGGCCAAACGGCGGCGAACGGAAGCGCCAAACTCATCTCGCGGCTGAGCCTTTTCTGTTCCCTAAGCGGATTTGACAAGAAAACTGGATAATACTTCGTTCGAGGCCTGTAGGGAACGCCCTCCGTGGCGTTCCGCGAAGGGCGAGTTGAGGTCGCGCCGCCCCCCAACGGAACGCCA
>DATFDL010000028.1:0-5158 GCA_035252155.1 Pirellulales bacterium | reverse complement strand
GCCGAGCGTCTGATTGTGGGCGATCTGACCGATCGTCCGCGACTGACCGCGGCGCTGGCCGAGCACAAGATCGAGGCCGTGATGCACTTCGCGGCGTTCGCGCTCGTGGGCGAATCGGTGGCCAACCCTGCCAAGTATTATCAGAACAATGTCGGCGGCAGCCTCTCGTTGCTCGAAGCGATGCGGGCAGCCGGTGTCGGCAAGATTGTGTTTTCCAGCACGACGGCCACTTACGGCGCCCCCGAAAAAACGCCCATCAGCGAAGACGAGCCGCAGCGGCCGATCAATCCTTATGGTTTCACCAAGCTGGTGGTCGAGCAGGCGTTGGCCGATTACGCCCGAGCCTATGGTCTGGGTTACGCCGCACTGCGATACTTTAACGCGGCCGGCGCCAGCCCGCATGGCGATTTGGGCGAAGACCACACGCCCGAGTCGCACCTGATACCCATTGTCTTGCAAGTGGCACTGGGTCAGCGCGAGAAAATTACGATTTTTGGCGACGATTATGCCACGCCCGACGGCACGTGCATCCGTGATTACGTACACGTCGACGATCTCGGGTCCGCCCATGTTCAGGCGCTGGAGCGGCTTGTGTCGGGCCACGGGCTGAAGCTCAATTTGGGGACAGGCCGGGGACACAGCGTCCGAGAGGTGATCGAGGCCTGCCGGCGGGTGTCGGGCCGCGAGATTCCCGTCGAGATCGGCCCGCGCCGTCCCGGTGATCCGCCGGAACTGGTCGCGGACGCCCGCCGAGCGCAGGCGCAGCTCGACTGGCATCCCAAGTACGTCGAAATCGACGCCATCGTCTCGACCGCCTGGCGGTGGCATTCGACTCACCCCCGCGGATTTGACGACTAGTTGCACCTTGAGACGGGCTTGCCGCCCGGCTACCATCAAAACATTCCGCCTAGACCGAGGGACGCGCATGAAACTGATTGTGGCGATCATTCAGCCCAACCGCTTAGAGGCCGTCAAAGCGGCACTGACCGAAGTTGAGGTGTTTCGACTTACGGTCATGGATGTGCAAGGTTTTGGCCGCCAGAAGGGTCACACCGAGACCTATCGCTGCCATGAGTTCACGGTCAATCTGCTGCGCAAGGTGCAGTTGCAGATCGCCGTCAACGAAGACTTCGTCGAGCCGACAATCGAAGCGATCATCAAAGGAGGCCGCACCGGGCCTACCGGCGAAATCGGCGACGGCAAGATTTTTGTGTTGCCGCTGGAAGACTGCATTCGCATTCGCACCGGTGAACGTGGCAGCGAGGCAATTTGATCCGGGCCGTTCCGCTCTGATTGGTTTTTTACATTCAAAATCGGCAATTGCCGGAAACGGGATGTGGCACAGCCGCCCTCGGCTGTGCATTGCCGACGCCAGTCGGCGTTGCGGAACCAGCCGAGGCGGCTGGTCCTCATGCCAATTGATGGTCAACACCAATCAGAAACATTACGGTTCAAACCGACATTCCACCGAACGGGTCATCCATGAACGTCGATCTTCAAGGCCAGGTCGCACTCGTCACCGGCGGAGCACTGGGCATCGGACGGGCGACCGCCGAACGCCTGGCCGCCAACGGCGCCTCGGTGGCCATCGTCGACGTCAACGGCGAGGCAGCCAACGTTGCCGAACATGAACTGCTCTCCGCGGGCCATTCGGTCGCCGCCTACCAGGCTGACGTGGCCGACGCTGTTCGCATGCCTGCGGTCATTCGCGAAATCGTCCAACGATTCGGTCCCATCAGCATTCTCATTAACAACGCCGGCATCAACACCGCCCGTGACCGCCGGCCGATCCACGAGTATTCGCCCGACGATTGGGAACGCATTCTCCGTGTCGATCTCACCGGCGTGTTCGTCACCAGCCAAGCCGTGGTGCCGGGCATGATCGACCGGGGCGGCGGACGGATTGTCAACATCGCCTCAGTCGCCGGGCTCGTGCCGTTGCGGTTGCAAAGCGCCTTTGTGGCCGCCAAGGCGGGCGTCGTGAATCTCTCGAAATCGATGGCGCTGGAGCTCGGTCCCCGCGGCGTGCTCACCAACTGCATCGCTCCGGGCTCGATTCTGACGCGCGGCACGCGCGACCTGTTTTATGGCGAAGACGGCGCCTATTCCGAAAAGGCCGCCAGTCTGTTATCGCACGTGCCGCTGGGCCGTCCCGGCACGCCCGAGGAAATTGCTCACGCGGTGTTGTTCTTGGTTTCTCCCGAAGCCAGCTATGTGAACGGCGCCGTACTCACCGTTGACGGCGGCTGGACGGCCGGCTTCACTCGCGACTGGTGATTTCGCGTTGCCGCCGGATATAGTCCACGCGGCCGCGAATGCGACATCCGCCGCCGGTGTGGCACAGCCGCCCTCGGCTGTGAGGTGGTCGCCAAAGGCGACCGCGAGACAGCCGAGGGCGGCTGTCCCACATTGCCGCAGTCACGCCCGCGTGAAGGATAATTGCCGCGGCCAGAATTCTCACGAATTCTGCTGCCCCGTGGTCTATGACGCGACAAAGCACACCAGCGAGTGATCGAGCAGCGAAAGCTTGTTGCCCGCGGGCGGCGGGCCGTCGGCATCGGGATAAATGTCGTCGGGCGACTCGGCCGCCGTATTCACGAACAGCCGCCAATCGATGCTCTGAACCAACGGTGGCAGCACAAAGGTCTTCGGCCCCGCGCCGTCGTTGAGCAGAATCAGCACGTGCCGCGCCGCCAAGGAGCTCGGCCCCGTGGTCGGCCATGCGCCAAACAGGCAGACCAGGCTGTGCTCGTCGCCCGACCATTCGACCGGGCCGCCTTCGGAATTGAACCAACTGACATCGGGCAGCAGGCCGGGCGCCGCCGGTTCGCCCACCAGAAAGCTGGCTCGGCGGACGGTCGGTTGCCGGCGGCGGAAGGCAATCAGCCCGCGGCAGAATCGAGCAATGTCGTCGTGCTTTTCCACCAGGTTCCAATCGAACCACGAGATCGGGTTGTCTTGGCAGTAGGCGTTGTTGTTGCCTTGCTGGGTGCGGCGGCATTCGTCGCCGGCCAGCAGCATCGGCACGCCCTGACTGAGAAACAGCGTCGCCAAAAAGTTGCGAATCTGACGAGCCCGCAGCTTGCTGATTACCTGCCGCCGCGTCGGACCTTCGACGCCGTAGTTGCTGCTGTAGTTGTTGTTGTCGCCGTCGCGGTTGTCTTCGCCGTTGGCGGCGTTGTGCTTCTCGGTGTAACTGGTCAGGTCGTTGAGCGTAAAGCCGTCGTGCGAAGTGATGAAGTTGATGCTGTGATACGGCTGCCGCCCGCTAGGGCCATACAAATCGCTCGACCCGGCCAGCCTCGTGGCCAGCGGCCCGACCATGCCCTCGTCGCCCCGCCAAAAGCGGCGCACGTCGTCGCGGTAGCGGCCGTTCCACTCGGCCCAGCGGCGATTGGAAAACGAACCGACCTGATAGGCGCCAGCCGCGTCCCAAGCCTCGGCGATGATCTTGGTGCGGGCCAGCAGCGGGTCTTCGCCAATGGCCTCGACTAGCGGCGGGTTGGGTACCAGGTCGCCGTTGCGGTCGCGGCTGAGGATCGACGCCAGGTCGAACCGGAACCCATCGACGTGGTAATTATGCACCCAGTGCCGCAGACACAAAAAGATCAGCTCGCGCACGATCGGGTGGTTGCCGTTGACCGTGTTGCCGCAGCCCGTGTAGTTGCGGTATTCACTGCCGCCGTTGGAGAGCATGTAATAAATGCGGTTGCCCAAGCCTTTGAAACTGAGCGTGGGACCGTGCTGGTTGCCCTCGGCGGTGTGGTTGAACACGACGTCGAGAATCACCTCGATACCGGCCTGGTGCAAGGCCCGCACCATCTGTTTGAACTCGTGTACCTGAGCGCCCGGATGACGGGCATGCGCGTATCCCCGATGCGGAGCAAAGAACGCCAGCGGGTCGTAGCCCCAATAGTTATCGCGCGAGTCCCGGCGGCCTTGCCAATGATTCGTGGGAAACTCGTGCACCGGCATCAACTCGACCGCGGTGACGCCCAGCGATTGCAAATACGGGATTTTTTCGATCACTCCCAAGTAGGTGCCTGGATGCTTGACCTTGCTCGACGGCGATCGGGTGAAGCCGCGCACGTGCATCTCGTAAATAATGGTCTCTGAAAGCCGGCGATTGAGCGGGCGATCACCTTCCCAATCGAACGTGTCTTCGACCACCACGCACTTGGGCGGCCGCACGATGCCATCGGCCGCCGGCAAGAACTCGCCCGCCAAAGCCCGGGCATAGGGATCGATCAGCCGGGCGTTGCCGTCGAAGCGGTGCCCGCGTTGCGGCTCGAACGGGCCGTCGGCCTGAATATGATACAACTGCCCCGCCGCGATGCCCGGCACAAACACGCTCCAGATGTCGCCCCAGCGGTCCATCTCGGGATGGAAATGCACGACGTGCGCCGGCTCCAGGTCGTCGACCGCGTCGTAAAACAGCACGCGCATAGCGGTGGCCGAGCGGCTGAACACGGCGAACTGCACGCCGCCGTCGCGCACGTTGGCGCCGTAGGGCAGCGGTTGCGAAAACTGCCAGGCCGGATAATTGGCGTGCATCGTCGGCAGGATGAAAGTGGGTTGAAGGATGATGTCCGAGGTTGCCCGCGAGATGGTGCTGCTCATCCTTCCGCTTTCTCCTTTGGCCGGTCCTTACTTCTGCTCGGGTCGGAACACCTGATGGCAAGCCTCGCAGCTCTGGCCGAGCCGCTTGAGCGCGCGTTCCGCCCCTTGCTTATCGGCGGCCTTGATCTGCGCGTTGAGTTCACCGGCCGCGTCGCGCATTTCGCCGCAGAACCGATACCAGTCGTCGCGCTGCTCGTCGTGCTTCACCTCGTGGGTGTCGTAGGTGATGGCCTGGGCGATGGCGGCCAATACGGCGGTGTCTCGGGCTTTTTCGTCGGTTTTATCGCCCAATCGGCGCAAGCCGCGCTTCAGGCGGCTGTTGACAAAGGTTACTTGTTTCATCAACTGTCCCATCGAGGCAACCTTTGCCGGCGTTGTGGTTGGCGCCGCCCCGCCGTTGTTCTTGTCGGCCAGCGCCAGCTCGACGGTGGCGAAGGCGGCCTGCGCGGCGGCGTAGTCTTTGGACTTCGCAAGCTTGCCGGCGGCTTCGACGAGCGCCGGGGCCGCGGTCTTAAGCGGATGCTCAGTGTCGTACAAC
>DATFDL010000027.1:0-12825 GCA_035252155.1 Pirellulales bacterium | reverse complement strand
CGCCAGTGGGCTGCGGACCGGCACAATCGCCCGTGCCGCCGACGCGGCCGTTTCGGCCGTCTGGTCTTCGCCCAAATCCCAATAGTCGAGCGGCTTGCCGTAGAAATACAGAAACGTGCGAAGGTCGTCGCCAAGCTCCCACTGCACCTTGCGCCGGAGTTCGGACGGCCACTGGGGCCGTCCGTGGGTTCGCCGGGTAAACCATCGCTGCCTGATCGCCGCCCGCCAGTGCTCGGGTAATACGCGCACCGCCTTGCCAAACGCCGGCAATCGCCGCAACTTCTTCAGTGCCGCAGAGTCGCTCTCTTGCAATGCCGTCCGATTGCGCGGGTCGCGCAAGCCGCTGGGCACAAACGACGCATCGACACCCAGAAACCGCCAGCAGCGTTGCAAGAACCGCCGCGGATCGGCTTTGAAATCGTCGAAGAACAACACCAGAATCCGCTCATCGGCAAAATAGTCGCGGTAGGCGCTGATCTGAGCCCAATAGCGGCTGGGGTCGATCAGGCCCGGCTGTTCCAAAGCGCGCTCGAAGCGCGGAGGGTGCCATCCCTGGTGCACGCCGTGCATCCATTGCGATTCGATTCGCTCCAGTGGATCGCGAACCACGTAGAGCAGCTTGACGTCGGGCAGCGACCGGGCAATGCGCCCAACTGCCCGTGGATAGCTGAACCGCTTCGAATACGAAGTGCTCGCCTCGCCCCGGGCGGGTTTATTGGCTGCGTGGGCAAAGAGCGATTCGTACCAATTCCAGCCCTGGGCAAAGACTTCGTCGGCGGCGAAGAACGCGGGTTCCTTCTCGCTGCTCATCCCGATCTGGGGATGCTGCCGAAACAGCTCGTAGAGGCTGGTGGTGCCGCATTTCATGGCACCGATGATTAAGAAATTTGGTCGCAATGACATGCCGCGCGCACACCCACGGAGGTCTACTCGAAACCACCGCCGGTGCCGATTCAAGCCTTTTTTCTGGTCCGCAACAAAAAAGTGCGATTGGGCGGCAGGAGGTTACAGCCGGGCAATTGGCTCTACGGCTGACCGCCGAAGAAACGGCGGTTGAAGATTTCCGGGTCGAACGGATCAACCGGCTCATAATCGGCCTCGCGTGACGGAGAAGCCGCCGAGTTGTCGCACACGGTCTCAGGCTCGGCCGGTGCGGCATCGGGATCTGTCAAATCGAGATCGACTGCCGCCGGTCCGTCCAAAGGCGGCGATAGGGGGGAAGAGCGGGGAGACCGGCGCGATTGAGTCCCGCGCGGCGGCTCGTTCTGGAGTAACGGCTCGGCCTGTTTGCCGACACTGGGCGGCCGGGCACGCTTGCCCCGCGGCGCCAGCCCTTGCACCCACGAGACAAGCTGCCGATATTGCTCGACCTCGCGGCTGGAAAAGATCGGGTCTTTGGCAGTCCCGTGAGGCGCAATCGGCTGGGTTAAGAGGGGGCTGTTCAGCGGGTCCGCCGGGTCGATTACTTGCCAAACCGAGTGCAAGTTACGTTGCGTCAGGCGGCGGCTGGGAATACCGGTTCGCGGCAGACGCAATAGCCGGAGCTTGCCCGGCGAATGCGCGTTGTGGCAGCCCGCCGACGTGCAATTGTTCACCAACAGCGGTTGCACGGCCGACGTAAACTCCTCGACCGATCGGCTGGGCATGCCGCGCACCAGTCGGTCGAGATCGTCATTGGTCGGTCCCGGCTCGGTCCTTATACCGTGGGCCGCAGGTGGTTCGCCACGGCGGGCCAACTCGAGCCGCCGCTGGATCAGACTCAGCCGCGGGTGGTGCGGGGCGATTCTCGCCGCCTCGGACAGTTCGTCGGCCGCCTGATCGAGCAATTTTTGCAGCACACACCATTCGGCCAAATCGAGATGGGCCTGGGGATTGCCCTGCTCAATCTGCCCGCGCTTGTTTTGGTAGACCTCGTTCAAATCGGCGGCGACCAACTCAACGTCGGTCGCCTTCAAGCGAAGATCTCCGCGCGGCCGCGAGAGGTAATAATAATCGCCCGCATGTGTGATGCGGCCAGCCAGCACTTCGCCGTTACGCAGCAACAAGATGCCCTCGATGGGAGCCAGTGGCGGAGGCGGCACCGACCATCCAACGTGCGGCGCCGCTAGCCAGGAGACGGCGAGACCAAGCAGAAATGCGGTCAGAACAACAGGGCGCATGGCGGGCGGAAAATAGAAGAAGTGCCCCCCCGGGTCAATATCGAGCGAATTGCGGACCGCGCCAGGGCAGGTTATTCTGGGGTATGGTGTCGCCAGCGTGCCCGAAGTTCGAGCAGCTTTCCAGCGAATTGGTCGTGCTCGATTTGAGTAGCCAGTTCGTTTACGTGGGGCGGCTCGTCGAGTTGCAGGGCGACTTTTTGGTGCTGGCCGAGGCCGACGCCCACGACCTGCGCGATTCGGCCACCACGCGCGAAAAATACGTGTTGGCTGCGCGCGACCATGGCATCAATGTCAATCGCCGGTGGGTGTGGGTCAGCCGCCGCGAGGTGGTGGGCATTTCGCGGCTGGCCGATGTGGTGGGTGAGTGAGGAACGGCGATTGAGGAACTTGGCGGAGATAAGCGAACCTTGGGCGTTAGGCGGCCGTAAAGTTACCAATGCCCCATTGCGCGTCCAGAAGCTCTCAGGCATGGCAGAACCGCAGTCCGATCGCCCCGCCGCCAACCAGCAGCGGCGGCAGGTTTTTTACAAGGGCCGAGTGCAAGGTGTTGGATTTCGCTATACCACCCTCGAAATCGCCGGAGGGTATCGCGTGTCGGGCTATGTGCGGAACCTACCTGATGGGCGGGTCGGACTGGAAGCCGAAGGCGAGCCGGCCGAGCTCGATCGGTTTCTCACCAGCGTGGCCGAGCGTTTGCGCCGCTACATCGTCCACGCCGACTGCCGCACGAGGCCGGCGACCGGAGAATTCGATCAGTTTGAAATCCGGCATTAAACCGTTGAACCTTTCAGCATAGATTTCCTTTCCACTTAACGACAGAGTACATGCTTTTTGCCGCCCTCTCTACGAACGAGCTTTTGAAACTTTGGAACCTGGTGCCGCCGGAGTTGCAGGTGGTCATTGGCGGCGTGGGGACGCTCGCCGCCATGTTCGTGCTTTACCTATTGCTGCGGCTGGTCTTTCCCAAGGAGATGGCGATTGCCCGCACGACGGCCAAAGAAGGCTGGGCCCATCCGCTCTTTTGGGTCGAATTGGCGATCGGCGCGCTGTTGCTCGTGCTGTTCATCGTGTTGCCGTACAACACATTCGGCGAAGACATCAAAATGCTGAAAGACTCGGGCTTGAAGCTGATCACGCTCTTGTCGATCGGGCTGGCGGTGTGGGCAGCCAGCGTTACCATCGCCGACGAACTTGAGGGGCGGACGGCGCTTACGCTGCTGTCAAAACCGATCGGACGGCGGCAGTTTGTGGTGGGCAAGTTTCTGGGTGTACTGGCCCCCGCGTTCACGATGTTTGTGGTGCTGGGCACTCTCTTCTTGGTGACGGTGAGTTACAAGCTCATGTACGATTCGCGCGAGACGTCGAATCCGCGGCCGCAGCCCTCCGAGCGCCGGGCCGAGGTGGTACAGGTGATGCCGGGGCTCGTGCTGGCATTTTTTGAGACGGCGGTGCTGGCGTCGATCGCCATCGCGATCTCGACGCGCTGGCCGATGCTGCCGAACCTGATGAGCTGCTTCGCCATCTACGTGTTGGGCCATCTCGCGCCGCTGCTGGTGCAGTCGTCGATTGGCAAGTTACCGCTGGTGACATTCGTCGGGCGGCTGCTGGCCACCATCTTGCCGGCGCTCGACTATTTCAGCAGCGACGCGGCGATTGCCGCCGGCAAGCCAATTCCGCTGGAATACATCGGCGCGGCCGGGCTCTACTCGGCCATCTATATCACCATCGCCATGTTGGCGGCGCTTCTGCTGTTCGAAGACCGCGACCTGGCGTGAAGCGGGCTGCTGGGGTGGCCCTTGCGGGTTCGGCAGCCGCCCGGAATAATGCGGCATGCGGCGTTTCCGCACCCCTAGCTCAATTGGATAGAGCATCGGTCTACGGAACCGAAGGTTACAGGTTCGAGCCCTGTGGGGTGTACTGACCTACGACGACGGCCGCCGGGCAACACGCGATAGACACTCAATGGCCGGCTAAATGACAAAGCCCCGCCTCTTCGTTGGCTCGGCACGGGAAAGCGTGAGCTTCGCGTATGCCGTCCAGCGGAATCTTGACCATGACGCGGAAGTGACTGTTTGGCCGCAAGGCGTGTTCAATCTGTCCGCGTATCCGGTCGAATCTCTGCTGGCAGCCGCGAAACAAACCGACTACGCGGCCTTCGCGTTTTCGCCGGACGATGTAGCCCGGATTCGTGATCGCGAGCAAACGGTGACGCGCGACAACGTCGTTTTCGAGCTTGGTTTGTTTATGGGCCAACTCGACAGGCACCGATGTTTTGTTCTAATTCCACACGAGTCGGACGACCTTCACATACCCACCGATCTCTATGGGCTAACGCCAGGAAAGTTTCACGCTCGCCGAACAGACAGCAATCTTGTGGCAGGAATGGGGGCTGTTTGCGATGAGATACGATCCGCGATGACCGGCACAAAAACCTTGTCCGTCGCCCGCCTCATCTTGCTGGCCATTTCAACGTACCGCATCGTCGTCTGCGTGTCTTTGTGCCGCATTTTCTTTTGGGCTCCTCCGCACAATTCGTAGGTCGTTGCACCGTCAAACGCAGTTGGGACGTGCGTTTTCTTAGGCATTTCCGGGCAAATAAATGATGGACGAATCCGGACCGGATTTGGCCATGGTAAATTGGCATTCGCCTGGTGAAACAGACTCAGGCTCTGCTGGCGAGCAACCTGACAAGGAATAACCAGATCCGGGCGCGTAAATGACCCGCCTAGCCCAAGCCCGCTACGGCGGGCCAGGGCCATTTTTGCTGCCGCCAATCGCTCATTTATTTGCCCGGCAATGCCTTGGAAAACGCAACCTCGATCGCCCCACCGGCACCGAAACTACCCACAGATTCTGCGGAAGAGCCTTATTTATGGCAAGCCGGTTTTAATAGCGCCGCGACCAGTGATGCTCGATGACCTCAGGCGCCACCGAAAACGCGGCGCTAGCGGCTCCGCCGTTTGCTCCACCTTCGTCCCAGGCGTCTTGGCCTACGGCCGCCAAGCCGCCCCATGAGAGCGAGTAATAGGGCGTCGGTACGTAGACCCATTGCGAATCGGCCGACGAAACGCTGTTGAACGCTTCGACCAAGAAATACGAACCCGAGCCGGGTTGTAGGCCCGTGACCGTAACGCTGGTGGTCGAAGCACCAACCGTTCCCAGCAACTCGACGGTGTAGCCGTTCGACCAATAAATGCGATAGCCGGTCGCCTGGGACTCGGCACCCCAGCTTAACACCACGCTGGTCGACGAAGCCGCGTACGCGGTCACGTTGGGGGCCGTCACGGACTGCACGGCAGCGGCCGGCATCGTCACGCTCACGACCGACGAATCGGCCGTCGAAGTCGAGTTGTAGGCCTCAATCTCAAACGACTCGGTGGCGCCCGGCGAGAGTCCCGTCACTTGCACTGCCGTCGTCGAAGAGCTGACCGTTCCTAACAGCACTTTCTGGCCGTTCTCGATCTGATAGACGTGGTAACCCTGGGCGCCGCTCACCGCGTTCCACGAGAGCTGGGCGACCGTGCTCGATACCGCACTGGCCGTCATCGTCGGGGCCGACAAGCCGGGCGTGGGGGTCGATGGCGTCGAGCTGGGACTGATCACCTGGTCGTTCTGGTTGACGACGTCCTGTACCTCGTATTGGGTGCCATTGGATCCGGTGATCGTCGATTCATGACCCTCGGCCAGGTCGCCGATTTCTCCGTTGAGCTGAAAATCATACCAACCCATCGTGCTGTAATTCACGTTCGGGTCGGTGACCGCTTCGGCCAATTCGTGCGAGCTGACCGACGTCAGCTCATTAAAGGCCGAAGAAAAACCCTGCGAACTAGGGCTGGGGTTGGGCGAGCCCGGTGCGGGCATCACGGCGTAATGGATGACACTGCTGCCGTCGGCAAACGCCCCGTGATAGCCCAAAAACGAGGTCTGGCTGGTGGCGGTTCCCATTTGGACGACGACGCCCGGCTCGACGTACACCAGATAGAGGCGATTGGCGTCCGGGGCTTGCAGGCCCGACTTCGAATTTGAGATCAACGCCTTCAGATCGGTTTGGATTTGGCCGTCGGTGAGATCGACGCTCTTGTTGATGCTCAGATTATCGACGACACCCGCGCTGGCGGTTCCACGATTAACGCCGTAACCGGCGTTGGTGAGCATGTCCATATACGGGCCGCTCACGATGTTCGAGAGGAATTGATCGGTCGCCTTGGCCTGGCTCTGCAACGACGCGTTCGTGCCCCAATCGGAGCCGAGATAGACGCCTTGGGCCTCGACATTGGTCAGCAACGCGCCGCCTTGATACGTGACGGTCAGCAGTTCGCGGGCCTCGAGCTTTTCCACCTGGCCGGCCACCGACAGCCGCCGCCGGGCCGTCCGTCCACGCTTTTTCCCAGCCCCCGCCATCCTCAAGCCCCACTGCCCCTTCCGCCCTAACCCTGAAAATCGACCTTTCACAGGCACTCCTCTCCGTCTTGGAAAAATGACAGCACGTGCCACGCCGCAGTTCCGCAACGGCGTGTCGCCCCGTGGCTAACACTTCACATTTAAGAAAGTCGGCTCGGGCGAGTCAAGAAAATTGGTTGCTTTCAGGGCTCTTTCGGCGGAAGAATCAAGAGCGAAGCATATTGACCCGTCTTGCCACTGATGAGCGTCTCGATTTGCGTGCCGTCGGCGTTGGCCTGGCAGAGCTTACCTTTCTCGGTCCAGTAGAGCTTGCGGTTATCCTGATCGAACGCCAGACCGTCAGGTTGACTTAGGCCCTCGGCCAGCGTCGTAAGATTCGAGCCATCGAGCTTGACCCGCCGCAGCTTGCCCTGCGCCTCGAGAAAATACAGCTCATTCTGATCGACGTCGAGCGCCAATCCAAAAGGCGTTCCCAGGCCGCCCACGATCTCACGTCGACCGCTGCCATCCAACCCGATGCGTTCGATCTTATGCTGGCCGCTGCTGGTGAAATAGATCTGGCGGTTGGCCGGATCGAGGGCCAGCTCGTCGGGGCCGACCAAGCCGGTCAGAATGTCGCGTTGTTGTTTGTCGGCGATGTTGATCTCAAGAATCTTTCCATCGCCAACGCCGGTCAGGTAGAGCTTTTGTGATTCTTCATCGAGCACCAGGTCGCCCGTAAAATTCAACCCGGCGACGAATTCTTCCAAGCCGCTGCCATCGAGATCCACCCGGTAGAGCTTGTCGGCGTTGGGACCGGGATATCCCGAGACCGTAAAGTAAAGTTTCTGCGTTTTGTGGTCGAGGGCGATGCCGTCGGCGTTCTTGATGGCCGCCAGCAGCTTGATTTCGCTGCCATCTCGGGCGGCGCGGTAGACGCCTTCGTCGCGGTGCGTCCAATACATGACGCCAAAAACTTCGGCGGCGGACTCGTCGGCTGCAACGGGGCTGACGGCGGTGATGGCGCATAGAAGTAGCACGGCTAAGAGTTTCATACCTGCACTCAGAAAGTCAAAATGATTCCATGTGTCCTATTTTGCCATTGATCAACATCGCAAGCAATTGACCGTAGGTCTCCGCAGCGGGCCGAGACAAGGGTGACGCGGAGGGCAAGAAAAATGAACGAAGAAAGCTAACCACGAGTGACACGAACGACACGAATCTTTTCTTATTCGTGTCATTCGTGTGATTCGTGGTTGTCCTCTCTCCCTCTGTCGGTTGGCGCGGCGGCGGCTGGTGGGTACGTCGCGGTGCGCGATTTGCTTATTCGCCTCGCGCAGGCGCGTCAGCGGTGGAGCGAACCTCGCCAGGAGACGTAGTCGCGGGCCAGCGCTTCGTCGCGAAACAGCTTGGCCAGGTCGGCGCCAAGCTCGGTAAACATTTCGTGCATTCGCGCGGTCAATTCGGCGGCGGCCGATGCGGACGCTTGGCCGGCCACCGGCAAGCGCTGGCGCCAACGCAGCGATGACAAGAGCCGCTCTCGCAAAAAATCGTAGACGTCGATCGCCGCCGGACTGAGCACGCCCACCGCCAGCGATATCGAGTCGGCGTCGGCCTCGGCCCGGTGCCACCAGCCGTGCGGAATATAAAGCCAGTCGCCGGCCGCCAGGCGGCATTTGCTCAGCGGCATGATCTCGCGGGGGTAGCGCATGTCGTGCGGCAAGGTCTCGACCAGCGGCCAGGGATTCACGGTGTTCTTGCGCAGTGAGTATTCCTTGCTGCCCGCCGTCTGCAAGATGAAGACGTCTTCGGCGTCGTAATGCCAGCCGAAGCCGTGGCTGCCGCCGGGCGTGTAATAGAGATGAACGTCGATCGGAGCGGCAAAGTCGGCCGCGAAGCCGGCGGCCAGCTCGGCGATGCCCGGATGACAGCGCTCGGCGTGCCGGGCCAAGACGGTATAGCCGTCGGCGTGCAGTTCGCGCGCCTCGGCGAATGTGGGCAATCGATCGCCCTCCCACCGCTCGCCCTGCTTCACCACCAGCACGTCGGCGTCGGGCTGCGACAAGATGGCTTCGAGCACGCTCCAATCGCCCAGCGAGAGATACTCCGCCGCCGCTTGCGGCCGGGAAAACGGCTGCCGCAAGAAAAAGTGGTCGATAAAATCGCGCAGCGGAACGTCGCCCAGCAGCCGGTCGATGATCATCGGCCCGCCTCCGGTTCTTCCAGGTTGCCGCAGCGCACCTCGCCCTGCTGGTTGGCTTGCCAATACTCTCCGCTCGCCACGTCCAAGCAAGTGAGCCAGCCCGAGTTGTAGACCCAGGTGTCGATGCAGACGGCGTACCCCAAGTTGGTCGGGCGGCCCGACTCTTGTGGCGTGTGGCCGCAAATCATCGTCTTGCCTCCGTCGTGCGGCTGCACATCGTAGAACCGCTGCCAGAGCAAGACGGCTTCGGGCTGCTCGTCGAGCGGAATGTTCGGCAGCACGTTGGCGTGCACGAAAAAGTGCGTGTCGGTCTCAAACCAATTCAGACAGTCTTGTTCGAGAAACCGCCAGTGCCGGCCGGGAATGGCGGTCAGTGCCGCTGGTCTGCCGTCGTCCGAATACGAGGCGAGCGCGGCCTCGCCGCCATAGAGCAGCCAGGCATGCCGCGCGCGAAGATCGTGCCGGGCGTCGAGCATCATCCGCTCATGATTGCCCCGCAGGGCGACCAAGCGGCCGGCGGCATGGCGCTCGATCGCCCAATCGAGGACGGCAGCCGAGTTTGGTCCGCGGTCGACATAATCGCCCACGGCGACCATCAGATCGTCGTCGGTCGGCGCGACGGCCGCTTCGAGCGCCGCGAGCGCGTCGTAACAGCCGTGAATGTCGCCGAGAGCGAGTAAACGCATGTGGGAATTTTGGGTTTTAGATTTTGGATTTTCGATTTTTTCCGCCGGGCCGTAGCTGGCTTCGTGAGAAGTCAGGCCGATTTGCGGATATCGCCAGAATTCTCACGAATTCTGCTACTGAGTGCCCGGGCGGGCCGTCATTCATTCGCCTTCCGCGAGCGGTTTTTGCCGGGGCATCGCCAAGGCTCTGCCCCAGCCACCAGGTTACACGATAGGTGACCAGCCGGGGCGCGGTTGCTTGAACCACTTCGGCTCGACGCCGGCTTGGATTTGCGCGATGCGCTGCCGAACGCGCTCCATGCTCTCGGTATCGGAATGCACTTCCATTTCAATCTGGAATCGTCGCGTTTCGCCGGGAGCGACGATCGCCACGCGGCCCTGGGCCTGCTCGAACGATTTCACGTTCGGAAAGTTGATGCACGGCTCCAGCCCGGTGCAGTAACCATCGCTCAAGGCGATCGGGTTTTTCCAGAGTGCGAAGTACGGAAACTGCCGTTGATTGAAGGCTAGGCTCAGCCCATGCTTGCCTTCCGGCTCGGCGAGCAGAACGCTGGTGTCGCCCGCCGCGTCGGCGGCCAATTGCATATAGAGCACCGTTTCGGTCGTGCCCGGTCGCGCGGCGGGATAGTCGTGCCAGGCATCGACGGCCGCGATGGCCGCGGCGTCGCGCGGAGCGGCGACCGCGATGGGGGCGTCGAATCGCGAGCCGGGCGCGGCCAGCGGCGGGCCGATGTTGATGTGATAGAGCAGCTCAAGCTCGGCGGGCTGCGACCAGGGATTGCTGATCTCGTCGACGATCGTCAGCTTCGACGAGCCGAACTCGGTCCGCACGGTCGAGCCCAGCCGCAGCTTGTTGCCAAACAGCCGCGCCTCGTCAACTTCGCCGCAGACGCACAGCTCGCCCCGCTCGCCGTCGATCGTGGCCTCGACCCGGTGCGCCGGTCGATTGGCGATACGCCCGTGCAGCGTGTGTTTGAGCTTGCCGTCTGGCGACCATTCGGGCGGACCGTTCGACTCCAGCCCGCACCGGCAGAGCAATTCGTCGAAACCGTTGAGCCAGCCGATGCCGCTCGCTTCGTCCTGCGGCACGAACTTGGGATGCACTGGTCCCTGCACCGGCGACGGCCAGCCGATTTCCAGATCGCCATGCCAGACGCGCCAGAGGCCCATGCCGCGGTCGCACAGCACGGTGGCCCGCAGCCGGCCGTTGTCGATCTCGACCACGTTGATGCCGTCTCGCAGGCCGCCCCGCAAGACGCGCTTCCGCAGCGAAAAACTGCCGCTGCTTTGACCGACGTCTGCCGGACCGAGCGCAAGCTCGTCCACGAAAAGATCGCGAGCCGTATCGATCAATGTCCAGGTTTTGCAAGGCATTTCTTTGTAGAACGGAATTCATTCCGTTTTCTCTCGTCGATCGGAACGGAATGAATTCCGTTCTACGTGGTCGCATAGAACCGCACAGGCAGCTTGATTATGCCCTGACGCAGGGCGGTGAACAAACCGGCGGCGATCAGGTCGGCGGTGGTGCCGGGGTTGCGGCGGTGGCCGTCGGCCCGCAGCCAGAAATCGAAATCGGCCAGGGTGCGGTGATAGGCTTCGTCGCCCGGCCGCCCGGCCGCCAAGGCCGCGGCAGCCATCGCGGCCGATTGCCGCGCCACCGCCGGGCCGCATTTGCGCGCAATCAAACTATCAGGAAATTGGCTCATCAGGCGCAACTGGGCATGCACGATCGCTTCACCCAGCGGCCAGGCTTGGCCCAGCGCGTCGCCGATTGCCGGAACGACCACTTCCAGCACTTCGGCAAAGTTGTTGACGTATTGACGCGCGACCAGGTCGCGATCGGCGGCCAGGCGCATGGCGGCCAGCAAATCGTCGGGCGGCGGCCCGCTCACGTCGGCTTTTTCGACGTGGCCCATTCCGCCCGGCTGGGCCAGGCGAATGGCATCGTACACGAGCGTGGCATCATGCTGGTCGAGGCTGTGCACAACGCGCGCAACTCCCGCGGCAATTGGCTCATCGGCGATCGCCAACGGCGCCAGCAATAGCACCGTGCCCAGGTTCGTATTAGTGCCGACTGCCTGTCGCGTCGCCGAGATCGCGTCGAGAACAATCTCCCCAAGTCGTGCGCCGGGGGCGGCACGATCGAAGACGGGCTGGATCGCCAGCGCGCTGACAGCGAAATCGACAAACGTGACGTCTTCAAAATCGGCCGCGCGATGCACGTTGCCCGGCTTGCTGGCTGTGGCTTCCCACAGGCATGCCAGGCCGGCAAGTTGACCAAGAGATAGGGCGGACATCGGCGTCAAAGGGTTCAGGGTTCAGGGTTCAGGGTTCAGCAGCAGTCGGGAGGCCGGATCCCAGAGATCAGGGCTAGCGTGAACCCTGACCGGTCGCGCCTGGTTTCTCTTCCTGAACCCTGAACCCTGAACCCTGAACTCTTTGTTTTGGCTCGTGGCCGCCATGTCTCCCCACGAAGTCGTAAACCAGCGGCACGATCCGCTCATGCGCGTCCTCGACCACGTAGTGCGAAGCGTCGTCGAAGCGATGCACCTCGGCCGCCGGAAAAAACTCCAGAAACTGCTCCAGAAAATGCGGCGTGAAACACCAGTCGCGCATTCCCCAAATGAACATGGTCGGCCGACCGCTTAGCTTCGGCAGGCCCCGCTCGATGCCTTCCAAGGTAGCGTAGCTGGGATGTGCGGGCGAGAGGGGAATGTCGAGAACGAAGCGGTGAATGGCCACGCGGTTCGACCATGCGTCATACGGCGCCAATAATCCGGCCCGAACGGCGGGCGTCATTCGTTGCGGCTTGGCCACCGCCATCGTCAACGCCGCGCGTGCGAAGGCATTGAGCCCCTGTACCGCCAGCCGGCCCAGCACGGGCGTACGGCAAAGGCGGATTCTCCACGGTATTCGCCGCGACCGAAACGCCGCCGTGTTGAAGAGCACCAGCCGGCCAAACCGCTCCGGCTCGGCCACGGCCGCTCCCAGCCCGATCGCCCCGCCCCAGTCATGGGCCAGCAGCGTGACATCTTGCAAATCGAGCCGCTCGATCAGCCGCCGCAGGTTCTCAATGTGCCGCGCCAGGCGATACTCGTAGTGTTGCGGCTTATCCGACAGCCCGCAGCCGATATGGTCGGGCACGATCACTCGGAACTGCTCGCGCAGCGGTTTGATCAAATCCCGCCAGTAGAACGACCAGGTGGGGTTGCCGTGCACCAAGAGCAGCGGCGCGCCCCGTCCCTCGTCGAGGAAATGGTAGCGCAGCCCAGCCAGATCGAGCCAATGCGAGTTGAAGGGATACAGCGGGCGCCAATCGGGGTTGTCTGCCACGTGCTCATCGTAGTGAAGTCATTCACGCGCAGGTAGCCCCGGCCCTTGTGGCCGGCCCACCCCG
>DATFDL010000026.1:0-9902 GCA_035252155.1 Pirellulales bacterium | reverse complement strand
GGTGATGTGGGTCCACACCAGCGTGGGCCGCAGCATGGCGAAAATCAACAGCAGAATGACCAACAGCCGCAGCCCGGCCAGCACGCCACGCCGCAGGCCCGAGGTGCGGCTGCGGGCCGGCCCCAGATAAAGCAGCCCCAGCAGCACCAGTGCCAGCGCCGCCACCAGCCACCAGCCGATCACGGGCGAAATCGAGAGTCGCAAGATACCGGTGGGCATGGCGGCGAGTACGTAGTTTCGGATGACGGGCGTGCGATATCGTCGCCCTATCCACCAGATTACGCGATTTAGGTCGAAGCGTCTGTAGGGAGCGTCCTTGAACGTTTCTGCGCTTTCCGCCGCACTGCTGGAACAAGCGGACATCGTGCAAACCAAAATCAGTGACGCCTCTCCCTCCGCCGGTGGCCGCGCATCTGCTATACTGTGTGTCTGGGGAGCGTTGTGGCGTGGCTGGGACCGATGCAGAGGCGGACATGTCATGTCGGCTGATTTGATTCACAACCGAGGGCGCGGCCCGGAAATAGTCGGCACGCGGATCACGGTTTACAATCTGCTTCCGTATTTGCTCGATGGCACCGTGGCCGAAACGGATATCGCGAATCTCTATGGCTTGACGGTCGACCAAGTGGCCGCTGCACGCGCGTATGTACTGAACCACGCCGACGAAGTGCTTGCCCGGCACCGCGAGATCGAGGCCCGATTGGCCCGCGGCAATCCGCCCGAGCTTGTCGAGCAACTCAAAAACACGCACGAGCGATTGCTCAAGTTCAAGGAGTGGCGCGCGCGTCGCGACGCGGCCGATGCGGCAATGGCTGAGGCGGAGCAAGCCACGGGATTTCCGACGTTCGACGCCTGGCTGGCTGGTCAGTCGCCGCGCGCCTCGGAGCAACATTAACGTGCGCGGATTGCTCGCCGATGTCAACCTCGAAGGCCATTTGCGACGGATCCAGCAACTCCTCGAACGCGATGGTCTTTTGGACCTGCTTGCCGAACTAGGGCTCGAGCTTGTTACGCTCAAGGATATCGGTCTCCCGCCCGAGGTTGATGACCGCACTCTCTGGCAGCGGTGTCAGCATGACGGCTGGGTACTGTTCACTGATAACCGGAACGACGATGGAGAAACGTCGCTGCAAACGACCCTCAACGATTGGGCTCCGGGCAAACTTCCCGTGTTGACGCTCGCCGACAAGAGGCGCTTTGAGCGCAGCACGGAATATCGAAGACGCGTTGCCGCCGACATTGCTGACGTGCTCTTCGGCATCACGGGCGGTGAATACCGCGACCGGGATCGGATTTTTGTTCCGCGTTGAGGGGTCTTTGTGCAAGAGCCTGCAAGTCAACTACCCTCGCGTCGAGCGGGTTGAATTCGATGCTCTCGATAAAACCGATTCGCCAGCACGTGCTCGACGCCCATCACGATCGCCACCAGGGCAATGAGCAGCGGAAACAGCTCGCGCCCCACGCGACCCGCGCTCAACTCGCGGTCGATCTGCTCGCGGTCGTGCGCCAACTGGAACGGCACTTCGCCGAAGACTTCTTTTAATTGCGCATCGTCGATGCGCTGCAGGTCGCTGGCCGAGGCCGGCAGATTGACGCTGAATCCGCGGTCGAGCCCGCCCGACTCGCCGCCCGCCGTCACGCGGTAGTTGCCCAGCTTTTCGGTGGCCGTGACGATGATCGACCGCTCCTTCGGATCAGCCGATTGGCGATAGGTATCGCCGAGCGGTGTCGCCAGCAGATACGTTGTCACTTGCTGCTCGGCGGGCAGGCGCAACACCGCGGTCTCGCCGGCCAAATAATTCAATTGCCCTTCGGTGCTGCCCGCCAGATAGGCGAACATCTGATCGACCAGCACCAGAAACGGCCAGTTCTCGAAACCGGTGGCCAAGTCGTTCCAACGGTTGTCTTCCGAAGCATCGGGACCGCCGGAAATGGGCGTCGTCATGGTGACTACCCGCCCCTTGCCGACCACGCGCTCGACAATCGCCGGCTGGCCGTTGCGATACATCGCGATCGTCGCGGCGCCCTTGGCCAGCTCGTGCAACTGCCAATACCGATAGACCGGCAGCGACTCCCAGGGCACCGTGCCCTGATAAGGCCGGAACTTGGCCATCATCGGATGCTGCTCGTTGGCGATCGTCAGGTACATCTCGCCGTCGGGATAGAGCGCGGGGCGTTGGCTAAGCTCGCCGGCCAGCAGCCGTTGCGGCTTGGGTTCTTTGAAGGCTTCGGGCCGGCCGGCCGATCCCAAGAAGATCGCCACGCCGCCGCCCGAGCTTGCATAGCGGTAAAGCTGATCCCAGTCTTCGCCGGGCAGCGAACCGGGATCGAGCAGGCAGACGGCGGAATACGCTTCGAGCTGCTGCTGAGCCAGCTCGGCCAGCGGCACCACCTCGTAATCGAAACGGGCCTGACCGGTTTGTAGCAGGCGCGGGGGGGCCAACGCCGCCGTAAGGTAAAACGCCCGGCCGCGGGCCGGCGGGGCCGCCGCGATCAGCACCTTCCAAGGCGGCCGCACGTCGATGGTGAACCACCGCCGATCATCGACGGCCAGCCCGTCGGTGCCGAGCAGACGCACAAAACCCTGATGCGTGCCGGTGTCGAGGGGCCCGAGCGCGAACTCGACGCCTTGCGATTGATCGGCCTCGACCTTGACGTGCTCCTCAGCGCGTTTTTCTTGGTCGTCGCCCTCGAATAGATACACTTCCACGGCGCGTTCGGCGGCCTCGCCCGTCGAGGCCAGCTCGGTGGCGATCGACCAGGGATGATTGCGGGTGATCGATTGGGCGGAGAGCCGCAGTTCACCCAGGGCCAGATTGCGCGGCTCCTTCGCTCCGACGTCGATGATGTAAATGCCCAACCCAGTCAACTCGGCCAACCGCTGCCGCAGCACCGCCGCGGCCGTAGGGTCCCATTGCCGCCGGGCCAAATCGGTGAAGACATAAATCTCTTTGCGTTCGGGCACCTCTTCGCGCTGCGGCTCACCCTTCTTGAGCAACTCGACGGCCGCAGTCAACACCTCCCAAAGGGGTTTAGGCGCCGACGTGGTTTCGAGCCGGTTGAGGCGCGCTTGGGCCGCGCCCAGATCGACCTGATACACCGGCTGGCTCTGCGCCGAGTCGAGCACCGCCACCAGGCTTTCGGCGGGCAACTGTTTGAGCAGCCAGCGGCCGGTGTCTTGCGCGGCCTCGAGCCGGGTTTGGTTTTCACTCTTGTAGTCCATCCGCGGGCTGGTATCGAAGACCAGCGCGGCAGCCACCGGCGCTTCTTGATCGCCAATCACGCCCGAAGCTTTGATGCTCGGCCTTGCCAAGGCAAACGCCAGCAGGCACAGCGCCGCGATGCGCAGCAGCAAGAGCAACAGATGCCGCAGGTTCATCTTGCGGCGATTGGCGTTCTCGCGGACTTGCACGAAGCGCAGTGCCGGAAACTCCAGGTGTACCGGCTGCTGCCGCATGACCAGATGCAGCACGATCGGCGCCGCCGCCGCGAGCAGACCAAACAGTAGGGCAGGATTGGCTAAACCCATGAAAAAAAATCACCGCGCTGCGGTGCTCGAACACACCACTAGGCTTCGCCGTTACCATTATCACGCGGTGAGCTCGTCCCTGCCGGGAGCGGCTCGATCGACGTCACGTGCAGCAGAGAACAGATCTTGAACCGTGCGGGCACTCCGTCGTTGGCCAGCTCGGTGCCTACCAGTAAATCGCTCCTGGTGAGCATTGCGTTTTCGGGATGTCGCACGTCGTACGCTTGCCCGCTCGACATGACTAGCCGAAACGGACGAAATGGCTGTTGAGCCAACAGGTCGCGAAAGGTGTCGAGCGTCATTTCAATCCTCGTCAATCACTTACCTACGTATTATAGGGCGGTTGACTGCGTGCCGGTAGATTGGCAAATTGTCCAGACACTGTCTGGAATATGCGAAGACCGAACCGACTGTGAAAACTACGAAATACAAGCAAACGCTGATGACGCGGCGGCCGGAACCAATACGTCGCCACAAAAACTGACGACTATCCTCGCGCTCGCCGGCTCACCAGATATTCGACCAGCGCTTTATCGAATTGCATGCTCGTATCGAGCTGCACGTAATCAATTCCGCTCTGAAAACATTCGCGGCGGTAGCGATCGCAAAAGCTGCGCACCTCGGCCAGATAATCGGCCCGAAAGCCGCTGGCGTCGACTTGCAGCTTTTCCTTGCTTTCGGGCTCCTCGAACTCGACGATGCCGTCGAACGGGAACCGCACCTCGGCTTCATCGAGAATGTGAAACAAGATCACATCGTGGCCGCCGTGCCGCAGGCGGTGCATTGCCCGGATGATCGGCTCGGGATCGGCCAACAGATCGGAAAAGAGCATCACCAGGCTGCGATGCTTGAGCATGGCGGCGATCTGCACCAGGCTTTTGGCGATTTCGGTTTTGCCCTGCGGCCGCAGATTGGCCAGCAGCGACAGCACATTGCCCAACTGCGTCCGCTTCGAGCGGGGCGGCAGGCTGTCGCGGATTTTTTCGTCGAACGTGATCAATCCCACCGGGTCTTGCTGGTGGACCATCAAATAGCACAGCGCCGCGGCCAGGCAGATGGCGTAGTCGAACTTGGTCAGCTCTTGGCGATAGGTGTAGGCCATCGAGCGGCTCAGATCCATCACCAGGTAGCCGGTGATGTTGGTCTCGGCTTCGAACTTTTTAACGTAGTACTTATCGGTCTTGGCGTAGACCAGCCAGTCGATATCTTGCGGGTTGTCGCCGACGGTGTATTTGCGGTGCTCGCTGAACTCGACCGAAAAACCATGAAACGGGCTGGCGTGAAGTCCCTGCAAAAAGCCTTTGACGATGAACTGCGCGCGCAGATCGAGCCGGCTGATCTGGCGAATGACCTCGGGCTTCAGATACTTTTCGGCGGCAGGCATCGGTACTCTATCCTGTCGGGGACGACTGGCCAATTGGAAGGTTGGATTTTTTAAGGCATAGCTCGGGCGTTCAATGGAGTTCGATCTCTCGCACTCACATATCCAACGATGGCGAGCATCCCAATTAAGGATCCCTTAACAATCGAAACGAGGTGTTTCACGGGTTCCGTTCTAGTCTAACCCTGCGCTCGCATGCGTTCATCCTACCATTGAACGCCCGAGCCATGCCTTAAAAAATCCAAGGGTGGCTGCCGAGTAACGATAGAACCGCCCGCACGATTTCTCACAAACTCGGGTTATTCTTGGTCCCATTACCGCGCCGAACGTCCGGCGGCATAAACCGCTCCGGTGATACTGCCGACAATTCCGCCGATCCCCATGCCGATCAATCCGCCAATGAATCGAACCGCGATTGCCATGAACCAGGCGATGAGACCCAGCCCCAGCGGAGCTTCCATCGCCTCTTTTTTGTCGGGTACGCTGATAATCGAATGACCAAGTAAGCCCCCGATGACGATCCCGATGATGGCACCCAGCAGCGCGACAAGGAACACGCGTGCGCGACTGCTCGACGCCGCGCGTGGCCTCGCCAAACCCTGGCTGTCGACTTGCCCTACGACCTGCTCGACAGCCTGCGGCCCTTCAGGCGGACGACAGTAACTTCCAAGCTGCTCGTCCATGCGGACCTCGCGGGTGTTAGGGATCTGACTCTCGTAGTACGCGCTTCCGTGGTCTGTAGGGAACGCCCTCTGTGGCGTTCCGTGAAGGGCGAGTAGACGTCGTCCCGCCCCGCGCGGAACGCCACGGAGGGCGTTCCCTACAGAGCCATAGGCGCCATGTTGCCGTTTATGTCTCGAATTTTGGTATCTCCGGCGTGGGCAGCTCCGCCAGCAGCCGGTCGATGATCTTGTCGTTGGTCATGCCTTCGGCCTGGGCCTGAAAATTAGTGCTGATGCGGTGCCGCAGCACCGGAATGGCCACCTTGCGGATGTCGTCGATGGCCACTGAAAAGCGACCCTCCATGGCGGCCAGGGCCTTGCCGCCGTGAATCAAAAACTGCCCGGCCCGCGGCCCAGCGCCCCAGTCGACCAGCTCGCGCACAAAGGGCGGGGCCGCGTCGTCGGGCCGCGTGGCCCGCACGATGCGGGTGGCGTATTTGATGATGTAGTCGCTCACGGCCACCGAGTTGACCAGCTTCTGCAGATTCAGAATCGCCCGACTCGAAAGCACCTTGCGCACCTCGGGTCGCTCGCCCCGCGTGGTCGATGCCAGGATGCGCTCTTCGTCTTCCAGCGACGGATAACGCACCTTGATGTTGAACATGAAGCGGTCCAGTTGCGCCTCAGGCAGCGGATAGGTGCCTTCTTGCTCGATCGGATTTTGTGTGGCGATGGTGAAGAACGGATCAGGCAGCGAGTAGGTCTGCTGCCCGACCGAAATCTCCCGCTCTTGCATGGCCTGCAGCAAGGCGGCCTGCGTCTTGGGCGGCGTGCGGTTGATCTCGTCGGCCAGCAGAATGTTGGTGAACACCGGCCCTTCGACAAACCGGAAGTTGCGTTTGCCGTGCTCGTCTTCTTCCAGCACGTTCGTGCCCGTGATGTCTGAGGGCATCAGGTCGGGCGTAAACTGGATGCGCTTGAACTGCACGTCGAGAATGCGCGACAGCGTACTGACCATCAGCGTTTTGGCCAGGCCGGGCACACCCTCCAGCAGGCAGTGCCCGCGGGTGAAGATGGCGGCAAAGAGTTGCTCGATCACGTCATCCTGGCCGACGATGATCTTTTGCAATTCCTCCTGCATCAAGCGGCGATGGTGGCTGAACTCCTGCAGCACGTCGCCGAGACTTTTCGGTTTGGCGGTAGACAACGCGGTTCCTTGCAAACAGAGGGAGAGAAACGCCCGACCCGACAATTCTATAGCCCCCGTCGCGGGGCAGCAAACGCGGTTTTGGCTTTTGCATTTTGCATTTTTACTTTCCCCGGGGCTTGACTTCTACTAGCCGCCTAGTATCATCACAGGCATTGGTACTAACCGCCTAGTAGCAAGGCCGCACATGACAACGCCCCTCCCCACGGGCCGCGAACTGGAGATCCTCAAGATTCTCTGGCAGCGCGGCCAGGCCACCGTGCGCGAAATCCACGAGACGCTCCGCCCCGGCGACGGCGGCCTGGCGTATACCACGGTGCTGTCGCTCTTGCAAATCATGGAGCAGAAGGGGCTGGTCGAGCACGAGGCGTCGGGCAAGGCTTATCTGTATCGGGCCTGCGTCGAGCGCGACCGCACTTTGGGCACGCTGGCCCGCGGGTTTCTCGATTCGGTGTTCGACGGGGCGATGGGCGAATACGTGGCCCGCGCCCTGGAATCGCGCCGGCCCAGCGCGGCGGAGCTTGAAGAACTTGAGCAGATGATCGCCGCGGCCAAACGGACGAAGCAGAAGAAGCGAAAAGTGTCGTAGTCACGTTTCCTTGATCTCTCCTAGCGAGCACAGCCATGCTTCCGTTGCTTGAAAGACTCGGCTGGTGGGGTATCGATTTTCATTTGCCGGCGGGCGCGTTGTTGCTTGCCGTGACGCTCTGCATGATCCGCGTCAGGCAGCCTGCCCGGAGACGGGCGATCGGCGGCTCGGCAGCCGTTGGGTTGACCCTGTTGGCGCTATTGACGGTGCTACCTGGCTGGCCGCGCATGGCCTGGCGGCCGACGGCGTCGCGCCATGCCTCGCCGCAGATTGTTGAAGCATCGCCATCTGCCGGCGCTTCGGACCAACTGTTAACGGTTAACAATTCGGCGCTGCCGGAACGGAGCGATCACGAGCTGGTTCCCGCGCCGGGCCAGGCGCCGCTTGCGGCGGACGTCCGCCAAGCGCCGCAGGCTGACCCGCCGAGCGCTAGGCCGCAGCCGAATGCGGTCACGTCGAGTGCTGCCAATCTGGTCAACTGGCCCGCAGTTGCGGGAGCTTTTATCCTCGCGGGCGCCGGCTGGGCGGGTGTTTGGCTGCTGCTGGGCACGATTCAGGCAGCCCGCGTGCGTCGCGGCGCGCGAGCCGCGGGCCCTGAACTGTGCAGCGTTCTTGATCGCATCGTGGGGGCACCGCGGCACAAGCCGCAATTACTCGTCAGCGGCGATACGACGCTTCCGCTGGCGATGGTTCTATTCCGGCCGGCGATCGTCTTGCCGCAATCGTGCGCGCGCACGGCGCCCGGCGCCGACGTCGAGGCGGCCATCGCCCACGAATGGGCGCACATCCGTCATGGCGACTTGTGGCTGCTGGCCCTGCTGCGACTGTTGTTGCCGCTCTTGGCCTGCCAGCCGCTGTTTTGGTGGTTGCGAAAGACCATTCGCACGGCCCAGGAAGAGTTGGCCGATGCCGCGGCGGCCGATTGCGGCGGGCGCGTGGCCTACGCCGAAGTGCTGCTAAGCTGGGCGCGCACTTCGCCCGCCGTTTTGCCCCGTGGCCTGGATGGCTCGCTGGCCCTTTGGGAGCGGCCTTCGCAGCTCAAGCATCGCGTGCTGACGCTCTTGGATCGCGGCTTTCACGTTGAACTGCGTTGTTCGCACCGCCGCCGGCTGGCCATTACTACCGTCACGTTGACCATCGCCGCATTGCTTTCCATTCCTACTTTGCGCCCAGCCATCTCGGCCGACGACGAAAATTCAGCCGTTGCCGCGACAGCAAGCGACACAGGCGCAGAACCCGCGGCGCACAAGACGCCCGAAACCGGCTCGGCCAAATCGCGCAAAAAGTCGTCGGACGAAACCGGCGCCACGCCTGCCGACGCAAAACAGCCACCGCCCGCAGGAGACAACATTGCGGTCACTCGCGGACGGGTGCTTACGCCCGATGGCAAGCCGCAGGCCGATGCGAAGCTGTTTCTGAGCTATCCCAACGTCGCCAAGGTGCAGCCGCAACTGCTGGGCGAAAGCGGCGAGGACGGGCGGTTTGAGTTCCGTGTCGATAAGTCGCAGCTCGATACATCGTACACGCCCGATCCGTGGTCGACCGCCGCCATTACCGCCGTGGCCGAAGGATTTGGCTTTGAATGGGTTCAAGCCAGCAAGACCGACGCCGACGGAAATCTGACAATCAAGCTTCTGAAAGACGTGCCGATCCACGGACGGATTCTCACGCTCGAAGGCCGCCCGGTGGTGGGCGCCAAGGTCAAGCTTTCGACGGTGTCTGCGCCAGACGGTGGCCTCGACGATTACATCAAAGAGCTGCGCGGAGGCCTAAGGGGCGACCGCGCGATGCAATCAAGCCGCTTAGGGCGGTCGAGCTTTCCCGGCATGCGCGACACCGCGATGACCGATGACGAGGGACGTTTCACGCTCGCCGGCATCGGCGGCGAACGCGTGGTGCAAATGCTCGTAACCGCCGACGAAGTCGAGCACGTTTTTCTCCGTGCGTTGACGCGCGAAATTGATCCGATCGAGCCGCCTCAAACTGGTCCGGGATGGGGTGCCGCGAAAACATATGGTGCGGCGTTTGAGTTTCTAGCCAGGCCGTCGCGAAAGATCGTGGGCACGGTCCGCGAGAAAGGCGGCCAGCCGCTGCCGGGTATTTCCGTCCGCAGCTTCAGCGGCGCCGGGCTTGAAGCCACCACCGACGCACAGGGACACTACGAGCTAATCGGGCATCCCAAAGCCCAGCAATATCAGGTGCGTATCATGCCTGAAAACATGCCGTATTTTGGGACTATGCTTAATATCTCCGATACGCCGGGCCTGGACCCCATCATCGCCGATATCGAACTGTCGCGCGGCATTGCGGTCCAGGGACGCGTTACCACGAGCCCCAACGGAGAACCGAACGAGGCCACCGTCGAGTATCATCCCTTGTTTGGAAATAAACACGTCGAACGGATCGGCCAACTGCCGGCCGTCAATCAAGCGGCCGCGTCAGCCAAGTGCGATGCCGAGGGCCGATACAGCATACCGGTGCTGCCGGGGCCGGGTGTGTTGACCTTCAAGTATGGCCCCTGGTATCGGCAGGCC
>DATFDL010000025.1:0-5848 GCA_035252155.1 Pirellulales bacterium | reverse complement strand
TCCCGACAGACCGTTAAGAATACAAACGGAATAAATTCCGTTCTACGAGGGCGGGGGCTACTTCGACTTTTTCAGTCCCTGCGCCTTGGCCTTGCTGAACTCGCGATACTGCTCGCGATACTCGGGCGGCGGAGCGGTGCGCTGGCCTTCACGCAGTCCGCTCACATTTTTGCCCGTGGGCCGGCCCCCTTCCAGCGCGGCGCCGCGCGGACGCAGGCCGAGGCTGCGCAGGGCTTCGTCGAGCTCGCGGGCGGCGTCGCTGCGCGGACCCGATTCTTCGGCCGCGTGCTTGAGCTGCTGCCACTGCTTCAGAAAACGCTGCATGTCTTCAGGCGTCCACTTCAGCTTTTCGAGCAACTCGGGATCGAGCTTGTCGTTCGCAACTTGATCTTGCAGCTTCTCCAGCGCCAGGTCGGTCGCTTTGCGGGTGTATTCGAGCTTGGGATCGTCTCCGCCCGGCTCGCTGTTGTCGCCCGCGGCGTTCGGCGGCGTCTCTTCCGACCCCGGGGGCGGGCCACCGCCACCCGTGGGATTGGCGCGGCCGGCGCTGGGCGGCTTGCCAGGCTGAACGTCGTTGCCGCCCTTGTCGCTGGGCGTGGGCTGCCCGCCGGGGCGCTGCTGCGAATCGGACTTCGGTTGCTTGCGCTGGGCGCCGTCGTTGTCGGCGGATTGGCCCTGCTTCGGCTGGCCGGAGTTTTCTCGATCGGCCGAAGATTTGTCGCGGGGCTGCGTCGGTTCGTCGTTCGAGTGGCCGCGCAGGTCGGCGCCTTCGGGCGGGGCCTGATCCGGACCGCCCTGCTTATCGCCGCCGTCGCGCTGGTGGCTGCCGGCGCCCTTTTCGTCGGAAGCCTTGCCGCCCTCGGCTGGCTCGTCGCCCTTGGTCTGGTCGCCGCCGCGCGTGCCGGTGGGGCCTTTGCCTTTTTCCGGGCTTTGACCGCCGCCTTCTTCCGAAGCGGTGTTCTGGCCCGCCGAGCCGACGCCGGAACTGTTCGACCGCTGCCCACCGCTGGCATTGCCGCCGCCGGCCTGATCGCCGCTCTGCTCGCCTTTTGAATCGGACGACTTTTTGCTTTCGCTGGCTGCCGCGGGATCTTCGTCTTCCAAGGGCCGCGTCTTCTCGGGATCGCTGGTCTGTTTCTTTTCCTTGGCCTGCATGGGGTTCATGGGCGAGGCTGCCCCGCGCTTGCTTTCGCCCTCTTGCCCCGCGCCGCCGTCGCCTTTGTTCTTCGAATCGGGATCGCCGCCTTTGTGCTCGCGATCGGGACCGTGTTCGCGCGGGCTCTTCTCGTCCTTCTCACCGAAGCCGCTGGCCTGATCGCCCTCGCCCTTCTGCGGCTCTTGCTCGCCGTCGGCGGGCTTGGCGCTTTCGTCGCCGTCTTCGGCCTCGCGATTCGGCTGTTTGCCGTCGCCCACCTGCGGCTTACGCTGCTCTCCGGCGTTGCTTCGTTCGCCCGATTTTTCGGCCTGCTGCTGATCGCCGTCGGACGACTGCTTGCCGGTCTTTCCGCCCGGCCGCGGCATGTCGCCCTGGGCTTGCTCGCCCTCGGCTTTGTCGCCCTCATCATCGCCCGGCCCAGCGTTGGTTTGTTCCTTGCCGGGCTTGGGCTTGGGCTTTGCCGCTTGCTTTTCATCGGGCTGGCCGTCGGCCTGATCGTCGGGCGATTGGCCGTCACGCGCGTCGTCGTTCTTTTCCTTCTTTTGGGCGAGGTTTCGCTCGACGCTCTTACCTTCGTCCTTGGCACGCTGCTCATCGCCGGCCTGCTTCGGTTTGCCCGCAGATTGCCGCTGCTTGCCGCCCGACGGCGCGACTTGATTGCCGGGCTCGTCTTCTTGTTTCTCACCCGCCGCCGATTGGTCTTGGCCGTTTTGTTCCTGAGTCGACTGTTGGTCGCCGGGCTGGCGCTCACCGGTCTGGTTCTCTTTGCCTTCCGGCCGCTGCTCTTGCTGCGAACGTTGATCTTGGCCGGCGTTTTTGCCCGACTGCTCGGCGTCGTTGCTCTTGTCGCGATTCTGCTCTTGGCCGGCGCTGTCTTGCGGCGGTTGTTCTTGGTTCTTGTCGCCCTGCTGCTGGTCTTTGTTCAGGTGTTCGAGGATCTTTTCAAACGCCTTGCCGGGATCGCGATTTGGATCGACCCGCTGCTGCTCGTCCGACGGCTGCCCGCCCTCGCCCTGACGCTCAGCGTTTTCTCCCTGCTTGCCTTGCCCTTCGCCTTCGTTGGCTTCGCGCGAGTTGTCGCCGCCCGTATCCTTGTTATTTCCTTTCGCGCCGCGGGCGTCGTCTTTCTTACCCGATGGCTCGCCCTCGCCGCCCTCTTGGGCCTCGTCGTTCTGGCCGCCTTGCTGTTGCTGCTTGTTTTGTTTTTGCTCGCCCTGGGCGCCGCCTTGTTGTCCTTCTTCGCCCGGCTGTTGATCCTGCTGCTGCCGGTCGTCGGCGTTTCGCTCGGCCGGTTGCTTTGGCTGATCGTCGCGCGGTTGCTGATCGCGATCGTTCGGCTGCCGCTGCCGATCGTTCTTGGCCAATTGATCGGGCTGGGGCCGAGCGTCGGGCGATGTGATGCGCAGCGTGTAGTGCGGCGTTTCGACGTGATTCGCCTCGGGCTGCTTGTTATCGTCGGCGCTCGCCCAGAGCTCGATGCTGTCGCCCGGCTTGAGGGCCAGCGTGCGGCTATCGAGGATGAAATCGCGGGTGAACTCGCCGGCCCGCGGCTCGGCCAGCAGCTTTTCTTCGAGCAGCCGCAGCCCCGTTCGCCGCGCGTGTAGTTTGACTGCTGCCAGCTTAAAGTCGGGATCCGAAGCCCGCACCGTTAGGCGGAACGGACTGCCCGCCTTCAGCGGAGTCTCTTCGGTGGGGTCGAGTTGCGGCTCGACCAGCTCGACCTCCGGCGGCAAATCGCGGATGACATCGATCGTATACCGAATCGGCTTTGGGTTCTCGTGCCCATCGCCGTTCGTAAAGCGAAGTTGATAGGTCTCGTGCTCGGGCCGGTTGGTTTTGGCGTCGAGTCCCAACGTGAAAGCGACGCTGGCCCGGCGACCGTCGGTTTTCATCGTCAGATCGTTCCGCCCGTCGCATTCAAAGTCGAGATCGGCCCGGCGGATGTTCTGATTGGCGGCGGCGGCCAGCGAGACTCGCGTGCCTTCGAGCGCCTGGATGTCGCCTTGCTTCGCAACCCGTTGCGGCGGCAGCTCCGAATACTTGGGATACTCATACACGAGCTCGTCGACCACGATCGAGGGCGGAGTCTCGACCTTGATCTGAAAATGCGGCGAGGCGGCGTCGCCCGCTTCGATCCAATACTCCAGATTTTGCTGCAGGCCGAGGCTGTCAGGCGGCAGCTCGGCGGTGAAGCGATAGCTGTTTTCGGGCAGACTCATCGGCGCCGGCCGGCGAATCACCTGGCCGTCGAGCGTCGAGTAATAGAGCGTCACGCTTTCGCCGGAGCGAACGCCCGACACTTCGGCGCTGACCGCCACATGCTGATCGTGGAAACCGGTGGCGTCGCCCGGCTGCACGTCGGAGATTTTCACTCGCGTGGGCGAGGCGACGTCGGACCAAGGCGCCACCACGCGCCGAAACGACGCGAACGGGCTTTTGGGCGAGATGATGGCGTACAGTGCCAGGCAGAAGACGACGCCCATCAACGCCAGCAGCAAGCGGATGACCGGCTTGCGATCGACCGGCACGTCGCTGTGGACCGCGGTGAGCGCGTTGACGGCTTGCGCCTCCATCGCCTCGTAGACGCGCGGGGCGAGTCCCGTGGGACTGGAGCGGAGCAGCAGAAAATTGATCAGGCTGTTTTTGATGCCCGGCCGACTGCGTTCGATGGTATGGGCCGCATAGACCGGATTGATTCGCCGCACCAGCAGCGGGGCCACTCGCCACGCCACGTAGAAGGTCACGCCGGCGGCGAGCACCAGGAAGGCCGTCAGCCGCCCGGCAAAGCCCAATCCGCCCGAAACCAGCCAATGGTCGGCCAGGGCCACCAGCATCAGATAGACGAGCGTGCCGACCGCCAGCAGCATCAACGAAGTCGACAGATCGACGCCCTTCACCTGGCGGCGGGTGCGGTGGATCTGCGACTCGATATACTGGTCGAACTCGACCAGCTTGCCATCGACGCCGTTGGGGGGCGTGGGGCGCGGATGGTTCGACACGGGCGTAGAAGTTCCGGCTGCCATGCGAAGACCTTCAGGTGGGGGTTGCCTCTATTCTACCATTGTAGACGTTCGCCGGCCTGTTTTTGATCCCTCAGCTTGGTGCAATTCACGATCCGCAGGCGGCGGGCGTTGGAAATCCTGGGGCTGTTTGGAATCGAAAATGGCCAGCGTGGCCATCACAATCCAGAGAAAAACGGCGAATTTCGCCGCCGGCTCCGGCGGCAGGCTGACCGCCTCGACTTGCGCCGTGGCACAGAGCATCGCCACCGCGGTCGTGAGCCAAAAGATCGTCCGCAGCTTGAATTGGATGCGGGGCAGGGCCATGCCTGAATTGTAGCGATTCGATCGCTCTCATGTAGTTGGCGTCGGTTAGCCTTCCTAACTGGCTGGGTTCGTCTCCTAACTGCCAGTGATCGTCGTAACGAGTCGGCTCAACCCCATCGAGCTTGCCTCGATGGTGAAGCAGACGGTGGGCTAGCAATAAAAGCGGAAACGACCACGACCCCATCCAGCTTGCCTGGATGGTGAAGCAGATTTTCGGCTGCGGATTTACCAAAGTGCCGTCTTATTCACCATCCAGGCAAGCTGGATGGGGCCTATTCAGGGCTAAGTTGTGGGTACGGCTCTAGCTCTCCATCTTGTTCACCATCCGCACAAGGCGGATGGGGTCCAGCAGCGACCAACTCACTGCGAGGACACTACCGGCATGGAAGCCGGTGTGCTTGATGGTTACCATAGTGGTGGAGGATCAAATGACTCGCGTGATTGTCGATGATGTACTGCTTGCCAAGCTTCACAATCTCACCGATACGCTCGTGCTGTGTGATGCGGGGGGCCGTGTTTTCGGCCACTTTGTCCCGGCGATCGATCTTTCGCAGTGGGAGCCTGTTTCGCCCGACGTGAGCGAGGAGGAATTGGACCGCCGCGCGCGATCGAACGAGCGCCGCTATACCACGGCGGAGGTTTTATCCCATCTAGCCGGCCTTTGGGCGTAAACGTTCCAAAATGGAGCCGGTCAGCTTCTCCCTCCGAACGCTCCTGATCGGTGTCGGATTACTGTCGGTGGCCATCGGCTCGACGGTCGAAACGACGACTGCAACCGCGCGAGCGGCTTTCGCGCTGTTGGCGTTCACCTTTCCAGACCCTTGCCGCAATGCTCGCATTTGAAGGCAAGGGCGTGCGGCGCGCATTCGGGCTCGGAGCGATCCTGCCGGCGGCCTTCCTTCCGTTCATGCTGCTGTCGCAGATCTCTGAGTCACCCCACCTCACTTGGGTGCCGGCATGGCCCTGGCTGTGGGGCGACATTCGACTCGCAATCATCCCCGGTCGCGTAATGGCCACGATCACGTGGCCACTGGCACTCGCTTGCGGAACAGCATGTGCCGCGGTCTGGTGGCTACTTACGCCTTCGCAACGCGACCCGGCCGAGCCGCCTAACGAATCTCGCGATTAGGTTGACCCTGGTGGGGCGCGAACTCGTGCCGTCACGTGTTAAAGCTGTAGTTGGGGTTGTACCCGCGGATTTCACGATGCCATTGATGGTACCATCGTTCCCAAGTCTCGATAGTTTTCGCAGTCATGCGGCCTAAATGGTCGCGCAACTCTGGCTCCGGCGGCACGTAGGTCGGCAAATCCGCCAGGCTCGGCCGATCGTTACGTGCCAGAGGCTCGGGACTACCCATTGGCGACT
>DATFDL010000024.1:0-4763 GCA_035252155.1 Pirellulales bacterium | reverse complement strand
GGCGATTATGCGTGAGAACGGCTACCGCAATCCGCGCGTCGTGCGACACAACAAGCGTCCTTCTAGCCGGAAATTCGTCTGTAGGGAACGCCCTCCGTGGCGTTCCGTGGGGGGCGGCGCGACGTCCATTCGCCCTTCGCGGAACGCCACGGAGGACGTTCCCTACAGAATCCCGGGCGTAGGTGTCGAAGGAAAAAACCTCAGGAAGCTTGTTGTGTCGCACGATGCTCGGATTGCGGTAGCCATTCTCACGCACAACCGCCGCCAGGAAGTTTTGCATTCATTGCGGCAATTGACGGCCTTGCCCGAACGGCCTCACATCGCGCTGGTCGATAACGCATCAACCGATGACACCGCGGCGGCTGTTCAGGCCGAATTTCCCGAAGCGATCGTCATCCGCTCCGACCGCAATCTGGGCGCGGCGGGCCGCAACCTGGCATTGCGGTGGCTCGACGCTCCGTACGTGGCGTTGTGCGACGACGACACATGGTGGGATGCCGGCGGGCTGGCCCGCGCAGCCGACTTGTTCGATGCCCATCCACGGCTGGGGCTGATTACCGCCCGTGTGTTGGTCGGCCCGGAGGAAGAGATCGACCCGACGTGTTTGGTGATGGAGCGTAGCCCGTTGCCGAGATCGCCCGACATGCCGGGCCCGCCGATTCTGGGTTTTTTGGCCGGTGCGTCGGTCGTGCGTCGCGAGGCGTTTTTGGCATGCGGCGGATTCAACGAGCGGCTTTTTCTGGGCGGCGAAGAGCAATGGGTCGCGGTCGAGTTGGCGATACGCGGTTGGTGGATGTGCTATGTGTCCGAGCTCGTAGTGCATCATCATCCCTCGCCGTTGCGCGAGGCATCTCGGCGGCGCTGGCACGAGGTGCGCAACGCGCTCTGGTTTGCCTGGATGCGGCGGCCCGTGCTCAGAGCATTGCGGCGCACGACGCGATTGGCGCGTGAGCGATCGGCAGGCGATTTCACGCGCGGCGCGGCGGCGGCGCTGGCAGGGCTGCCGCGAATTATCGGCCAGCGTCGTGTGGTGCCGGCACACGTCGAAGAATCGTTGTGCCTGCTCGACCACTCTGTAGGGAACGCCCTCTGTGGCGTGCCGGAGTGGGGCGGCGCGACGTCTACCCGCTGCTCGCGGAACGCCACGGAGGGCGTTCCCTACAGACGTCCAGCGTAGGAGCCACAGCATGTTCCGCCACCACGGCATCTACGGTCGCGACCTGCCCGAAAAAACCCTCTGCCTGACCTACGACGACGGCCCCGGCGAGAACGGCGCGGGCCGTCCCGGGCCGAACACCAGCGAGTTGGGCCGCTATTTGTACGACGAGGGAATCGCCGCCACGTTTTTTGTCATGGGGAAGCATGGCGAGCAATATCCACAAACATTGGCCCGGTTGCACGCCTGGGGCCACCTAATCGGCAACCACACCTATAGCCATCCCGGGCTGGTCAAGCTGACGCTCGACGGGGGCGACGTGGTGGACGAACTTGCACGGACGCACGAGATCATCCGGCCCCATGTCGATGGCGACGTGGTTTATTTTCGCCCGCCCTATGGCAACTGGCGCCAGAAGAGCCGGCCCGACGGCCCGGAAGACGCGCCGCGCTCCATCGTGGCCGCGGCGCTCAACCGCGACGGGCGGCTACCCAACTATGTCGGGCCAATCCTCTGGGACATCCTGGCCGAAGACTGGGAATGCTGGCGGCAGTGTGTCTCGCCCGAAGAGTGCGCCGCGCGGCATCTCCAGGCCATCGAGCGCGTGGGTCGCGGCATCGTGCTCCTGCACGATAGCTCGGAGGAAGACGACGTGCGGCCTCGCAATCGCACTTGCGAGATGACTCAGCTCCTAGTGCCCCAGCTCAAAGCGCGCGGCTATCGCTTTGTGCGCCTCGACCATATTCCCCGCGTGCGCAAAGCCGCGCAACGCGTGCACTCATCTGTAGGAAGGCAAAAAAATGGAGGGCAAAAAAATCACGGCAGTGGGAAGACGGTGCGGTGCTAATCGTGCTTCTCTGACTTCATTTTTTGCCCTCCATTTTTTTGCCTTCTTCTTCGCCGAGTTACTCGTGTCGCAAGGCTTCAAGCCGGCCCATCGCGGCGGCGCTTAGCGTCGATCAGCAACGCTTCCGCATGGTGCGCGCGGCTTTTCGCAACTTCGCGTTAGGCGCAGGCGGGTTTTCAAGCAGTTCCAGCACCTGCAGGTTGTCGCGGTGAGTGAGCTTGATTCGTTCGTGTTCTTCGATCACCGACCTGGCCTCGCGCAGCGCCGCGCGGAGGATGAAATCCGTCATATCGGTCTGTGCCACGGCGACGGCGCGCATGATCACGGCCTTGTCGGCCGCTTGCACGCGCAGTGCAATTCGGTTGTTGTCTTTGACGACGCGTCGGGGCATCAGATTCTCCTTTTACGTACACCTTGAAAGCGTACAGCGAAATTAATAGAAGGCCAACCCTCGGCTGCTTGAGTTGCCCACGACGCGGCGGTAGGATCGCAAATCGCACCTCCAGTCATTTTCAACCGGAGCCGTCCGATGCGCCAAGTCATTGCGGCCAGCGTAGCTCTGCTGTTGCTATCGATTGCCGGCCGGGCGCACGCCGAGCGGAAAATCCGCTTTCCCGACGAGGCTGTGGGCAGCGTTTTGATCCAGCCCCAGGCGACCGTTGATTTCGGGTATGAGACTTGGGGCGGCGCTACCCGTGAGGGTTGGCAAGACCACGGCCCGGCGGCAGGCGAGGTCGCCATCCCCGACGGGTTCGCCGTCATGTTGGAGCTCAATCCTACCGCGGCAAGCGACCCAAGTTGGCTGGATGATCTGCCGGCCGATGCGATCGACATTCTCCGCGCCGACCGTGTTCCTTTGGGTGACGAGGGGTTTGCAAGGCTGTCGCGGCTCGTCGGCTTGCGGCACCTTTCGATTGTTGATGCCGGCCTCACTTCGGCCGTCGCGAATCACCTGCCTCGCCTCCGCCATTTGCGGTATTTATGGCTGGCAGCAAACGCCGACGTGCGCGACGACGCGATGGCGGCGGTCGCCGCACTGCCCGAGTTGCAGACCGTCGGCTTGCGTTTCACGGGCGTCACAGATGCCGGGCTAGAGTCACTCTCGAAGAGTAAATCAATCCAAGCGATCTATGCTTTGAATACGCGGATCACCGACGCGGGGCTGGCCGCCGTCACTCGCCTTCGCGACCTGCGGGCCCTCAGCGTGTACGCGGATGGCTACACGCACGATCTGCAGTTTCGGGGCAAAGATCCCAACCCATCGATCACCGACGCCGGATTGGCCCATCTCGCGAACTGCCGGAACTTGGAACAACTGGATGTCCGGGGCTCGGAGCTGACCGACACCGGTCTCGAACGTTTAGTGGCCGACTGCCCGCATTTGCGGGAACTGATGGTCGACAACACCCCCGTGACGACGAAAGGCTTGCGGTGCCTCGGCTCACTTTCGCAACTCGAACGACTCGGCTGTTACGGTACGCCTATCGACGACTCGGTGGTTGAGCACTTCGGTTCGCTCGACAAGCTGCGTGAAATTATCGGCGATGTGAGAGTTGGCAACGCCGGCGCGGAGAATCTAGCCGCGCTGCCGAGCCTCGAAAGATTGCCGCTGTGGGGCAAGTGCGACGACCGCTGCATGGCGTCGGTCGCCGCCATGCGGTCGCTCAAGGATCTTTCGATCCAGAATACCCGGATCACTGACGAAGGATTCGCCTTGCTCGCCGGTTCTCCGACAATTGAGCGAGTGCAGATTACCGGCAGCCGGATGACGACCCGCTGCCTGGAGACGCTGGCTACGATGCCGCGGCTTAAACGAGTCGGCCTCTTGAACGTCGATCCGAAGGCAGATGGCGAACCGATCTGGAAGGGGCTGGAAAACCTTCAATCGTTGGACTGGGAACTATCGCTATGGGACTGCCCGCCATTGGCCAAAGACGACTTTGCAAAGTTGGCAGGTTTTCAGAACCTGGTGCAACTGCGAATCGGCGGGCTTCAACCGATCACCGACGCCGATTTGCAACATCTGTGCGCCCTGAAGAAACTCAAGTTCCTCGAATTAGCCAGCTCGATCGCGACCGACGAGGGATTGGAGTTGCTCGGTTCGCTTCCGAACCTCGAAACCCTCCGGATTTCGTGTCTGGCGACCGAAAAGGGCCTGGAAGCCTTGGGGCGATCGCCGCGGTTGGTTCGCCTGAAGATCGGCTCGCCGTACCTGACCGACGAGAAGGCGAAACAGTTCCACGGCGCTCATCCGCGGCTGGCTTATGTTCAATTCACTGAGTTTCTTCTTGGCCGATGCCAGGTCTCACGCGCGAAGGCGAACTCGGACGTTTTTTGGCGCGAAGGTCGGGAGGACGAGCGCGAACATCTCAACTCGCTGGAGGGCAAGCCCCCACCCGCGCTGACGGTAACCGACTGGATGAACGCCGGCGATGCCACGACCTTGGATAGTTTCCGGGGCAAAGTCGTCTTGATCGACTTCTGGGGTACCTGGTGCGGTGCCTGTTTGGCACGAATGCCCGAACTCCGCCGCTTGCACGAAACGTACGCCGCAAGCGGGCTGGTGATTATCGGCCTGCACACCACGCAGGGCGCCGAAGGCGCGGCCGCGTATGTCGCGGAGAATCACATTCCGTGGCCGGTGGGATTGGACAACAACACGCAGTCGGCCGCCGCCTACGCCGTTCCTCACTATCCGTCGTTCTTTCTGATCGACCGCACGGGCGTGCTGCGGATGGCGAACCCCTACGAGGGCCAGCT
>DATFDL010000023.1:0-11683 GCA_035252155.1 Pirellulales bacterium | reverse complement strand
GGTCGCGAATTTCGCTACGGGCCTCAGCCCCGGACCTGCCAACGAGTCGGCCCAAAGCCTCAATTTCGTCGTCGGCTATAAGATCACCGCCGGCGACCCCAATCTGTTTTCGGCGGCCGGCGCTGTGCCGCCCACGATCACGATCACCACGAATCCCATCACGGGCCTGCCGACCGGCACGCTCAATTACACATCGGCGCCCGGCCTGACGGGGACGGCCACGGTCAGCGTGCAACTGCACGACAGCGGTGGCACGGCTAACGGCGGCGTCGACCTCTCGGCCCCGCAAACCTTTACCATCGACGTCGAAAAGATCGACATCCCGCCGACCTTCGCGCCCGGCGGCGATCAGCAGGTGGTTGAGAACGCCGGTCCTCAGTCGGTGGCTTGGGCGACAAACATCAGCCCCGGCCCGACAGACGAAGCCAGCCAGCGGCTTCGCTTTGTGACAACTTATCAGATCCTCAGCGGCGATGCCGACTTATTCCCGCCGGAGGTTCCCGGCCAACCGCCGCCCCCTGGGGCACCCGCTATCGATCCCAATTTCTCAGCAAGTCCTGACGGGGTGCTCACGTTCACGCCCAATGCCAACCGCAGCGGCGTGGCGAACGTCTCCGTCTATTTGCAGGACGACAACGGTGGCGCGCCGGTGGGCTTCGGCGGCGTCGATCGCTCGCCGGTGAAGACGTTCCGCATTACGGTAGCGCCCATCAATACCGCCCCGTCGTTCACGTTGTCGTCGAACACCGTGAACGTCGATGAAGACACGCAGGGTGTTCAGTCGGTGACGGGGCTCGCCGGCTCGATCAGCCCCGGCCTCGGCCCGGACGAGATCAATCAGACGCTGAATTTCCAGGTTGTGCCGACCGACGCCACCGAAGCGGCCAAGCTGTTTGCGATTCCGCCGGCCATCGACGCGAAGACGGGCAACCTGACCTACGAGCTCGAACCAAACGTCGACGGCACGGTGAACTTCACCATCACGTTGCAAGACAACGGCAGCGACGTCACGCCGAACGTCAATACGTCGTTGCCAGCGTCGTTGGCGTTCAACGTCAATTTCGTCAACGATCTGCCGGTGCTCACCGGTCTGGGCGACCAGGTGCTGTTGGAAAATACCACCGGCAGCTTGCAGCCGGTGCAAAGCATCCCGATCACGCTCAGCCCTGGGCTGGATGCCAACGAGCAGCAGCAACACTGGACGGCGACGGTCAGCAACGACAATGCCGCGTTGTTTGCCAACACGCCGCAGGGACAGCCGGCCATCACGCCCAGCACCGGACTAGGAACGCTCGCCGGCGCGTTGACCTATCAACTGGCCCCGAATCGCAGCGGCGTCGCCAACCTCACGGTCACGCTGAGCGACGACGGCGTGCCCGACCAGGGCGTGGCGGCGGCCGATTCTACGCCGCTCTCGATCACCCAAAAGTTTCGGATCATCGTCTCGCCGGTCAATACGCCGCCGCAGTTTCAATTCAACCCGGCGGTGGTCACCCCTCCGGCAGACGGCAGTGGCTTGCCGCCCTCGCTGACCGCCAAAGAGGATGATCCCGCCCAGACGCTGACCAAGTTTTTGACGGGCATTACGCCCGGCGCCGATCCGGCCGAAGCGGGTCAGAAAGTCACCTTCCAAACCAGCGTGCAGTCGAGCACCAACCCCAACTTGTTCGTCATTCCGCCGTCGCTCGACGCCAACGGCACACTCACCTATGCCTTGGCGCCCGACCAGAACGGCTCGGCCGTCATTTCCGTGGTGGCGCACGACGACGGCGGCACGCTCAACGGCGGCGTCGACACGTCGCAGCCGCAGTTGTTCACGATCAACGCGCTGTACGTGAACGATCCGCCGACCTTTACGTCGTCGGGCGATCAAACGGTCAATGAAAACGCCGGCGTGCAGCAGGTGCCGCTCTGGGCCACCAAGATGAGCCCAGGTGAAGGCGCCAACGAGATCGGCCAGACGCTGCACTTTGTGCTGGCGCCCAACGATCCGGCCTCCAGTGCACTCTTCCTGATTCAACCAGCCATCGATGCCGCGGGCAATCTCACCTATTCACCGGCGCCTTTCGCACATGGCACGGCGAGCTTCACCGTGACGCTCGTCGATAATGGCGGCACGGCCAACGGCGGCCAAGACACATCGACGCCCCATCCGCTGACAATCACCATCAATTACGTCAACGCGGCGCCGCACTTCGCCAAGGGACTCGATCAGGTGGTCGACGAGGACTCAGGGCCGCACGCCGTCAGCAATTGGGCCACCGGCATCAGCGACGGGCCGGGCGACCTGTCCGGACAAACGCTGAGCTTCCAGGTGCAGCCCGCCGATGCGCAGTCGGCCGCGCTCTTCTCGGCCGGGCCGTCAATCGACTCTTCGGGCAACCTGACGTTCACGCCGGCGCCGCTCACGTCGGGCGTGGGCACCTTCACCGCCACGCTGCAAGACAACGGCAGCTCGGCCAACGGTGGACAAACCACCTCGGTGGCCGAGACGTTCCATATCACCGTCAATCCAATCGACCACGCTCCCACGCTGGCCAATTCGTTGGGCAACGTCGTGGTCGACGAGAACGCGAACGCCAACAGCTTCAACGATCTGAGCGGCGTGTTCAATGACGTCGATATTCCCAACGGCGACAAGCTCACGTTGTCGCTGGCGGGCAACACCAATCCCGGCTTAGTCACGGCCGTCTTGACGGGCAGCGATCCCACCAAGGCGAAGATGACGTTCAATTACCAGCCGAACCAGTCGGGCACGGCCGTCATTGACTTGCAGGCCACCGACCAGTCCGGCAAGACCGCCGACGACAAGATCACCGTGACCGTGCTGGCCGTCAATCAGGCGCCAAGCTTCACGGCGGGCGGCGACGTGACGGTAGGCGACACCGCGGTAAACGTAGTCAAGCCCGGCTGGGCGAGCAACATCTCGGCCGGTCCGCCGAGTGAGGCCAAGCAGACGCTCACCTTCCAGGTGACGGGCAATACGAACCCAGCGCTGTTCGCGGTCGCTCCGGCGGTCGATCCGGCCACCGGCAATCTGACGTTCGCCACGCGGCCTGGCGTGCTGGGCAGCGCCGCCATTACGCTGGTGCTGCAAGACAGCGGCGGCACGGCCAACGGCGGACAAGACACCTCGCCGCCGCAAACCTTCAACATCACCGTCTCGGCGATTCCCACCGCCCGGCCCGACTCGTACCTGTTGGGACTGGGCGCCAGCGATACCGTGTCGGCCGCGTCGGGCGTGTTGAGCAACGACAGCGCCTCGGGCGGAGCGATGCTCTCCGCGCAACTCGTGCAAGGCCCGGCCCACGGCACGCTGACACTCAACGCCGACGGCTCGTTCACCTATGTCAAAGGCCCCGGCTTCGACGGCCTCGACCAGTTCACGTATGAGGCGGTCAGCGGCGGCACGGCCAGCAGCCCGGTCACCGTGCAGCTTGAGTCGTACGAGGCGAGCATTGTCGACAAGGTTTACCACCAGGTGCTGGGCCGCGCGGCCGACACGGCCGGACTGCAGTATTGGACCGCCCAGATCGAGGCGGGCCAGCCGTATGGCAACGTCGCCCAAGGCATCTTCGAGAGCGACGAGCATCTCGACCCGATCATCGAGCAGTATTATCAGCAGTTTTTACTGCGACAGGCGGATACCGCCGGCGTGACCTACTGGGACCAGGTCTGGAAGCAGTTCGGCGGCCCCGCCGACGTGATTGCCGGCATGATCAGTTCGCCGGAGTTCTTCCAGGCAGCGGGCGGCACCAATAGCGGCTGGGTCTCGGCCGTCTATGAGCGCCTGCTGAACCGCCCGGCCGATCAGCAAGGTTTGCAACACTGGGTAAACCAATTGAACCAGCATCTGCTGACCGAGCCGCAGGTGGTGTTGCAATTCGAAAACAGCGTCGAGAACGATAAAATCCTGGTGAACGGCTTTTATCAAGAGTATCTGCAGCGAAGCCCGACGCCGGACGAGCTGAACGCCGCGGTGGCCCAGTTGCAGGCGGGAGCGACGCCGCGCGACATTCAGATTGGCATCATCAACACCGCCGAGTATCGCAACACGCCGCCGCCCCCGGCACCGGGAACGGGGCAGAAGCTGTCATAGCGCCGAAGAAGCCGGCGGCGATATGGAACCGCCAAGGCTGCCTTCAAGCAAGCGTCTAATTTGGCGAGCATTGCCGTCGAAAGTGTGCCAAGCACTTTGTCGACGCGATCGCCGTCGATTGTCGCCAACAATAGACAAGACACGACCGAGTCGTGTTTCAGGCCGGTCGCCTGCCGGGTCGGCGTGTTCACTTCCACAAGAAGACAAGCCGGATCGTTCGCCATCTTCAAGTTCTTGGTGACCTCAGCTACGACGACTGTTTTGAGCGAACGACGGTAGGCGTCGGATTGCACAATCACCGCTGGCCGCTTTTTGCCGCGCGCTCCAGAGGGATGCGGGAAACGGACAAGAACAACGTCGCCGCGAGTCATGGTTAGTCCACATCGTCGTTGTCATACTCGTCCATTTCGTCCCAGCCTGCATGCTTACCGGCCTCCCAGGCTAGCGCATGCCGTTCTTCCGAAGTCCAAGGGCTGTCGTCATAGTCGTCGCCGGTCATCTGTTCGTAAAAGTCCTTGCGGACAAGAACATACGCCGTTTGAGTCGTTGGATCGACCAGGATCGGTGGAGTTTCGTCGCTGGCGGCGACCGCCGCGACCTGCTGCGGAGTAAGCTGGATCATAACGAGCTCCTTTTCCGGCCTATTATATACACCGTCCAGCGACCAAGAACAAACATCACCCTGGAGGAACGGAATGAATTCCGTTCTACGAAGCGCGCCGCAGGCGCCGGGCCAGGCGGTCGAACGCCAGGTAGATCACCGGCGTGGTGTAGAGTGTCAACAATTGGCTGAAGAGCAGGCCGCCGATGATCGTGATGCCCAGCGGGCGGCGCAATTCGGAGCCAACGCCCGTGCCCAGCGCCAGCGGAACGCCGCCCAACAGCGCGGCCAGCGTGGTCATCATGATCGGGCGGAAGCGCAAGAGGCAGGCTTCGTAAATGGCCGCTCGCGGCGTCTTGCCGTCGACGCGCTGCGCCTCCAAGGCAAAGTCGATCATCATGATCGCGTTCTTTTTGACGATGCCGATCAGCAAGATGATGCCGATCAGCGCGATCACGCTCAGGTCGGCCCGGCACAAGAGCAACGCCACCAGTGCGCCGACGCCCGCCGAGGGGAGCGTCGAAAGGATCGTGATCGGATGGATGTAGCTCTCGTAGAGCACGCCTAGCACGATGTAGACGGTCACCAGCGCGGCCAGAATCAAGAGCGGCTCGTTCTTTAGAGATGCTTGAAAAGCTTCGGCCGTGCCCTGAAAGCCGGCCACGATGCTCGCGGGCAGGCCCAGTTCGTCTTTGGCGGCGGCGATGGCTTGCACCGCGTCGCCCAGTGAGGCGTCGGGCGCTAGGTTGAACGACACCGTCACCACCGGAAACTGCCCCTGATGGTTGACCGTCAGCGGCGTCTTCACCTGTTCGACGCGGGCCAATGCGCTCAGCGGCGTTTTGCCGCCGTAGGGCGGACGCAGATAAATGCTGCCCAGATCGCGAGGATCGGTCTTGTACTGCGGCAGCACCTCCAGCACCACGCGGTACTGATTGAGCTGTGTGAACATGATCGAAATTTGCCGCTGCCCGAAGGCGTCGTATAAGGCGTCGTCGATCATCTGCGGCGTGATGCCCAGCCGCGAGGCGGTGTCGCGGTCGATCACCACCCGCGACTGCAAGCCTTCGCTCTGCTGGTCGCTGGCCACGTCGCGCAATTGCGGCAGGTCGTGCAGCCGGGCCACGAAGCGCGGCGCCCACTCGGCCAGCTCGGCCGCGTCGGGATCTTCCAGCGTGTATTGAAACTGCGTGCGGCTGACTTTCGTCTCGACCGTCAGGTCTTGCACCGGCTGCATGAAGAGCGTAATGCCGGGCACCTCGGCCAACCGCGGCTGCAAGCGGCGGATGATCTCGCTGGCCGTGGCGTGCCGCTCTTCCAGTGGCTTCAGGTTGATCTGAATCCGCCCGCTATTGAGCGTGGTGTTGGTACCGTCGATGCCGATGAAGCTCGACAGGCTTTCGACGGCCGGGTCGGCCAGAATCGTCCGGTTCAGCGCCTGCTGCCGCCGCGACATCGCCTCGAACGAGATGCTCTGCGGCGCCTCGGAGATGCCCAGAATCACGCCGGTGTCTTGCACCGGAAAAAATCCCTTCGGCGCGATGACATACAGATAGACGGTGCCCACCAGCGTGGCCAACGCCGCCAGCAGCGTCAGGGCCTGGTGCCGCAGCACCCAGGTCAGGGTGACGCCGTAGCCGCGAATGACCGTTTCAAAGCCCCATTCCGAAAGCCGATAGAGCCAACCGTGCCGGCCGCGGGGCGTGTGCCGCAGCATTTTGGCGCACATCATGGGCGTCAGAGTGAGGCTGACGATCGCCGAGACCAGAATGGTCACGCTCAGCGTCACGGCGAACTCGCGAAACAGCCGGCCCACCACGTCGCCCATGAAGAGCAGCGGAATCAGCACGGCGATCAGCGAGACGCTCAACGAAACGATCGTAAAACCGATTTCTTCCGAACCTTTCAACGCGGCGGCCAGCGGCTCTTCGCCCTGTTCGATGTAGCGCATGATGTTTTCGATCATCACGATCGCGTCGTCGACCACAAAGCCGGTGGAGATGGTCAGGGCCATCAACGTCAGGTTGTTCAAGCTGTAATCGAGCAGATACATCACGCCGAACGTGCCGATCAGCGACAGCGGCACCGCCACGCTGGGAATGATGGTGGCCGACAAGTTGCGCAAGAAAAGAAACATCACCAGCACAACCAGGCCAACGGTGAGCATCAGCTCGAACTGCACGTCTTCGACACTGGCCCGGATGGTGACGGTGCGGTCGGTCAGCGTCTCGATGGCGATCGACGAAGGCAGCGAGGCTTTGAGCTGTGGCAGCAGCTCTTTCACCCGATCGACCACCTCGATGATGTTGGCCCCCGGCTGGCGATGGATATTGAGAATCACCGCGGGAGTTTCGTTCATCCACGCGGCCTGCCGCACGTTTTCGGCCCCGTCGATCACGTTGGCCACGTCGGCCAGGTGGATGGGAGCGCCGTTGCGATAGCCGATAATCAGCCGCCGGTATTGCTCGCTGGTGAGCAGTTGGTCGTTGGCGCCGATGGTGTGGGCTTGCCGCGAGCCGTCAAAACTGCCCTTGGCCTGATTGACGCTGGCCTGCATCAGGGCCATCCGCAGGTCCTCGAGGCTCATACCCAGCGAGGCCAGGGCGTTGGGGTTGGTTTGGATGCGGATGGCCGGCTTCTGACCGCCGCTGATGCCAACCATGCCCACGCCCGAGAGCTGCGAGATTTTTTGGGCCAGCCGGGTGTCGGCCAGGTCTTCGACCTTGGCCAGCGGCAGCGTTTTGCTCGACAGGGCGAGCGTGAGAATGGGCGCGTCGGCGGGGTTGGTCTTGCTATAGATCGGCGGGTTCGGCAGATCGCGCGGCAGAAAGGTGCCTGCGGCGTTGATGGCAGCCTGCACCTGCTGCTCGGCCACGTCGATGTCGAGCTCCAGCGCGAACCGCAGCGTGATGATCGAGCTGCCCTCCGAGCTGGTCGAAGTCATCTGCGTGAGGCCCGGCACCTGGCCGAATTGCCGCTCGAGCGGGGCGGTGACCGACGAGGCCATCACTTCGGGGCTGGCCCCCGGATAGAACGTGATGACCTGGATCGTGGGATAATCGACCTGCGGCAGGGCCGAGACGGGCAACTGCTTATAAGCCACCATGCCCACCAGCAGAATGGCAACCATCAGCAGCACGGTGGCCACCGGGCGGAGAATGAAGGGCCGGGAGGGACTCATGCGGTGAGGCGGGGAGGCGGTGCGGAACGCGGAGTTACAGCTTCCTCATTATGTACGGGCACGCTGCGGCACACCGCCGTGAGAAAGAAAGTCAAAATGCAAAATGCAAAAGTCAAAATGCAACAGCGGGATGTAGACACCCCTCACTATAATCCGCCAAGGCAGCCGCCCAAAGTGCTGTAACAAGTGGCAATAGCATGTAGGATGTAGGTGAGGCCATTCGATTCTTTTCGGCCCTTTCTCGCCCGGTGTCGGCCATGCGAATCACTCGACTCGCCAAATTGCAGCGAGCGTTGGTCGTTTTGGCAACGCTGTTGATCTTCAAGGTCACTGCCGAGGTGGTTTGGGGATATCGGAACTACCTCCCGCCAAATTTCGACTCCGACTTTTTGCGCGGGCGCGAAAGCTACTTTTTCGGCGGGTATCAATGGGCCTTTTATACGCACATCGCCGCGAGCCCGATCGCGATGATCGTGGGCACGATCTTAATCAGCGAGCGATTTCGGCGGCGTTTACCGCGCTGGCACCGTGTGCTGGGGCGAATTCAAGCCGCGTCCATCTTGCTGGCCGTTGCTCCCAGCGGTCTCTGGATGGCCTACTATGCCGCGCCGGGAACCTTGGCGGCCATCAGCTTTGCGAGCCTGGCATTCGCAACGGGAACTTGCGCCGCGCTGGGCTTGCGCGCCGCCGTGCAGCGACGGTTTATGGTGCATCGCCGTTGGATGTGGCGCGGCTATTTGTTGCTCTGCTCAGCCGTCGTGCTTAGGCTCATCGGTGGACTAGCTACCGTCTGCGGCGTGCAGGCCGAGTGGTTCGACCCGGTGGCTTCGTGGGCGTGCTGGCTGGCGCCCCTCGGTGCCTATGAATGGATCGGTCGCCTAACGCAGAAAAGAAATCAGTTCTCGACGCTTGCGACTGAGTCGTTGCCCGCAACCGAGATGAGCGCCCGCCATTCGGCGGCGGGCAGTTCCGCCCCAAGGAAATGCACGCTGCCATCGACGAAGGCCGCGTGCGTGCCGCCGGGGTGAGCGAACTGAGTTTCGGGACCGAACGCCAGCAGCAAGGCTCCATCCGCGTCAGTTGGGGCCATCCAAGGCACCGCGTGCTGCGGATCGACTTCGATCACCATCAGCGTTTGCGAATGGCGGTCGGTGATTTCCGACAACGGACGCGGCCTTGTAGACTGAATGCATCCATTGGGCGTGACTGTGGCTAGATAAACAGTATGGTTCAAAGGTTTGTCTACCGACGGACAGAAATAGGCGGGGATAGCACCGTTGAACGCTTTGGCGTTCGCCGGATCGTCCCACGGCTTCGATAGGTCGATCGTGTCATAAAGTGGTTTCTGCTCGACAAAAGGCAGGATCAGCGTTCGCCAACTGTGCAACCGCTTGCCGTCGGCATCGACCGTGTAGGCTGGCGGAAACGCACCATAGGTCGATTCGTAGGTTTGCAGCCCTAGGGCGATTTGCTTCAGATTGTTTCTACACTGAGAACGGCGGGCCGGCTCTCTGGCCCCACGCCGTGCGGGCACGAGCAGCGCAAGCAGAATGCCGATGATGAAAAGAATGACAAGTAGCTCGATCAGGGTGAAGCCCGTGGATTTTGTCCGCTCAAAGAAATGGCGGGGCGTGCGATTCGCTGTCATGGACGCGCTCCGACTGAGGTGACGTACCGGCTGCGGAAGTGCAAATTCATTGTATACCGCCGGCCAGGATAAGCTACGAGAGTAGCGGTTCAGAAGCCAAAAAAAGGTGCCGTGGCGTTCCGTGAACTACGATTCGACGCCAACTCGCCCCCACGGAACGCCACGGAGGGCGTTCCCTACAGAGGTCATTGGCGATTCAGAACGTCAAAACCGATCAGAGGCACGACCAAGCTTACATTTCGCTCGGCTCCGCGCCACGCTTGCGGGGCGAAACTTTTGCACCGGGCAAAAGCTTGTCAATGCCGTCGGTAACGACGACTTCACCGGGCGCTAGGCCGCTTTCGATCGACGTTTCGTCGCCCTCGGTCGGGCCGATCTCGACTTCGCGCAGCTCGACCGTCTCGTCGGACTTGACGACGTAGACAAACGTCAGGTCCGGCCCACGCTGCACGGCCGCCGAGGGGGCGATCACCGCGTCGCGCTTCACGTCGATCAGCAGCCGAGCGTTCACGAACTGGTTGGGAAACAGCAGATTGTCTTCGTTGTCGAAGATCGCCTTGATGCGCACCGTGCCCGTCGAGGGATCGACCTGGTTGTCGAGCGCCAGCAGCTTGCCGGTGGCCAGCTTCATCTCGAAGTCGCGATCATAAGCCTCGACGGTCAACGGCTCGCCGGAATTGGCCTTTTGCTGCACGCGCGAGATTTCGTCCTGTGGAATGGTGAAGACCACGGCGATTGGTTGCAACTGGGTGATAACGGCGATTCCGCCCGGATCGTTGGCCCGCACGATGTTGCCGGGGTCGACCAGCCGCAGCCCGATGCGTCCGCTGATCGGGGCGGTGATGCGGCAATAGACCAGTTGCAGATTGACGTGGGCAATCGCCGCCCGGTCGCTCTGCACGGCTCCTTCGCTCTGCGTGACCAACGCCCGCTGCTCGTCGATCTGCTGAGGCGTGATGGCCCTCGACGACGACAGGGCGTTGTAACGCTCTAGACTAAGCCTGGCGACTTTCAACGCGCCTTCGTCTTTGGCCAGCATGCCCTCGGCTTGTTCAAGCTGCACCTCGAACGGCCGAGTGTCGATCTCGGCAAGCAGGTCGTCTTTATCGACCATTTGCCCCTCAGTGAAGGCGACGCGCACCAATTGGCCTTCGACGCGGCTGCGGACCGTCACGGTGTTAAAGGCGGTTACCGAACCGAGACCGTTGAGATATAAGGCCATGTCGCCGCGGCGCACCGGCGCGGTGATGACTGGGACGACACGCGGAGGCGCTTTTTCCACCGGCTTGGGACCGCCCAGCGCCACGATCAACGGCAGCACCCGCGGGTAGAAGTAGTAAGAGGCCGCGGCCAGTGCCGCCAGCACCAACAGCCGCGGCCACACGCGGCTGCGCGGCGTGGGCGGCGTGGGCGGTGCGCGGTGGACCATTCCCCCTGTGAGCGATGGTTCCGGCTCGTCATCGAGCGTAAGCCCGCCCGTGGCCGGCAAGTCGCGCAGATCAGAGACACGGTCGGCCAGGGCTTCGGGCGCCGGTGGCGCGGCTGAATCGGCCATGTTCGACGAAATCATAAGTCGCGACTTAGGGACGCCGGTCAGTCGTAGGTAGGTAGGAACGTGCTGGGGGCGGGCGGCATTGAAATCACCGTGCGCGATTCGCAGACATAATGTCGCCTTTCGCTCCGCGAAAGTGGCGCTACTTTCGCGGAGCGAAAGGCGACCTTGGCGCGCCCGCCGCTGGCGTACAGCGATTTGGATGCCGTTACTCAATTATGCCCTATTTTACCGCGGATGGCGAGTGGCGGCAGGCAGGTGTCAGCATTCGGGGGTCGGGGGTCAGCAGGTTTCATTGCAAGGCGGGCCACAAGGGCCAGGGCCACGGGACGGCCGGCCACAAGGGCCGAGGCTACCTCGCGTTATCGAACTCACTCAGCAGCGAGTCAAGCCGCGAGTGGAACTGCCCGCGAGAGAGCACGCGGTCGCAGCCCGCGTCGGCCGCCGCGGCCAGCTTGCTCTCGTGTACGTGCGGGCCAAATGCGACAATCGCCACGCCGGACGGCAACTGCGAGCGCAGCCGCGGGACCAACTCGCCAAGGTCGAGAGCGGCGGTATTCAAATCAAGAATGATCAAACACACGCCATCCAGCTTGTCGTCG
>DATFDL010000022.1:0-10349 GCA_035252155.1 Pirellulales bacterium | reverse complement strand
CCACAACGCGTCGGGGACATGGTGAAACTTTGACGGCAGTCGCTTGGCCATATGCACCTCCATGCAGATCGAGTATTGGTTTCCTCATCTGCACTACGGACGCCTGTGGCCGGATGTTCAGGTAATCGGATAGGCTCTTAGACGGCGAGCGTGAAACTCCGGCCGGGCAAGCCGGCGGCATCTTTTAAGGACCGCGAGCCGCGCAGGCTTTCGAATCCGCAATAAGGCACGACAAGGACGTTCACGAGCGCTTTCGGGGCGCACCTTTTCGGTTAAGTTTTGACATGGCAGCCAAGAATGCCCGATGGTTTGCGAAGCTGCTTAAGTCGCGATTTGCCCCGGTTCTGCGCGCTGATGGTTTTGCTGCGCAGCACAACGGTTGGATGCGTTTGCGCGATCCGGTGATCAATTGGCTCGATGTTCAGGCGCGGATGGCCGGCGGATCGTGTTGCGTGAACCTCGGCGTCCATATGACTTTCCTACCTCGCCCAGGCGGGTCAGACGGGGGTACGATTGCCAGCGATATTCAACAAGGCTACTGCGAGATATTTTCTCGCTTGACATGGGAGGGCGAGCACGACCATTGGTGGCCATACGATGCGGGCGAGGTGGCCGCCGCCGATCTTGTTGCTTGTTATGAGGAGCGCGGGCGACCCGTGTTCGAGAGGTACAGTTCGTTTCCGCATCCTTTTGTCGATATCACGCCGGACGCCTTCGATGACGCCGCCCTCGATGAGCTTCTTCCATTAACAGATACAGGGAAGATGTTGCTCTTGGCACGAGTTCACGATTATCTCGGGAACGTCCAGTTTGCAATTCGCTTTAGCGAGATGGGATTGGCGGTCACGCCCAGGTTCGCCTCGGGCGCGAGGTTCGCCTTAAAAAACATCCTTCGGAAACATGGCGTGCCCGTCCCAAAGGGTCGCTAGGGCGCGACCGTGCAGCCCTCCGTAGAACGGCGGCCAAACCCATACTGAACGAGACATCAATGACGACGCCGCGACATCTACTCATTATCTCCCCCGATCAGCCGGCCGATGCCGCCGAGGATCGAGCCTTCTTCGCGGCTGCCGCCGCTTTGCGGGGCGTTGGCCAGCACGCGGCCGGCCAGACGCGAGAAGGGCAACGACTGACACCAGATCTCGCCTGGCCCGGTGAGCGTGGCAAAGAACAAGCCCTCGCCGCCGAAAAGCGTGTTCTTGATGCCGCCCACAAACTGAATGTCGTAGGTCACGCCGGAGGTCATTGCCACCAGGCAGCCTGTGTCGAGCTTCAACGTTTGGCCGGGAGCGAGCTTGCGGTGCATCATCGTGCCGCCGGCGTGGACCAGGGCGATGCCGTCGCCGGTGAGCCGCTGCATGATGAAACCCTCGCCGCCAAACAAGCCCACGCCGATCTTCTTCTGAAACGCGATGCCGATCTGCACGCCCCGCGCGGCGCAGATGAACGAGTCTTTCTGGCAGATCAGCTCGCCGCCGAGCTGGTCGAGGTGCATCGGCAAGATTTTGCCGGGATAGGGGGCGGCGAAAGCCACATGCTCTCGGGCCGCCGCCGCGTTGCGAAACGTGGTGATGAAGACCGATTCGCCGGTCAGCGCCCGTTTGCCGGCGGCGGCCACTTTGCTCCAAAACCCGCCGCCCTTGGCCGAAGGATCGCCAAACACCGTCTCCATCTGAATGCCGGGCGTCATGTACATCATCATGCCCGGTTCGGCGATCACCACCTCGCTGGGGTCGAGCGTGATTTCGGCGTATTGCATTTCGGAGCCGAAGATTTGGTAGTCGATTTCGTCAGCCATGGGATGCGCCTTTCAATCAATGGTTTGCAGAAGGGCCAGCGGGGGCCGCCGATGAGTATACCGCCGCGCGGGGCACGTCCCAAGCATTTATGGTGCGGGAGTTTAACGGCTGTGCCGAGGCGCGCAGTTTGACTCGCCGCGCCACCGCTTTATAATCTAAGCGGTCGAAAGGCCAAACTGGCCAATACCTTGCGCGGCGCATCGCTGAGGAAAGTGCCTGCTGAGAAAACCGCCTCTCAGGCCGCCGCACATCGCTGGGCAATGCGCGATAATGCGCCCGGAGGCCCAATGCTCAATCTGTACGGAGTTGACTTGTCGAAAACACGCTCGCCGATGCTTCTGGCGATGGCCTTGATCGCCTTCGGCTGGTCGGTCGCCATCAGCTTGGCAGCCACCTTTGGCTTCGCCGCCGCCGTCGCCCAAGCGGCCGATGCCGATCCGGCCGACACAGTGCAGGCCGACAGAAGGCAGGCCGAGGCGGTACAGCCCGACGCCCAGCGCCCTGAGCCCGCCGACAATCCCGCCCCGCCTCCCCCAGAGCGGCTTGCCGATCGCCGCGAACGCGTTGGGCAGTTGATTGTCGTCAACCAGCCCATTACCGACCGCGTCGAAAACCGGCTGCGCCGGGCCGTGACCGACACCATTAAAAAGGCCAAGGAAACGGGCCAATGGCCGGTGTTGATCTTCGAGCTTCGTCCCGGCGACAGCGAGTTTGGCAAGGCGCTCGATCTGGCCCGCTATCTGCGCGGACCCAATCTCGACGGCGCCACCACCGTGGCCTACTTGCCCGAAACCATTACCGGCCACGGCGTACTGGTGGCGATGGCCTGCGAAGAAATCATCATGAGCGAAGACGCTCAAATCGGCGAGGCGGGCCGGACCGAAGACGGGGTCACGCCCTTGATTCTGAATGCTTATGTCGACATTGCCGACAAGCGGAGAACCATTCCCGCCGATGTGGCCCGCAAGATGCTCGACAAGTCGATCGAGCTGCGCGTGGTCGAGACCGACGTCAGCCGCGAGTTTGTGCGCGCAGACCGGCTGGAAGAGCTCAAGCGCCACCGCAAGATCGCCAAGTCGGACGTGTTGATCGCGGCCGGCAAGCCCGGTCTCTTTACCGGCCAGCAAGCGCGCGACCTGGGATTTGCCAGTTTTCTGGCCAACGATCGCGCTGCGGTGGCCAAGGCACTGGGGCTGCCGGCCAGCGCCGTGCAAGACGATCTATCGTTGCTCGGGGCGCTCGAGCCGGTGCGCATCGACATTAAGGGACCGATCTCGGCCAGCGCGGCCGACCAGGTGCAGACGCTCGTCGAAAAGCAAATCCGCGATCACGACGCCAACCTGATTTGCCTGTGGATCGATAGCGCCGGCGGCTCGCCCAGCGAAAGCATCAACCTGGCCAACTATTTGAAGTCGCTCGACAGCGCGCAGCGCCGCACTGTGGCATACATTCCCCGCGAGGCTCGCGGCGACGCGGCGTTTCTGGCGCTGGCCTGCGATCAGATCGTCATGCGGCCGGGGGCCGTGCTCGGCGGATCGGGCAACGATCCGATGGAAGACGACGAGCGGCAAGCCACGGCCGTCTCGGTGGCCGAGCTCGCCACCGACAAGCATCGCTCGCCGTCGCTGGCCGCCGCGATGGTCGATCCCCGGAATGTGGTCTTTCGCTACAAGCGGAAGTCCGATGGGCTGGTCGATTATTTCAGCGAGGACGAAGCCGCCAAGCTCAAAGACGCCCCACAGTGGCAGCGCGAGCAAGCCGTCACGAACGACAACACTCGGTTTCAGGTCAAGGGCGAAGAGGCGCTGGAGTTCGGACTGGCCGATGCCGTGGTCGACGATTTTGAAGGGCTGAAAGCGCTCTATGGCCTGCAGGACGACGTGAAGCTGGCCGAGCCGAACTGGGCCGACTTTCTCATCGACGCCTTGAACTCGCCCGGCGTTTCAATCTTTTTGTTGCTGCTGGGATTCGCGGCCTTGTACGCCGAGTTGCAGTCGCCGGGCATCGGCCTGGGCGGGCTGATCGCCGCGCTCTGCTTCTTGCTCTATTTTTGGAGCGCCTATCTGGGCGGCACGGCCGGCTGGCTCGAAGTGCTGCTCTTCTTGGCTGGCGTCACGTGCTTGGCGCTCGAAGTCTTCGTCTTGCCGGGCTTTGGAATTTTCGGGCTGTTCGGCGGGTTGATGATCATCGGCTCGTTGATTCTGGCGAGTCAAACCTTTGTGCTGCCACGCAACGATTATCAACTGCACCAACTGCGCAACAGCCTGCTGGTGCTCACCGGCGCCGGCATCGGCACGGTGGTGGCCGCCATGCTGATGCGGCGTTACCTGCCGCACGCCCCGATGTTCAATCACATGGTGCTGACGCCGCCCACCGACGAAGAGCTGTCGCGGATCACCGAGCGCGAGGCGCTGGCGCAGCTCGATCATTTGCTGGGCAGCCGCGGCACCAGCTTCACGCCGCTGGTGCCCGGCGGCAAGGCCCGCTTCGGCGATCAACTGGTCGACGTGTTGACCGACGGCGAGTTTATCGACCGAGGCTGCCCGGTCGAGGTGGTCGAGGTGCGCGGGCACCGCGTCGTGGTTCGTGGGTTAAGTTGAGGAACGGACGAAAAAGTAACTTCGTCCTAGAATTTCCTCTCCCTCCGGGAGAGGCCAGGTGAGGGCAAATCAAATTGTCGAAGTTATTTTTCGTCCGTTCCTGAGGGGCCTGCCATGTTAGATCCGCTGGCTTGGGCCGCCGTGTTGATGCTGGTCGGTTTGTCGCTGGCCATTCTCGAGGTCTTTGTGCCGTCGGGCGGGGTGATCGGCTTTCTGTCGATCGCCTCGGTCTTCAGCGCGATCGGCCTGGCGTTTTATCGCGGCCCCTGGTACGGCGTGAGCTTTTTGGGGGCGGCGGTGATCGCGTTGCCGGCGGTATTGATTACCGCGGTCCACTGGTGGCCCGAAACCACGATGGGGCGGCGCATCTTGTTGGGCGTACCCACCAGCGACGAAGTGTTGCCCGACTTCGACGACCGCCGCACTCTGAAAACCCTGCTGGGCCGCGTAGGCGAGGCCAAGAGCCTGATGTTGCCCAGCGGCGCCGTGGTGATCGACGGCCGCAGCTATGACGCCCTGAGCGAGGGCATCGCCATCGAAAAAGGCCAATGGGTGCAGGTGGTCGAGGTGCGTGGGACACGGATCGTGGTCCGCCCGACCGACCGGCCGCCCTCGTCGCCCTCGCCCAACGATCCTCTCTCGCAGTCCATCGACACGCTCGGCCTCGATTCGCTCGACGACCCGCTGGCATAATGCGGCCGTGAGACAGTTCAGGCAAGGTAGCTCCCGGCCTTGTGCCGGGCGGTTTCCGCGACGATCTCAAGTACCAAGAGATTTTTCAACTTCATTTTGCACGGCGAAGCCAAGTAATCCGCTGCATGATAAGCCGCACGGCGTCGGACCCCTCAGCGCTGCTTGACGCGCGGCGCGCGGGCTCCGCCGCTATTCAATCGCGGGACGTATTCGTGGTCCGTGCCGACCTGTCACCGTGTGCCCCCACCGACGGGAACTTGATATTTCGGTAGCAAAATGCTACCATTAAACTATGGCGCAACCGGTTAAGTTGTCCGACGAGTTGGTTCTTGATGCCCGATTGACGGGCGAGGCCGCCGAGCGCTCGATCGCGGGACAGATTGAATTCTGGGCACAATTGGGCCGGGCGATTGAGCCGCTGCTCGACGGCGCTCGCGCGCTCGCTCTACGGCGATCAGGTTCGGCCAAACCGCTCTCGCAGTGTTTGTCGGATGTCGACTCCCCGGAAGGTCGACGGCGGGTTTTCGAGTATCTCCAGTCGCAGCCCTTTCCGCACTACGAGGCCGCTAGTGAAGGTGGCGGGCTACTTGTTCGTATCGGCGAGGACGGCACGCGCACGCTGGGTCGATTCGTGGGGCGCGAGTTCCGTCCGGTCGAGTAATGGACTTCACTTTACTTGATCGCCGGCCGATTGTGGTGGCGTTAGCCGGTCCCAACGGCGCAGGCAAAACGACATTTTACCATGCGCATCTGGCTGGCTCGGGATTGCCTTTCGTGAACGCCGACATGCTTTCCCGCGAGCTCAATATCGATCCGTACGCGGGAGCTCGTGCGGCAGACGCGCTCCGGCGTGCGTTGGTCGCACGCGGAGCAAGTTTCATCTTCGAGACGGTATTGTCCGATCCTGTCGGCGATAAGGTCGCATTTCTCCAAGGCGCGGTTCAGCAGGGCTACACGGTTGTGCTTCTCTACTTGGGGCTCGAGAGTGCCGTCCAATCCGCGCAGCGAGTAAGTTTACGCGTTTCGCAAGGCGGCCATGCGGTGCCCGAGGAGAAGTTGCATCCGAGGTTTGCTCGGACGCTGGAAAACCTGCGACTTGCAATTTCAAGGCTGCCATACGTGCTTGTATATGATAATAGCGACCTACGCGTTCCGTTTCGCGAAACGGCCGCTTTCGAGCACGGTCGGCTGGTTCGATGGCAGGATCCGATTCCCGAATGGCTGAGGTCGGTCATTCCGAACTGAGGCGCCCAGGCCGTGGCACACGACAGGTCCGTAAGCGGCTGATAAGAAACAGGTTAAAGGCGGTGACGGGCGACCGCGCTTTTTATTTTTGTGAAGGATAGCTGTTTGCGCTGCAACGGTAATTCCACCTGAGAGGCGGGCTACACTTGTAAGGTCGCCGGAGGATGGGCGCCTATCGGGGCGTTACGTAGGTTCAAATGGTGGGCAGTGCCCATCCTACAGGGAGCCGCTCGCTGCGATTCGGCCTCGGTCCGCCCCGCTCGGAACGGCACGGAGTCCGTTCCCTACAGAAAGATACCGGTCCCGACCAGCCACACCGATCACACTTGGTGCTTGTCTCGATGAGCTGTTCCAAACATGCCTTTGCCTTTGTCGCGCTGGCGGCGCTTTTCGCCTCAACCGCCTCGGCCCGCGGCGCGGGCGGCGAGCTGACGCTCACCGTGGTCGATCCGCAGACCGGCCGGCCGATGCCGTGCCGCATGCATCTGAGCAACGAAAAAGGCCGGCCGCAACGCGCGGCCAAGACGGTTTTTTTCGATGACCATTTTGTGCTTCCGGGCACCGTCAAGATCAAGCTGCCACGCGGCACGTACCATTTTGTCATCGAGCGCGGCCCGGAATATTTGGAGCGCAAAGGCTACTTCGTCATGGATAATCAGGCGAAGGACGAAAAGACCGTCGAGCTGAATCGGGCCTGCCACATGGCCGACGAAGGCTGGTGGTCGGGCGATTTGCACGTGCACCGCGCGGCCAAAGACATCGAGCTGTTGATGCAGGCCGAAGATCTGCACCTGGCAGGCGTGCTGGCTTGGACCAATCAAAAGAACGAGTGGGCCGAGGGCATGGCCCAGGAACCCGTGCGCAGCTTCGACCGCAATCATTGCTACACGTTCGCCGGCGAAGACCATCCGCCCGGCGGCACGCTGCTCTATTTCAATCTGCCGAAGCCGCTGGACACGGCGGGCCGGACCGGCGACGAAGCCGCGGCACTTGAAGCACTGTTTGCGGCGCGGCAGGCGTCTGCTGGTTGGATCGACCTCGACAATGCCACCGCGCTCGATCTGCCACTGTGGCTGGCGACCGGCCGCGTCGATTCGATCGGCGTTTGCCACGACCAGATGTGCCGTCGCGAAGTGAAAGACGACCCGTCTGCCCGGCCGCGCGAGAAGCGGCGGCTGCCCGGCGTCCTGGGCACGGGAAGCTGGACGCAAGAAGTCTATTATCACGTGCTCAACTGCGGGTTGCGCCTTCCGCCCTCTGCCGGCAGCGGTTCGGGCGAAGCGCCCAACCCGGTCGGTTACAACCGCGTTTACGTTTGGCTGGACAAAGACCCATTCGATTATGGCGCGTGGTGGGAGGGTTTTCGGCGGGGGCGGGTGCTGGCGACCAACGGTCCGCTGGTGCGGCCCGTGGCCAACGGCTGCCCGCCCGGCGAGGTGTTTGAAGAGCGCGATGCACTCACGCTCGACGTGGCCGCGAACGTGACGGTCCGCGACCCGGTCAGCTATTTCGAGTTGATCAAAGACGGCCGCGTGGCCTACAGCGTGCGTTACGATGAGTTGGCCAAGGACGGGCATTTTCCGAAGCTCGAGTTCAACGAGAGCGGCTGGTGCCTGGTTCGGGCGGTGACCGACGTGGAAGACACCTATCGCTTTGCCACCAGCGCCCCGTGGTACGTGGAGATCGGCGATGCGCCACGGCGGATCAGCAAAACCTCGGCGCAGTTCTTCCTCGATTGGCTCGCCGAGCGCCGCGAGCAGTTGCAGTCTGAGGGAGCACTCGCCGCGAAGATCGCCGAAGCCTTTGACCGCGCCGAAGTGTTTTGGAATGATATCCTCGCCCGGGCCAACGCACCGTAGGTCAGGCTTTCCAGCCTGACGTTCGCCCGTCTCGCCGATCCTCCGCGGGCTGATTATCATCATCTGGCGTAGCTGATTTCGTGAGAAATCAGGTCGTCGATGCGGGTTACGGCCAGAATTCTCACGAATTCTGCTACCGCGCTGGGCGGCGCATCGAGGTTGATGGCAATCGGACGAATGTCTCTGGCCAACCAAGTTGTACTAATTACCGGCGGCGCCCGCGGCATTGGACGCGAAATCGCCCGAGCGTTCTCCGCGCGCGGCGCCAGGTTGGCCATTGCCGACATCGACGGCGACGGCGCACGCGCGGCGGCGGATGAGATAATCGCGGCGGGCGGAAGGGCGCTAAGCATCGCGATGGATGTGGCCGACGAAGCTCAAGTCGAGGCCGGCGTGGCGCGCGTGGCGGCTGAATTCGGCGGCGTCGACGTGTTGGTCAGCAACGCGGGCGTGCAGCATATCGACGCGTTGGTCGAGCTCGACTTTGGGCACTGGAAGCGGCTGCTGGCGGTCCATCTCGACGGCGCTTTTCTGACCACGCGCGCCTGCATGCGGCAAATGATTGCGGCCGGTCGGGGCGGGACGATCCTCTACATCGGCTCGGTGCATTCGTTCGAGGCGTCGCCACGCAAGGCGCCTTACATCACGGCCAAACACGGCTTGGCGGGTCTGGCGAAAGTGGTGGCCAAAGAGGGAGCGCCGCACGGCATTCGCTCGAACCTGATTTGTCCGGGCTTTGTCCGCACCGAATTGGTCGAGCGGCAGATTCCCGAGCTGGCGGCGGCAATGGACATCAGCGAAGCGGACGTGATCAAAAACGTGATGCTGCACCAAACGGTTGACGGCGAGTTCACCGCCGCCGGCGACGTGGCCGAGACCGCCGTGTTTTTGGCTTCGTTTTCCAGTGCGGCGATGACCGGGCAGGCGATCGTCGTCAGCCACGGCTGGCACATGCACTGATTTTGGATTTTCAATTTTGGATTTTGGATTGGTGGGACTCGCTTCAGTTGGCCCGCCCTACGGCCTTTGGGTCAGTCGAAGGAGGCGTCATGGGTGCCACGGCATCCGTCGCGGCGCGTCAAGAGTTGAATAGACCTGACAGCTCGACCGCCGCGTCGGACGCCGTGCAGCACGAGGTGTACGAGCCGCTTTAAGGGCGCCCCACACGGCGTCCGCCGCGGCGATCTACGCCATTACAAATGGCGACGTCATGCGCGCCGCGACGGATGCCGTGGCACCCTGCGTTCAACTCTCCTCCTCAACTTCGCATGGTGAAGCACGACCACTGCGTTGACGCAGTGCTTCATAGAAGAGCACGGCGGCGGCGGCTGAGATGTTCAAGCTGTCGGCGCGGCCACGCATCGGCAGCTTGATCGAGGTCACGTCGTCCGATCGCCAGGCGTCGGAAAGCCCCGCGGTCTCGCTGCCCAGCACGATGGCCGTTCGTCCCGTATAGCAAACTTCGGTATAGATCTGCTTGGCGTCAGGCCGCGCCGCGAAGATCGCGAAGCCACGTTCGCGCAGCCAGGCTAGAATCTCGGTCGTCGCGGCGGCGCAGACGGGCAATGTGAATACAGTGCCCAGACTGGCGCGGATGACGTTGGGGTTGTAGAGATCGGTGCCGTGACCAGCAGCGACCACGGCCGACACCCCGGCCCCGTCGGCGGTGCGCAGCACGGCGCCCAGGTTGCCCGGCTTTTCGACGGCCTCGACCACGGCCACCAGCGGTTCGTCGGGCAGCGTCAGTTCGACCAGCGCGCGGTGCGGCGTGCGGGCCACCGCTAGCACGCCCTCGGCCCGCTGGCCGAACGCCAGTTTTTGAAAGACCTCGGGAGATACCAGCAGTAGCTCGGCCCGCGTCGCGGCAAGTTGCGAGAGCGCCCGCCGCGCCTCGTCGGTGTGGCAGAGCGGTTCACAAACAAATACTTCGAGCAGTTCGACGCCGGCCTCGATGGCGCGGGCCAGCTCACGCGCGCCGTCAATCAGGATGCGGCCTTGCTTGTCTCGCTGCCGCCGGTCGCGCAGCCGGCCGGCGTCTTTGACCCGCTGGTTGTGCAGGCTGGTAATCACAGTGTGCCGGTCTCAGTCACAGTTTGGGCATTGTACCTTTCGCTCCGCGAACGCAGCGCTACTTTCGCGGAGCGAAAGGCGAC
>DATFDL010000021.1:0-4488 GCA_035252155.1 Pirellulales bacterium | reverse complement strand
CGTCCGCAAGGCCAGCACGCGATCCATCGTCAGACCCTTGAACGGATTGTCGGCGGCGATCAGCATCCGCGACCAGTCGCCCCCCACCGCGGTGTAGTGGTTGTACCAGCCGGGCACGCCCTCGCGAATGTCGTGCTTGATTCGCTGCCGGTCCGCGGCATCTTTCAGCCGCGCCAGCATCTGCGCCTTGCCGCCTTCGTGCGCCCAGGGTGGAATGATGCTCGCCAGGTCGTTGTTGCCGCGCGTATACGGATAGACGTTCGCCTGCACATCGATGCCCTCGGACCGCGCCGACTCGATCAACTCGACGATCTCGCTCATCCGGTTCCAATACTGCTCGTCGGCGATCTTGAGATGAATCACGTCGACCGGCACGCCCGCCCGGCGACCGATTTCAATCGCCTCTTTCACCGAATCGAAAACCCCGTCGCCTTCGTTGCGGATGTGCGTGGAATAAATGCCGCCATGCCGCGCCACGATCCTGCACAGCGCCACCAAGTCGTCCGTGGTGGCGAGCGAGCCGGGCGGCATCATCAATTGACACGATAGCCCCAAGGCGCCGTCGTTCATCGCCGCCTCGACGATGCGCTGCATTTCTTCTAGTTGTTCGGGCGCGGGACGCTCGAACGAACTGCCCATCACCGCCTGCCAGATGTTGTTCAACCCGACGTACGACGCCACGTTCACCGCCACGCCGCTGCGCTCGACCAGCGCAAAATATTCCGCCAACGTCGCCCAATGCTCGGGCTGGCCCTGTACCGTCACTTTCGGAGACGGCAGTTTGCCCAGATATGGTCCCCCTGACGTGCCTTCACCCAGAATCTCGGTGGTCACTCCTTGGCGGATTTTGCTCTGCGCGCGGCCGTCTTCCAACAGCACAAAATCCGAGTGCGAGTGCATGTCGATGAAGCCGGGGGCGACCACCAGCCCACCGGCGTCGATTTCGCGCTTCGCCTTGCCGGGTAGCGAGCGGCCAACAGCCAGAATGCGGTCGCCGCGAATTGCCACGTCGCCCACGAACCAGGGATTGCCGGCGCCGTCGACAATGTGGCCTCCGCGAATCAACAGATCGGCGGCCGGGGCGTCGTCGGCTTTGGCGGCCGAGAGCGAGCCCAGCCAGGCCAGCGCCAGTGCGATGGTAAAATGCTTCATACGCCAACCAACCGCAGCGCCCGGCGCACGTATTCGACGCCGGTGTAAACCGTCAGCGCCAATGCCGTCCATACCGAGCCAATCAACAGATACCGCAGTTCCACCGGCTCTTCGCCCGCCGGATACGAAAGATAAAACAGGCTCACGCCGGCGGCGACGCATTGGGCGACCATCTTGAGCTTGCCCGACATCGCCGCCGAAAAATCGGCGCCCTGCTGCTCCAGAAAACTCCGTAAGGCCGTAATCAGCAGCTCGCGGCCGACGACGACCACGGCCATCCAGCCGGCGATGTACGAGCGTGGCTCAGCCACCAGGCAGATGAACGTGCCCGAAATGATGATCTTATCGACGAATGGATCGAGGATGCGTCCGAAGACGGTGACCATGTGGTACTTTCGGGCGAGGTAGCCATCGAGCCAATCGGTCGAGGCCGCGACGACGAACACCACCAGCGACGTGAGCCAGTATTGGAACGTAATCAACCCGAACAGCACGATCGACAGCACCAGCCGCAAAACCGTGAGCTGGTTCGGCAGGTTCAAGATGTTTGCGCGGGTGTGCGGTTTGGCGCCGGCCGACATGGCGTGGTCCCTATCGAGGTTTTCCGACGGCGGCGGCGACCAAATCGTAACCTTGCGAGGCGACGATCTCGCAAGGCACGATCTGCCCGGCCCGTAGCTTGCGCCCCGTCACATACACCACGCCGTCGACATCGGGCGCGTCGGCGTAGCTGCGGCCGATCCAGGCCTGCGGCTCGTCGGGCACCGGGCGATCGATCAATACGTCAAGTTGTCGGCCAAGCTGCCGCTCGTTCCAGGCAAAGGCAATCTCTTGCTGCGCCGCCATCAGCCGCTCGCGGCGCGCTTCTTTGGTCGCTTCGTCCAGGTGATCGGGAAGGCGGGCCGACGGTGTATCGGCCTCATACGAGTACGTAAACACGCCCAGCCGCTCAAAATGCTGCTCGCGCACGAAATCGACCAGCTCCTCGAATTGCTCGTCGGCCTCGCCCGGAAAGCCGGTGATGAACGTCGTCCGCAGCACCAGGTCGGGGATGGTCCGCCGCAGCGTGCCCAGCAACTCCTCGGTCTCGGCCCGATTGACGCGGCGTTGCATCCGCCGCAGCATCGTGTCGTTGATATGCTGCAAAGGAAGGTCAAGGTATGGAATGATCGCCCGGCCGCCGGCCAGCACATCGATCAGCCCATCGGTGAAGTACATCGGGTAAAGGTACATCACGCGGATCCAGTCAAGCTCTTCGATGCGGTCGAGCTCGGCCAGCAGTTCGGCCAGCCGCGGGCGACCGTACAGGTCGAGACCATAATATGTGGTGTCTTGAGCGACGATGTTCAGCTCGCGCACGCCGTCGGCCACCAGCTCTCGGGCTTCGGCCACCACCTCTTCGATGGGCTTGCTGGCGTGCTTGCCGCGCATTTTGGGAATCGCGCAAAACGTGCAGAGCCGGTCGCAGCCTTCCGAGATTTTTAGAAACGCGAAATGCCGCGGCGTGATCCGCAGGCGGTCCCTGTCGGGCAGCGGCCGCGAAGGCGCCGGCTGAAACACCGTGCGCTGCTCGTGCAGCCCGCCCAGCAACCGGTCGGCCACTTTGGTTACCTGCTCGCGGCCAAACACTCCCACCAAATGATCGATTTCCGGGCATCGCTCCAACAACGATTCCTTGTCGCGTTCGGCCAGACAGCCCGAAACAATGACGCCCTTGGTGCCGCCGCGGCGCTTGAGATCGAGCATCTCGCGGATGGCGGCGAACGACTCGTCGCGTGCCCGTTCGATGAAGCCGCAGGTGTTCACCACGACGAAATCGGCCCCCTCAGGCTCGCCCACCAACTGGTAGCCATCGAGCTGCAGCAGCCCAAGCATCCGCTCGCTGTCGACCAGATTTTTCGGACAGCCAAGGCTGACAAAGGCATAGCTGCCTTTGGTTTGCGTCGAATCAATGGATGGGGCGGCGGTCGCCAACGTCGTGCTCCGGGTGTGCTTGATGGGGATGTCTTATCGTACTCCATTGGGCACTTGGTGGGAACGGGCGGTTGGCCAAGTAATGTGCTGCTCGTCCACACCAACCCGAAGCGCCAGCGAGGCGATTCGAGGATTCTCTTCGGCCAGCAGCCGAGGCATCGGCAAGCCTCTGCCCCAGCCACCGATGACGGGGTCGCGGCGTCGGGCGGCCTCCGCGCGAACAAAAACCACGAGACGGCCTGGAAGATCATCCTACGAACGACGGCACTACGCGGCCTTCTCGCTCTCGGCTTTTTCGGGCACGCCTTCGAGCAGATCGAGCAAGACCTGATCGGCTTCGATGCCCTCGGCCTGGGCTTCGAAGTTCAACAGCACGCGATGCCGCATCGCCGGTAGAAAGACACGCCGTACGTCCTCGAAGCTGACGTTGTAGCGGCCTTCCAAAAGCGCCCGGACCTTCGAGGCCAAGGCCAAAGTCTGCGCGCCGCGCGGGCTGGAACCCCAGCGAATGTATTGGTTCGTCACCGGCAGCGAAAACGGCCCTTCGGGGTGCGTCGAGAGCGTCAGTCGCACCAGGTAGTCTTGCACGTGCGGGGCCAGAATCACCTCGCGCACCAATTGCTGCCAACGCAGAATCTCGGCCCCGTCCATCACCTTGTTGGCCGTGACGATCTCGCCCCGCGTCGTGCGGTCGATGATGGTCGAAAGCTCCTCGCGCGTCGAGTAGCCCACCACAAGTTTGAAAAAGAAGCGGTCGAGCTGGGCTTCGGGCAGCGGATACGTGCCTTCCTGCTCGATCGGGTTCTGCGTGGCCATCACGAAGAAGGGCTTTTCGAGTTGATAACGATGCCCGGCTACCGTCACCGAGCCTTCCTGCATGGTCTCGAGCATCGCCGATTGCGTCTTGGGGGTCGCCCGATTGATCTCGTCGGCCAGGCAAATCTGCGTGAAGATCGGCCCCGATTGAAACTCAAACACCCGCTTGCCATCCGGCAGCTCCATCACCATGTTCGTGCCCAGAATGTCGGCGGGCATCAGGTCGGGCGTGAACTGAATCCGCGAGAAATTCAGCGAAAGCGCCTCGGCCAGTGAGCGCACCAGCAGCGTCTTACCGAGGCCCGGCACGCCTTCGAGCAAACAATGGCCGCCGACAAAGAGGCAGGTCAGCACGCCGTGAACGATTTCGTCGTGGCCGACAATGACGCGGCCGAGTTGTTCTTTGATGGCGCGGTAGCGGGCGTTGAATTCTTCCGCCCGACGTTCCATCGATTCGCCGATGCTCATGGGTGGGGGACTCGGGGCTAGGGACTCGGGGCTAGGGATTTGGGTTAGGGGCTAGGGACTGATTCTCGGTGAGCGGAG
>DATFDL010000020.1:0-3935 GCA_035252155.1 Pirellulales bacterium | reverse complement strand
CAGACGGTGGCGACATTCATTACCGGATCTGGGGTGTCAAAACCGATTAGGGTGGGACTCGCTTCGCTCGGCCCACCCTACACTGCGGCTCGACGCCAACTCGCCCCATACGGAGCGCCACAGAGGGCGTTCCCTACAAATAACAGCCCCGCATGAACTGGTCGAACGTCAAACTGATCCTTCACCGCGAGGTGCGCGACCAACTGCGCGACCGGCGCACGCTGTTCATGATCGCCGTGCTGCCGCTGCTGCTCTATCCGCTGCTGGGCATGAGCATGTTCCAGGTGTTGCAGTTCGTTCGCGAGCATGCCACACACGTGCTGGTGATCGGCGCCGATGAGCTGCCCGACGAGCCTAAGTTGATCGAGGGCGATCACTTCGCCGAGCGGTGGTTCAGCTCGGCCTCGAAGGTCCGGCTGTTGCAATTGGCGTTTGTGAAGGGCGAGGCCGCGGCACGCTCGGCCGACGAGGTGTTTGCCGACGCGCGGCGGTCGGTGGCGCAGGGCGAGTACGAAGCCGTGGTCTACTTTCCGCCCGGTTTCGGTCGACAGCTCCAAGAGTTCCGCGCAAGCCTGTCGGGCAACCGCGCCGCGGCGCCCGATGGCGAACAACCGAAACTCGCGGTGCCCAGCCCCGAGGTTTATTACAACACCGCCAAAGAAAAATCGCAGATCACGTTCATCCGCATCGAGCAGGTCATCTCGCGCTGGACCGAGGCGATCGGCAAGCAGAACCTGGCCGAAAGCCACCTGCCCGAAACCGCCGCCCGGCCCTTCGAGCTGGCCGAGCACGACGTGGCGGTCGAGCACGGCCATCGCGATGCGGCCGTCTGGTCGAAGCTCTTGCCGTTTCTGCTTTTGATCTGGGCGCTGACCGGCGCCTTCTATCCGGCCATCGATCTGTGTGCGGGCGAGAAAGAACGTGGCACACTCGAAACACTGCTCAGCAGTCCGGCCGAGCGCAGCGAAATCGTCTGGGGCAAGCTGCTCACCATCATGCTCTTCAGCATGGTTTCGGCCCTGCTCAACCTGGCGAGCATGGGCGTGACGGGCAGCCTGATCGTGCGCGCCCTGCCCAACGAGATCGGGCCGCCGCCAGCCCTGACGCCGCTCTGGCTGGTGCTGGCCCTCGTGCCGATGTCGGCCTTGTTCAGCGCGCTCTGCCTGGCCCTGGCGTCGTTCGCGCGCAGCAGCAAGGAAGGGCAATATTACCTGATGCCGCTGATGCTCATCACCATGCCGCTGGTGCTCTTGCCGATGGCGCCGGGCGTCGAGCTAACGCTGGGCAACAGCCTGATTCCCGTGACCGGCGTGGTGTTGCTGCTGCGGGCGCTCGTCGAAGGCAACTTACTCGAAGCCCTGCCGTATGTTCCGGTGGTGGTGATGGTCACTTTGGCGTGCTGCCTCTGGTCAATTCGCTGGGCGGTCGATCAGTTCAACTCCGAGAGCGTGCTGTTTCGCGAGAGCGAGCGGCTCGACTTGGGGCTGTGGCTGCGGCACCTGGTGCGCGACCGCGGCGATACGCCCAGCCCCGCTGAGGCTCTCTTCTGCGGCCTGCTGATCCTGATGATTCGCTTCTTTCTGGGGCTGGTGATGGACCAGACGCCGCCCAATACGTTCCCGACGTGGGCCAAGTTGATCTTAATCACGCAATTGACCACCGTGCTGACGCCGGCCCTGTTGATGACCATCATGCTCACGCGCAGCTCGCGCAAGACGCTCTTGTTGCGGCTGCCGCCGTTGGGCAGCGTGCCCGCGGCGGTGCTGCTGGCGATCGTGCTGCATCCCGCGGTGACGCAACTGAGCATCATCGTGCAGCGGATCTACCCGGTGAGCGAAACGATGCGCGAGGCGATGAAGCTGCCCTTCGACATCGACACGCCGTTGTGGCAGCTCATGGCGGTACTGGCCCTCACGCCCGCGGTGTGCGAAGAACTGGCTTTCCGCGGCTTTATGCTTTCGGGCCTGCGGCACCTGGGGCACAAGTGGCAGTCTATTTTGATCAGCAGCATCTTCTTTGGCATCGTACACGGCATGCTGCAGCAATCGATCGTGGCCTGTATCATGGGCCTGGTGATCGGGTATCTCGCAGTGCAGACGGGCAGCTTGTTGCCGGCCATCGTCTACCACCTCACCACCAACTCGCTGCCGTTGCTCGTGGGCCAATGGATCGAGCAGCCGGCGTTCCGGCCCGCGGCCTGGAGTTGGCTGCTGGTGCGGCAGGAAGAAGTGCCTTATCTCTTCACCTGGCCGGCGACGGCGCTGGGCGGGCTGGTGGCGGCGGGCCTGCTCTATTGGTTCCATCGCCTGCCTTACGCCCGGACCGCCGAGGAAACGCTGCAAGCCGCCCTCGAGCGGCAGCGGGCGCCGGCCGCGTGATTGAACGCGGTTTACGGGTGACGGCCCATTCACAAAATGGCTGCGGTCTCTGGGTTGACTAATTTCTGCCCAGCGTGCTCTTGCGGCGGAGCATGTGGTGATAGTGCTGGGCAAAACGATGGGCCTCGTCACGCACATATTGCAACAGCCGCAGAGCATACGAGTGGCGACTGAGCCGCAGCGGTTCGTCGGCCCCGGCCACGTAGACCTCTTCTTCGCGCTTGGCCAACGAAATGACCGTGGGCGGGCTAACGCCCAGGGCCGTGAACGCCGCCAGCCCGGCGTTGAGCTGCCCCTTGCCGCCGTCGATCAGCAGAATGTCGGGGAAGGCCTCGCCCTCGGCCTCCAGCCGTTGAAACCGCCGCGCCACCACCTCGTGAATGCTGGCAAAATCGTCGACGCCCTGCACCGAGCGGATCTTGAACCGCTTGTAGCCGGGCTTGAAGGGCAGCCCGTCGATGAATTGAACTAAACTAGCCACCGTCTCGCCGCCGCCCAGGTGGGCAATATCGACTCCCTCGATCGTGCGCGGCTGCTCGGCCAGCTTGAGCACTTTTTTCAAGCCAGCCAGCCCTTTTTTGGGATCGATGTAAAACACTTCGGGCTGCGCGTGCGTGTCGAGCTCGCCACGATCGTCGAGTGTTTCGAGCATCTGAATTTCGTCGCGCAGCCGGGCGGCCTGCTCGAAGCGCAGCTCCTTGGCCGCGGCAGTCATCTCTTCGCGCATCTGCTTGAGCAGGGTGCTCTTTTTGCCCTCTAAAAACATCCGCAGCCGGTGGATATCGCGGCGATAGTCCTCCTTGCTGATCCGCAGGTTGCACGGAGCAGTGCATTGGTTGATGCTGGCCAGCAGACAGGGACGGAACCATCGCCATTTTTCGTCGTTCTCGGCGATGTCGAGCGTGCAGGTGCGAAACTTGAAAATTTTTTGCAGCACCTGTATCGCTCCCCGCAGGCCGCCGGCGCTGGCGAAGGGTCCGTAGAGCTTGGTGCCCCGCTGGCTCGGTTCGCGGGTGAACTCGACCCGCGGAAAGTCTTCTCGCGTGTGAATTTCGAGATAGGGAAACGTTTTGTCGTCTTTCAGCTCCTGGTTGAACTTGGGCTGAACGTCTTTGACCAGCCGGGCCTCGACCAGCAGGGCGTCGACCTCGCTGTCGGCCTCGATGTAGTCGATGTCGCAGATTTCGCGAACCAGCTCCGAGGTGCGGCGTTCGTCGGCCGCGGCCTTGAGAAAATAGCTGCCTGCCCGTGCCCGCAGATTCTTGGCCTTGCCCACGTAGATGACGCGGCCGGCGGCGTCTTTCATCAGATAGACGCCGGGCGTTTGCGGAAACTCGCGCACCTTGGCCGCCGCGTGGCGAAAGCCCGGCGGCTGGCCGGCGTCGTGGCTGGCGTCGGCAAGTTGATCGGTCAGGTCGTGGTCGTCTGCCATCGATTCCATTCTACGTGCTTCGACACTCCGGCGTAGGGTGGGTCGAGTGAAACGAGTCCCCATACGCATCAAGTTAAGGTGGTTTTGCCGCAAAACGTCTGTAGGGAACGCCCTCCGTGGCGTTC
>DATFDL010000019.1:0-4706 GCA_035252155.1 Pirellulales bacterium | reverse complement strand
ACATCAGCGGCATTCATCACGTCGAAAGTCAGAACGTGCAGGGCATGGCGCTGATGAAGCTCTTCTTCCATCCCGGCACCGACATGGCTCAGGCTATGGCCGAGACGATCAACTACGTGAACCGCTCGCAGGCATTCATGCCGCCGGGCACGGTGTCGCCGTTCGTCATGCGGTTCGATACCGGCAGCGTGCCGGTCGGCTATCTGGTGCTTTCCAGCGAGACGCGCTCGCTGGCCGAGATTCAAGACCTGGCGCTGTTCCGCGTGCGGCCGATGTTCGCCAGCCTGCCCGGCGTTTCGGCGCCGCCCCCCTTCGGCGGAAATCAACGCACGGTTGTCGTCGACATCGATCCCGAGCGCCTGCGGGCATACCATCTTGCTCCCGACGATGTGGTCCAGGCGTTGGCGGCCGGCAACACCATCAGTCCTTCGGGCAATGTTCCGCTGGGCGACAAATACCCGATCGTTCCCTTGAATTCGATCGTGCGCGATATTCAGGAGCTCGGCACCATCCCCCTGCGCCTGGGCGAATTGCCGGCAGTCTATCTGCGCGACATCGCCACCATCCGCGACGCCAGCGACATTCCGGTGAGTTACGCGCTGGTGAACGGCCGCCGCGCCATTTATTTGCTCTGCACCAAGCGCGCCGACGCGTCGACCTTGAGCGTGGTGAACAACGTGAAGGCGGCACTGCCCCAGATGCAGGCGGTGCTCCCCGACGATATTCACGTTCGCTTCGAGTTCAACCAGACGCCTTACGTCACGCGCGCAATTCAAGGGCTGGCCACCGAAGGGGCCTTGGGCGCTCTGCTCACCGGGCTGATGGTGCTGCTGTTCTTGCGCGACTGGCGGAGCGTGCTGGTGGTGGTGCTGAACATTCCGCTGGCGCTGATGGGCGCGCTCGTCGGATTGTGGTTGACCGGCAACTCGATCAACCTCATGACGCTGGGCGGGCTGGCCTTGGCCATCGGCATTCTGGTCGATGAGGCGACCGTCGAGGTCGAGAACATTCACACGCAGATGGCCCATACCGCCGATGTGGCACGAGCGGTGCGGTTGGGGAATGCTCAAACGGCCGTGCCCCGTCTGCTCGCCATGCTGTGCGTGCTCGCGGTGTTCATTCCCTCCTTTTTCATGGAAGGCGCGGCCCGGTCGCTGTTTGTTCCGCTGTCGCTGGCGGTGGGTTTCTCGATGCTCACGTCGTATCTGCTGTCGAGCACGTTCGTTCCGGTGGCGTCGGTGTGGCTCTTGCGGCACGTGCCCCAGCAGGAGGGCGAACACGAGCCTGGTTTTCTAGGTCGATTACGACCTGCGTATCAAGCGACGCTGGAAATCTTGGCGCCTTATCGCGTGGTCCTGGTCGCCGCCTACCTGGCTCTGGCCGGCGCGGCGATCTATTTCGTCGGCGGCCGGCTCGGCCGAGAAATTTTTCCGTTTGTCGACCGCGGCGAATTTCGTTTGCGCTTTCACGCGCCGGACGGCACGCGCTTTGAACGCACCGAGCAATACGCCCTGGAAGTATTAAAAACGATCGATGAAACGGTGGGGGCCCACAAGGTCGGGCTGACGCTCGGCTACGTGGGCAGCATTCCTTCCACGTACCCGATCAACGCCGTCTTTCAGTGGTCGCGCGGACCGGAGGAAGCCATCTTGCGGATTGCCCTCAAGCGCGGCAGCGGCATCAAGGTCGAGCAACTCAAAGAACAGTTGCGCAACGTGCTGCACAATCGCCTGCCTGAATTGCAGCTTTCGTTCGAGCCGGCCGACATCGTCAACGAGGTGATGAGTTTTGGCTCGCCCACGCCGATTGAGGTGGCGGTTAATGGGCCCAATCTGGTCGAAAGCCGGGCATTCAGCGAAAAGCTCTATCGCGAGCTGGCCCAAATCTCTTCGCTGCGCGACCTGCACGTCGCCCAATCGCTTGACTATCCGACCATCAACGTCGATCTCGACCGCGAGCGAGCGGGCATCAGCAATCTGACCACGGCCGACATGGCCCGCTCGGTGGTGGCCGCCACGTCGTCTTCGCGGTTTGTGGTGCCCAACTTCTGGCCCGACCCGAAGACGGGCGTCGGTTATCAGGTGCAGGTGCAGATTCCGCAATCGATCATGAACTCGGTCGCCGAGCTGGAGACGGTGCCGGTAGGTCAGGCTTTCCAGCCTGACGGCGCTCACCAGAACGGCCGCAAGCAATTGCTGTTGCGCGACGTGGCCGAGGTGAACGAAGGCACCATGCCCGGCCAGTACGATCGCTATAACATGCGCCGCCAGGTGAGCCTGCTTGCCAATCTCTACGGCGATGATCTGGGCCGCGTGTCGCAACAGATTGCTAATGCCATCCAGCGGGCGGGCGAACCGCCCAAGGGGGCTTCGGTCGAGGTACGCGGGCAGATTCCCACGTTGCGGCAGATGGAAAGAGGTCTGATGATCGGTTTCGCCATGGCGGTCGTCGTCATCTTTCTGCTGCTGGCCGCGAATTTCCAGTCGTGGCGACTGGCCTTCGCCGCGGTTTCCACGACGCCGGCGGTGGCCGCCGGTGTGGCCTTCGCCCTGCTGGTCACCGGCACGACCTTGAACTTGCAATCGTTTACCGGCGCGATCATGGCCATTGGCGTGGCGATGGCCAACGGCATCCTGCTCATCACGTTCGCGGAGCAACAGCGCGCCGCCGATGGCGACGCGGTGCGGGCGGCGATCCACGCCGCAACCAGGCGCTTGCGGCCGATTCTGATGACGAGCCTGGCGATGACGGCCGGCATGGCCCCGCTGGCCTTAGGATTGGGCGAAGGGGGCGAGCAAAGCGCGGCGCTGGGCCGGGCGGTCATCGGCGGCCTGCTGGCTGCGACCGCCGCCACACTGCTAGTGCTGCCCTCGGTGTTCGCGGTCATTCAGCGGCGGGCCAGCCTGGAATCGGCCTCGCTCGATCCCGATGATCCAGCAAGCTCGCATTACGCGCCGGAGCGCTTGCCGCCCGAAGCAGCGCCCGAGGAGCAGGTCTGATGCACTACATCCAAGCTCGCAAGCGGCATATGGGATGGTTTATCCTTTGCGCGGCGGCGCTGCTCGGCTGCCAGGCCGATCCATCGGCAACCGAGGCCGAAAAGGAAACAGTGTCGGTCCCTCGCCTGACAACGGTCCGGCCTCAGCGAAAGACGATTGCTCGCACCGTCCGCCAGCCTGGTCAAATCGAGGCGTTCCAACAGGCCCCGCTCTACGCCAAAGTGCCTGGCTATGTGCGTCGCTTTCTGGTGGACATCGGCGACCCAGTGAAAGGCCCCTGCTACGACGCATCGGGCAACCTCGCGAAGCGCGGCCAATTGTTGGCCGAAGTGGCCATCCCGGAGCTGACCGAAGAGCTGCGGCAAAAACAGGCCCTGGTTGCGCAGGCGAAGGCCGAGGTGGCACAAGCGCGAGCGGCAGTCGAAGTGGCGCGGGCCGCCCTCAAGCCTGCCGAGGAACAATACGAACAAGCTCTGGCAAATTTGGACAGCGCGGAATCGGATTACTCGAAATGGAAATCAGAGTATCAACGGATCGTCAAGCTCGCGGAAACCAAAGCCATCAACAGTAAGCTAGTCGATGAAGGGCGCGACGCCTTGCGCAAGTCAGAGGCCGGCCGCCGCGATGCAGCCTCGCGCAAGGTGGCGGCGATCGCCGCAATCGATCAGGTCCAGGCGGCGATTGAAAAGGCCGAGGCCGACGAGGCCGCCGCCGAGGCGCGCCAAACTGTCGCCGCAGCCGACGAAGCCCGCGTGACGGCGATGGTCGAATATCAGCGGATCGAAGCGCCCTTTGACGGCACTGTCAGCCAGCGAATCGTCGATGTTGGGCATTTCGTGCAGCCGGCCGAGGCGGCCCAAGCCCGCCCCTTATTCACCATCGTGCAAACCAACGTCGTGCGGATTTTTGTCGACGTGCCGGAGGCGGACGCCACATGGGTCGACGTGGATGATCGCGCGGTGCTGCACGTGCCGGCCTTGGAACAAAAAGAGTTTTCAGCCAGCGTGACGCGTACGGCGTGGGCACTCGATCCCGAGACGCGCACTTTGCGCACCGAAGTCGATGTGCCCAACGAGACCGGTGAGCTCCGCCCCGGCATGTACGCATACGCCACGATCGTGCTGGCCGAAAACGCCGACGCGCTCGTGATTCCGCTGACCGCGGTGCGATCCGAGAATCGGAAGTCGTGGTGCATTTGCATCGAGGACGGCAAGCTTGTCCAAAAGACAATCAAGCTCGGATTGAAGAGCGGCACCGAGCTAGAAGTGACCTCCGGACTGACGGTGGACGATGCGGTCGTCGAAAAACCAACCGCGGACTTAAAGGAAGGCCAATCTGCCGAGGCCGCTTCGTCGCCGAAGTAATCTTTGCTCGCTTGTCTGTCTTGGCGGCCTTCGTGAACTTGTGCAAAGTGCGGCGGCCACGCGCCTTGCGATTCTTCACCCCATTCAACGCGACCGTTACATTCCGTCAAGTTTGCCAGCGCCCGCCGTCGATGAGACAGCAAAGTGTACTCTCGCGACCCCAATTTAACGTCGTCCCTGGCGTATGGCATACCCACGGCTCTTCATCTATCTGATGGTCGCGGGGCTTGCTTCCGCCGTCGGATGCGCGGCGCCGCGGAAGGGTGGCACGTCGCCAGCGAAGCCAACGTGTCGGCTCGGCATTGGAAGGAGGCGGCCGCTGATCTCACCCAGTATTTGAAGT
>DATFDL010000018.1:0-4965 GCA_035252155.1 Pirellulales bacterium | reverse complement strand
GGTGTTTTAGAAACCAACGTCAGCAACCAGGCGGGCAAGCCGGTGCCATGGCAACGTCACGCGCATACGCGGAACAAAAACGCATCGTGCCATCCACGCGATGTTACCCCCCACAAATCGCAGGTTTTGCCCATCGCAGGCAGAGCCTTGGCGATGCTCCGGCGCGGCAGCCGGCGGCGGGAGCTTTCTCAGGCTGGAAAGCCTGACCTACTGGGCAATTGACCGCATCCGGGTCGGCGGGGCATGATGAATGTATGTCTGCCCCGTCTTCGCCGCCGCCCCGGCCGACCACCGACTCGCCCATGTTCTGGCTGCTGTTGTTTGGCAGCACCGCGCTGATCATGCTGGCGGTGATCGAGCCGAAGTTCGCCAAGCGGCAAGAACGCTTGGAGCGAATGTCGCAGTCGCGCACGCGCGCGGCGCAAAACATCGCGGCCGGCGACGCGAAGCCGAGAGATCCCGACGATGCCGAGACGCCCCGCTGGGAAGCCGCGCGGCGGCCGACGCTTCAACCGCTGATTTTGTTTATCGGATTTGTCGTGCTGGCGAGCTCGCTGGCGATGCGGTTCACCGTCGGGCGGCGCGCCACACGGCCGAGCCAATCGGAGGACACAAAAACCCCATCCCACGGCGAGGCCGCCTCGTGAGTTGGCTCTTCGAAGATCCGACGATGTTGATCGCCTCGGGCGTTTTGATCGAGGCGTTGCTGGCCGTCGCCCTCGTCAAATCGGGCCGCGCCGCGTTGTTGCTCGTGATGGCCGGCGTGCTGGTGCTGGTGCTGGGCGGCGTGTTCGTCGAGCGGATGGTGGTCACCGAGCGCGAAGAAATTGAAGCCACCCTCGACGGCGTGTCGCAAGAGCTGGAGGCCAATAACATCGAGGGCGTGCTCTCGTGGATCGATCCTGCCTCGGGCGGCATGCGCGAAGACGTCCGCGCCAGGGTATCGCAGGCCCGCATTTCCGAGGTCCGCGTGTTTGATCTCAACGTCAGCATCAACCACTATGTTACGCCCCCGACAGCTCAGGCCTATTTCACGGGCCGGATTCGCGGCAGGTATCGCGGCGAAGGGTCCAGCGGCGAAGGCATGTTGCTGCGGCGGTTGACGGTCGACTTTCGGCAAGCCGGCGACCGCTGGTTGATCACCGGTTACCAAGACCGCCGCATGATCACCGGGCATGACCAATAATCGCTAGAACTGCCCGCCGGTCTGGGCCCACGACTCGAAGAGGTTCAGGTTGTCGTAGATCTGCCCGCCGACGTTGATCGTGCTGCGCAAACGGCGGAAACCACCGTTGAAGTACGCCCCCTGCGGCCGAGTGTAATAGGGGCCGCCGCGGGCCCGCCGACCAATGGCCACCGGCGTGGCCGGTTGGTGGCTGTAGTACGAACGCTGGAACATCCAGCTATTGTCGGCCTGGACAGCGGGCGTGGCGGCCAGCCCGGCAAGCAAGATCGTCGCAATCAGGAAGTAGCGCGTCATGGAACGGCTCGAATTTGCTGGATGTGAATGGCTTCCTTCCAGCGTGATTGGAGCCGCCGCGTTTGTCCAGAAAATTCTGCGCGGAAAATCTCCGGTTTACTGCGGATGCTCGACGAGCAACTCGCCCTTCTGCGGGTCGTACTTGTACTTCGACCCTGCGGGCAACTGCGGCAAATTGATATTGTTGGCCCGAATCACCTGCTCCATGAACTCGTCTTCGGTCTTCGGCTTGGAGCCGTTCGATGCCTCGTACAATTTCAGAGCATAGGTCACTTGATCGAAGATCAGCCTTTCCTGCGCCTGAAAATAGACGCTGATCGGCGTGGTAATCAGACCAGGGCCGTAATTGCCTTTGCCGGTCACTCCCGGCTGCGCCGGCACGGTCACGGTGTTCGGCGCGGCAGCCTGGGGTTGGCCGGGCAGTTGAACGCCGGGTAGCCCCGGCAGTCCGCCCGGAGCGGCGGCGGCCGGCTGGCCTGTAGGCGGCTGCGCGGCCATGTTCGGTATTTGCGGTTGTGCAGGCTGCGCCGGTGTCGCCGGCGTTGAGGTGTCGGCGCCCACCAGTCCCGCGCCTGCGGCGCTGCCGCTGGCGTTGCGGCGGGAGCCTCCAATGTCGCCGCAACCTGCGGCAACAACCAAGAAGATTAAAATCGATGAAGTTCGCATAGCGTGCTCCTGTTGAGGGTTAAGAACTGGGGGTTCAGGGTTCGGGGTTCAGGGTTCAGAAAAAACGGCGATCGCGCGTATTTTGGTTTATGCTTTCGAGTACATCAATCTTTTGTCGATGGCGTACAGCCGGAACAGTCGCTTTCTGAACCCTGAACCCCGAACCCTGAACCCTTTGTCATTCCAGATCGAATTGCCAACGCTCCATCTCCGAGAGCACCGTCCGCTTTGTGAGATCAAAGTCCAAAGGCGTCAGTGTAACATATCCTTCGGCCAGGGCACTCAGATCGGTCTCGTGCGGGCTGCGCGGAGGCGGGGGATCGTTGGTCGCCCAATAATAGCTCCGCCCGCGCGGATCGAATCGCTTCTCGAACTTTTCGCCGTAGCGGGCCACGCCCATCGGGACCACCCGCACGCCGCGCGGCTGCACGAGGGCCTGGGTGGGAATGTTGAGATTGTATAACTGCGGCGAGGGGCCTTTGCGCTGCAAGATTTGTTCGATCACGCGGCGGGCCAGCGCGGCCGCCCGATCGACCTGGGCGTGCTCGTTGTATTCCAGCGACACGGCGACGCTCGTGATCTCGAAAAATGCCCCCTCGATCGCCGCGGCCACTGTGCCCGAATAAAGCACGTTGATGCCCGCGTTCAAGCCGCCGTTGATGCCGCTCACCACCAGCTCGGGCCGCTGCCGGCAGAACTCGAAGATGCCCAGCTTCACGCAGTCGGCCGGGCTGCCCTCGACGGCCCAACCGCGGCGGCGGTCGCCGTCGAATAGTTCCTCGACCACTAGCGGATGGCGGAACGTGATCGAATGTCCGACGCCGCTTTGCTCGACGGCGGGCGCCACTACGCACACCTCGCCCAGCCGCCGCAGCTCGCGCTCCAGGGCCGCCAGCCCGGGCGCGTAGATGCCATCGTCGTTGGTCAGTAGAATTTGCACGGTTGAGTTAGCGCTCTAAAGCCGATACCCAACGAATATATCCCCTACCGACACGACCTGACAACGAGGGTGCATGGCCAACTATCGTGACTTGCTCGTTGCGTTGCGGCGGCAGTTTCCGCAGCCGGTTTCCGATCCCGAGCACGACGCTTACGTGGCGTTCTCGGTGCTGCGGGCGCTCGACCAGGTCGATCGGCTGAAAAGCCGTGTGCCAATTCTCGGTGCTCCCGTCGAGCCCGATTTCACCGCCGCGCGCGAGGCGTGCGTGGCCGAGAGCGGCCGGTCGCTCGAGGAGGTCATCGGCGAGCTGGTGCGGCATCTCGAAGGCATGGTCATCTGGGGCCATCCGCTGAGCCAGGTGAACGTGGTGCCGCCGCCCTCGACGGCCAGCATCATCGGCGTGCTGCTCGCCTCGACCTACAACCCCAACCTCTGCAGCGAGGAAAGCGGACGCGGCGTCTCGGCCGCCGAAGTGCGCACCGCTTCGATGGCCGCCGAGCTAGTGGGTTACGATCCGCAAGTCGCCGGCGGCGTCTTCACGTTTGGCGGCACCGGCTGCATGTTGTACGGCGTCAAGGTCGGCCTCGAAAAGGCGTTGCCCGGCACGTTGCAAACCGGTCTGCGGCAGCCCGCCGTGGTGCTGGCCTCCGACCAAAGTCATTACTCGGCCTTGAATGTGGCCGGTTGGCTAGGCATCGGACAAGACCACGTCATCCGTGTGCCGACGCACGACGATAACTCAATCGACCTTAACGCCCTGGCCGCAGCCGCACGCGATTCGCTGCGCGGCGGCCGCCCCATCGCCGCGATCATCGCCACGATGGGCTCGACCGACGCCTTTGGCATCGACGACCTGGCGGGCATCCACGCCTTGCGTGAATCGCTTATCGACGAGTTTCAACTCGATTATCATCCGCACATCCATGCCGACGCCGTCATCGGCTGGGCCTGGTCGGCGTTCAACGACTACGATTTTGTGGCCAACCCACTCGAGTTTCGGGGCCGGACGATTCGGGCTTTGGCGTCGGCCCACTATCGCCTGCGGCATTTGCCGCTGGCCGATTCGATCGGCATCGACTTTCATAAGACCGCTTACGCTCCCTACGTCTCGTCGCTGGCGCTGTTTCGCGACCGCCGCGATCGCGAACGCATCGGGCGATCGCGGGCGTCGATGCCGTATCTCTATCAAACAGGCCGGCATCATCCTGGCATGTTCACACTCGAAACCACGCGCAACGGCGCGGGACCGATGGCGGCGCTGGCCAACCTGCTCTTGTTCGGCAAGCACGGCCTGCGGACTCTGCTAGGCCACGCCGTCGAAATGGCCGAGGTGCTGCGCGAGGGCCTGGAGTCGCACCCCGACCTCCGGGTAGTCAACGGTGAGAACGTCGGTCCGGTCACGCTGTTTCGAGTCTATCCGCCCGGCACCGACACCTTCACCGTCGGAGGGCGCGAAACCGGCGACACCAGCTTTCAGCAGCAAGTCGCAGAGATCAACCACCTGAATCGGCGAGTCTTTGAGCACATGATGCGCGACGCCCTGGCCGGGCATGGAGTGCTGCTCTCGATGACCGACTGTTATCGCCACAGCGATTTTGGGACGCCCATCGCGGCGTTGAAGTCGTACGTCTTGTCGCCTTTCTCCGACGCCGAGCAGATGCGGTCGATTCCCCAGCGGGTGCTAGCGGCACGGGAGGCGATATTCGGCGGGACAGCCGCGTAGCACAAGTCGGAGTCGGTTCACTTTGAATGACAGATTTTTTGCGGATGGCACGCTTGGCGGGTAGACTCGAAATGTGCCGTTGGAGGCGGGCAAGCCCTTTTTGCGATTCACGCCACGTTTGTTGGCGGGAGAGAAGCGATGAAGGAAAAACATGAC
>DATFDL010000017.1:0-26784 GCA_035252155.1 Pirellulales bacterium | reverse complement strand
TCCGTGAGGGGCGGCGCGAGGCCGAATCGCAGTTCGCGGAACGGCACGGAGTCCGTTCCCTACAGACGCCAAGGGGCGATTCGCCATTACCGAGGCTCTCACCCGGCCATGGTTTAATACATGCGATCAACCGTTTCATCAAATGCACCCTTTCAGTCGACGTCGGTTTTTGCAAAGGGCGCGAAGGGCGACTGCCCGGCCTGCGCACGCCGGCCCGGCGCGATCAACGAAAACAACCAAACCGCGAAAAACACCAGGCCGTGCACCGCCAGTATCACGACCAGCGCGCACAGCGCCAGGCTGACGGCCGCCGCCCAGGGCGTGCCGCGGATGGCCGCCGCGCCGATCAGCGAAAACACGCCGCACACAGCCGTGGCTGCCAGAATGGCCCGCAACGAGAATTGTGGTATCAGCATACGCCTGATTGTGGCATGGCCGACAGCCGGTTGCCAGCAGTAGCACAAAATTTATTCCGATTCCTCGTAGAACGGAATTTATTCCGTTCCCCTCGGCGGCAACGCCGCCGCCAAGCAAACGGAATGAATTCCGTTCTAAGAGATGCAAGGGAATGAATTCCGTTCGACGACCAAGTACACTCGTTGTTCGTCGTTCTCCAACCAATCTTGGCCCACGCGGGAGTCGCTTCGATGAAACGGTGGTCACTCGTCCTGGTCGGATTCGCAGGCATGCTGGCGGGCATTTTGCTGAGTCAAGGGATGCAAGATTTAGCATCCATCGGAGGACCTGCATTTGCCCGCGCGGCCGAAGCCCAGCCCACGCCCCAAACGCCGCCGAACGACGGCAAGCTGCGAATCATCTGTTTTGGCGCCCCTCCTGATGATTGCGAGCTGCAAATCGGCGGCACCGCCGCTCTCTGGGCCGCCCAGGGACACCATGTCAAGTTCGTCTCAGTCACCAATGGCGACATCGGGCACTGGCGCGAGGCGGGCGGCCCGCTGGCCCATCGCCGTAAGTCCGAAGTCGCCCAGGCCGACGCCCTGCTGCACGTCACCAGCGAAGTCTTGGATATCCACGACGGCGAGCTGCTGCCCACGCTCGAAAACCGCCGCACCATTACGCGACTCATTCGCCAATGGAACGCCGACCTGGTGCTCAGCCATCGCCCGAACGACTATCATCCCGACCACCGTTACACGGGTATCCTGGTGCAAGACGCCGCCTACATGGTGACCGTGCCATTCTTTTGTCCCGACGTGCCGCCGCTGTCGAAGAACCCGGTTTTTATGTTTTACCCCGATCGCTTTCAGAAACCGAACCCCTTCCAGCCCGACGTGGCGGTGGCGATCGACAGCGTCATCGAGCAGAAGCTGTCGGCACTGGCGGCGATCGAGTCGCAATTCTACGAAGGCGGCGCGAACGGCTCGGCTGACTTGCTGCCGAGCGATGAGGCGAAACAGGCCGAGCGCCGCCAGAAAGTGCGTGACGGGTTTGCCGCGCGGAACCGGGCCTTGGCCGATCGCTTTCGCCGGCAGCTTGGCGAGTGGTACGGCGAAGAGCCGGCCGCCAAGATCGAATTTGCCGAGGCGTTCGAGCTTTGCGAATACGGCCGGCAACCCAATCGCGACGAGCTGCGGCAGTTGTTCCCATTCGCCCGTCCGTAGAACGGAATTCATTCCCTTTGTCTTGTAGAACGGAATTTATTCCGTTTTCTGCCAACAGAACGGAATGAATTCCGTTCTACGAAACTGTGCTTGCACCGTCTTGCGGGATCGGCGATAGTTTCCGCCCATAGGTCAGGCTTTCCAGCCTGACGAGATAGCCGGGAAAGTATTAACCAGTACGCGGTGGCTGGGGCAGAGCCTTAGCGATGCCCCGGTGATGGCACGCCGGGGCATCGGCAAGCCTCTGCCCAAGCCATCAGTCGCCTTTACCCGATTTCGGACGACCTAGGAAGGTCATCCTACGATGACGCTCGTCGGATCTGAGCCTGTAAGTCAATCGTGCGCTGGCGCGGCTCGGCAAGTCCCGGAGGATCGGCTTCAAGTCCATCGATGGTCGCGCGGGACGGCCTGGAAGGCCCTGTTCCGATGCTGGCTTCCACTGGCATTGGTCGTGACAATCGGCGCGGCGCTCCGGCTGGTTTGGATCGACGACATCGAATACAAAGCCGACGAGGAGTGGACCTATCACCACGCCCAATCGGCGGGCCGCACCGAGCCGCTCTCGTGGGTCGGCATGCCCAGCAGCGCCGGTCCTGAAAACCCCGGCATGAGCCTCTGGGCCTTTATGCCGCTGGCTCGATGGAGCAACGACCCCACCGATCTGGCCCGCGGCATCGCGTGGTTGAGCATCGCATCGATTCTCTTGCTGATTGCTTTTGCCGCCTGCTGCGTCGACCGCAGCGAACGAGAGGCCTGGTTCTGGGCCGCGGCTCTGATGTCGGTCAATCCGCTGGCCGTGCTGCACCACCGGAAGATCTGGCCGCCGTGCTTGTTGCCGATGCTCATCGTGCTGTTTTTGATCTGCTGGTGGAATCGGCGGCGGCGCCTGCCCGCCTTCGGTTGGGGAGCGCTCGGCGCGCTAATTGGGCAGATTCATCTCGGCGCCTTTTTCTTCACGGCGGGTTTTGCCCTCTGGAGTTGGCTGTGGCAACGCGGCGGTGTTCCTGCAGTGTCAGGTAGTCCCGGGCCTTGTGCCCGGCCTCCGGAGATGCCATCCACTCTGTTAAAAGGTGCATGGCATTGTGGCAATTCACCTGACAGCCGGCCACAAGGGCCGGGACTACCAGATGGTTCGCCAACAGGCCGGCCACAAGGGCCGGGACTACCGGCTTCTCGCGAGGTCGCGTGGAAGAGTTGGCTGGCGGGCTGTGTCGTGGCCTCGTTGCCTTTGATCCCTTGGTTCATTCATGTCACGACCGTCTCGACGCAGCCGCATCTGACCAAAATCAAGTGGGCCCGCGCGTTGGAATTCAAACACGTCACGCGCTGGCTGACTGAGCCGCTAGGCATCGGCCTCGACCACGCGCTCGGGAATGACTACTTCGATTTCTTCGGGCAACCATTCTGGGATGGTCGCGCAACCTATCTGGTGGGCGTGTTGCACTTGGTGTCGCTTGCGGCCGGGATGGCTATCGGAGTGCGTGCTGTCAGCCTTGCCCGGGGCCAAGGCATGAGCTGGCGAGGCTTGCTCCTCTCGCGAGGCTCGCCGACCGAATTGCTATGCAACGCCGCGTTTTGGGGTTATGGTCTGCTGCTCACGATTTCTTGCCTGCCGATTCATCGGCATTACATGATCATTGTCTATCCGATCGAAGTGCTCTGGTTCGCCTATTTGGCGTTGGCACCCGGAGGCACGGCGGCTGCAAGCCAGATCGGCCGCCGGCTGTTGGCGACGATGGTCGTCTGCCAGGCCCTGCTCTCAGCGAACTTCCTGATCTATGTACATCACAAACAGACCATCGACGGCGACTACGGCGTCGCCTATGGCTCGCAGCAGCGATAGCTCCGACGAGCGGATGGCGTAAACCCTTATGCCTTCCGCTCGCCGGCTAGGATAATAGCAACATCGATCAGACGCCGCCGCTATTCCAACTCCAAAAACCGCTGCAAAAACATCATCTCGACCGCCGTCAGGTAATCGCGATTGTCCTTCTTGGCAAAACCGTGCCCTTCGTTGTCGGCATAGACCGTCCAGACGGGCTTGCCGGCCGAACGCACCCGCTCGGCGATCTGCTGGGCCTCCGAAAACGGCACTCGCGGGTCGTTCTTGCCGTGGGCCACTAACAGCGCCGACTGAATCTTGTCGGCGCCCGCCGTGGGATTGATTCGCTCGAAGAACGCCCGCATCTGGGGATCGCGTTCGTCGCCGTACTCGGCCCGTCGCAGGTCTTGCCGATAAGGGCTGGTGTGTTCAAGAAAGGTAATGAAATTGGCCACGCCGACAATGTCGATGCCGGCCCGGATGCGCTCGCGATAGTGAACCAGCGAGCTGAGCACCATGAAGCCGCCGTACGACCCGCCGATCACCGCCACGCGGTTGGCGTCGAGTTCGGGCTGCTGGGCCACCCAGTCGAGCGCCGCGCCGATGTCGCGCACGCTGTCCTCGCGCTTGGGGCCGTTGTCGAGCTTGAGATACGTTTTGCCGTAGCCAGCCGAACCGCGCACATTGGGCGCGATCACCGCCAGCCCGAGCTCTTTCACCTCGAACTGCGTTACGCCCGTAAACACGGGGCGGAACTGCGACTCCGGCCCGCCGTGAATGGTGATTAGCACGGCGGCCGGGTGCTCTTTCGAGGCGGTCGCCGGCCGAAAGTAATAGGCCGGCACTTGCCGCCCGTCGAACGACGGCACCTGGATCTGCTCGGGCCGGATGAAGCCGGCCGGATCGAGGCCGCCCGTCTCGCTGTAGGTCCAACGCACGAGTTTGCCGTCGGACAAGCGAACCGAATACGCGTCTGGCGGGGCCTCGGGCCGCGCCAGCGTCAGGCCCAGTTGCTTGCCATCGGGCGAAAACTCCAGGTCGCTCACCACGCCCAGCGGCAGTTCGAGCGGCCGCACCTGCTCGCCGTCGAATAGATAGAGCAAGCTCGCGCCGTCGGCGTTGACCGTCAGGGCCACGCGGCCGCTTTTGGGGTCAACTTCCACGTCGCTCACGTCCCAGCGCAGATCGCCCGTCGGCCAGTCGTATTCGAGCGTTTTCAGATCAAGCCGGCCTAACTCCAAAAACTCACCGCGGGCGTCGGTAGTGATGTACGCCCGTCGGCCGTCGGGCGTGAACGCCATGTCGCCAACCGCCGCCGGCCCTTCGCCCGGCAACGGCAGCGGCCGACGCTCGCGGCTGTCGAGCTCAAACAGCGCGGGATGCGACTCGTTGATCGACACATAGTGCGACAGCAGCAGCCGCTTGCCATCGAGCGACCAATCGGCGGCGGTCCAAAATTCGCCGTCGGTCTGCATCAAGAGCGACTCGCCCGGCTTGCGCGTCTCGGCCAGGTAGAGATCGGTATCGCGGCCGTTGCGGCGGTTGCTGAGCACGATCATCCGCTCGCCGTCGTGCCGCAGCGGGCCGAGCAAGTTGCGCGATTTGCCGTCGGTCAACAGCGAGGTTTGATACGCCACGCGGTCGAGCAGATAGACCTGGTTGTTTTCGTTGCCGCCTTGGCTCATGGTTACCAGCACGGCGCCGTCACGGGCTTCGGGAATGAACCGTCCGCCGGCCGGCTCGTCGAAAAACGTGATCTGCTCGCGCCGCCCGCCCGGCTCGTACACCCGATGCAGTTGCGCGGAGTTGCCGAACCGCGTTTGCACCAGAATGCCGTTGCCGTCGGGCGACCAGCCCAGAAACTGCGCCGCCCGCATGTTCTGATATTGCCGCAGCCGTTCGACCAGTTCCGCCGGCACGTCGGGCACGTCTTCCGTTGTCATCGCTGGCGGACGCTGCGGATCGGCGAGCGACGTCGCGGGCGAGGGCATGAGCGTGACCAGCGCGGCAAGAAGGATAACGGCCGGGAGAGAGTTCATTGGGTTCAGGGATCAGGGTTCAGGGTTCAGCACTTGCGATTCGACATCGAAACGCAATTGCGCCGCACTTATTTGTCCATTTCGCCATAGCGCTCGGTGCCACGCGCTGGGTGCCACGGCATCCGTCGCAGCGCGCTTCGCTTCGCAATACTTACAAACGCGGTCGCTGCGACGGACGCCGTGCGGATCTGCGCCTCGGCCCGAATTATACTTCACGCGGGCGTGATTGCGGCAATGTGGGACAGCCGCCCTCGGCTGTCTCGGGGTCGCGCTTGGCGACCCTCACAGCAATGTGGGACAGCCGCTCTCGGCTGTCTCGCGGTCGCCCTCGGCGACCCTCACAGCCAGGGGCGGCTGTGCCACACCGGCGGCGGATATCGCGTTCGCGGTCGCGTGGAGTTTAAAACCAACTCCGCACGGCGTCCGCCGCGGCAATTTATGTCGGTTGGCGGCTCGACGCCCACCGCGCCGCGGCGGATGCCGTGGCACCCACCGGCGCGTGGCGCATGTTGGCAGTTGCGCTACTCCTCGCATCGCAGGCGATGCGGCGTCTGCTCCGTATTACCGGCCTCGTCCTTGGCGAACGCGACAATCAACTCACCCGGAGCGGATTCGACCGTCGCTTGCCAATCGACAACGCCGCTGGCCGACGATAACAACTCGGCGGGCATGCCGTTCACTTCGACGGAAACAATCTCGCCGTTGTCGTGGGAGACGCCCCGCACAAGCAGCCGGCCGTTTTCTGAAACGGCCGACAGAATGATCGTCGCGGGCGGTTCGTCGTCGATTTCGTCGAGCAACTGCGGCCAGGCGACGTCGGTTACTTCGACCGCCACCGATTCGTCGCCGGTCAGAGGCGGCAGCGACCGATATTGATTGCCGTCGGCCAGCAGGTCTTTGGCCTTGGTGCTAACAATCCGGGCGTGACGGCCGGGGCCAAAAAAGTCGTGGACAATATAAGGCACGCCGTGCGGCACGATCGGATCGACGCGCACCGAGCCGCCTCGATTGAATAGTGGCCGGCGGCCGTTGTCGTTCTTCCAGACCACGTTGCGAAAGTGGTTTTCAGCTTTGGACGTGCCCGATAGATCGTTGTCGCTCATGTGAACGATCGGGTGCCGCTGATCGCCGCCGTTAAAGTCGTCGATCGTCAGGCCGTCGACCGTGATGCTGCCGGTCTGCGCGCTGGCGTCGTCCATGCCGCGGTTGAACGGCTCGGGGCCGATGTCCGACAGGTGTACGTCGCGATAGACGTGATTCTCGAACGCCGGCCGGTAAACACCGTAGGTCGCCCGTGCGATCCGCAGCCCGTCGATCAGCATGGCGGGGCTATGGGGCCGGAAAGCGTAATGGGCATCCCAGATGGTGAAGCGGCGGATCACGTGCGGATGGCGCGTGTCGGGGCCGGTCCAGTCGACTTTGCGGATCTGCTCGAGCGTTTGCTGGTCTTCGATCGGCACGTCGGGCTGATTGCCGCCGTTGGCCGCCACCACCATGCCGGCGAAGCTCGTATGGGCCTCGTTGTCGTCGAACCGCCAAATGGGGATCGTCCGCACATCGACGGGCTTTTTCGAGCCATCGGCCTGCACGACCGGCAGCACCGCGTCGAAGCCCGACGTGCGCTGCATGTCGTAGCGGAAGCCGTATTGGTCGTTTTCGCAGCCGATGTTTCGCACCAGCGTATTGCGTCCATTGGCCCACCAGAAGGCCGCCCCTTCGTTCTCGTCGAAGGGCAGCACCTGGTTAGGCAAACGCCGCCCGGCATAGGCCTGCACGCCAAGATTATGGTCGAGCAGGTTGTAAACCTCGCTGCCGTCTTCCAAAAAGTAGCCATGCCCGACGCTCTGAAAACCGACGCAATCGCGGACCACCAGGTATTGTGTGCCGTGAATCGTGATCCAGCGGTTGTGCGAATCGACGATGGCCGCGCCGCGCACGCTGCCGCCGCGCATGGTGTCGCCCACCAGGTGAAAATGGATGGCGTAGCGCCCCAGCACGCCCTCCTTGCCCAGATGAGCGAATCGGGCGTAGCTGATGCCGCCGCGGCTGAAGCGGTGATAGACCGTGTGGCCCCGCGCTCCGGCGGGATCGGCGCTTTCGACGATCACGTTGCGCGACAGGTTCGCCACTTCGCTGCGAAACTCGCCCGTGCCAGAGTGGGCGAAACCCAGCGGCTTATCGAGCGTGAGCGTCGGGCCGTCGACGGCGGCAATGCGGCGCGTTTCGGTCTGGGCGTGACTGGCCTGCCCGGCGTTTGCCCGATACGAACCGAACGCCGTGCCGCGCTGCGACGCAGTGACAATCACCTCGTCGCCCACGCGCCAATCGGGCACCGCTTCCTCCACGACCACCTGGTTTTGACCTGGCTTGGCGTCATCGGCCAGCTTGACCCAGGTGTGCTCAAGCGGCGCACCGTGGATTTCCATTCGGGCGGAGCAACAGGCGATCGCCGGAGCGTCGTCTTTGCTCATCCCCTCGATGTAGTGCAAGCGAACTCGCGCGGTGTGCTCGGCGGGAATCGGCTTATCCGACGTGCCAATCAGCAGTGCCGGCAGATTGCCCGCCGGAGCGTCGAGCGGCTCGCCGCCGGTGGTCTTGTGCCGAAAATCGCAAGCAAAACCGCTTTCACTGCACGAGTCGCTGTTTTGCACCTTCAACAGGGCGACGTTCAGCTCGGTATCGCGATCGCGCGCGAATGTGAGCGTGCCGACCACCTGAATCAGCCGCAGTATGTCTTGATTCGCCACGTCGTACTCGACCGTGGTGCCGCGGCTAATGAGCACGCGGTCGCCCGCCGTGGGCATCCGGGCAGGCTGCCAGGTATCGGCATCCGACCAGCGGCCGTCTTTGATCGAGCGAATTGAGAAGTCAACCACCTGATGATCCGCATGCTCGGCCGCCGCGAGCCCCGGCAGCGGGGCGAGCGAAAATGTCAGAATCACCGCCAGAGCACATGCACGTCGGCACATCGTTTTGCTCCTTATTGGGCAATGCCTATTTGACGCGTTTGATCAAGCTCCACACGTTCGCCGAGCGCACGAAGCGCGCCCGCGATGACCTTCCGCCCGAGACATTTATCGAGGAAGTACGTTGGTGGATCATCAGGCGGCTTGGAGCGAGAGCTCGCAACGGAGCGCCTCCTCGACTTCGAGCCTTTCGCAGCCATAGTCGTCGGCCAGATCGTCGATGGATTCGCCCGCCTTGTACCGCGCGGCGATGAGGTCCGTCGCAATTCGCGACCGGGCCAACACGGGCCGCCCAAACGAATGCCTCGGGTCAATCAACACCAGCTTTGGTCCGTCGGCCTCGCTCGATCTGGTGAACGGATAAAGCCTGGCGACTATCATGTTCTCGCGCTCGAGTCGTTTGAGATAGGCGTCCAAGACTTCTCGCATGACAAGTTGACCAGATGCCGAAGCGTCTACCAATTTTCCGAGCTTGGTCACGAATAAAGCGACGCCATTCGTTTCAAATCGATAATCGAGAAGCGGGTGCGTTGCTCCCAATTGACTCTGGATGTAATTAAGCGCCGCGCGGATGTCTTGCAGGCGAATACTGTGATGACGCCGCAGCGCGCTGAGCACGTGGGCTTCCGCAAGGTTATAAAATGAAAGAAGCGGTTTTGCTTTGTCGGGAAGCAGAATTAAGGGCTTGAAATGCTTCGTCCCGCCTCCAGTCGGATAATTCCGGCCGACAACCCACGATCGCAGCGTCGCCACCGGAAGCCTAAGATAATGCGCTGCCTGCGGAATGCTATACGCCGGCATTTCGCGAGCATCGCCGAAATCGGCGATCTTGTCCACGTCGAATTGCAGCTTGACCACCGTTACCTCAGCGAATGACGCTTGCGGATCTTCTCAAACCCTATTGTTAACGGCGGCATTCTCTGAATGCAAGAGTTTCCGGCGGCTCTTATTGGCCGCTGACCGGGGCAGAGCGAACGATGGCCCGACAAGCACTCATCGGGGAGGCGATTTTTTGCGCGTTGGTCCGGCATTTGAACAGGACATTCAATTATTTGCATTATCCCAGCACCGACAGCTTCGGCAGCGGCGGCGCTTGCCGGTGGCTGGCGGCCAGATTCTTGACCAAGGTGTGGCAGATATTTTCAAAATACGCGGCCCCCGCCTCGGGCGAAAAATTGCCGGCGATCTTTCCTTCGTCGCCGTTGATGCGAATCTGAATGTTGATCGGCACCTCGCCCAAGAACGGCACGTCGAGCTCGGCCGCCCGACGCTTCGCTCCGCCACTGCCGAAAATGTCGTAGCGCTTGCCATTGTCCGGGCAAAGAAAATAGCTCATGTTTTCGACCATGCCCAGCACCGGGATGTTCACCTTGCGAAACATGGCGATGGCCTTGACGGCGTCGAGCAGGGCCACGTCTTGCGGCGTGCAGACCACCACCGCGCCGGTGAGCGGCAGCAACTGCGAGAGCGTCAGGGCGATGTCGCCCGTGCCCGGCGGCATGTCGATGATCAGATAATCGAGCTCGCCCCAGGCGGTGTCGCGCAAGAACTGCGTGATGGCGCCGTGCAGCATGGGTCCGCGCCACACCACAGCCTCGCCCGGCGGCACCAAAAATCCCATCGACATCACTTTGAGGCCATCGAGCTCGATCGGTTGAATGCGCTGCTCGACGATTTCGGGCCGGCGGTTGACGCCAATCAAATGCGGAATGCTGGGGCCATAGACGTCGGCGTCCATCAGGCCCACCTGGCAGCCAGCCCGCTTGAGCCCGTAAGCCAGGCTGGCGGCGATGGTGCTTTTGCCGACGCCGCCCTTGCCCGAACCGACCGCGATTACGCTCTTGACCGTCAGCCCGATCTCGCCCAGTTTTTGCGGCGGCCGCGGATGCACGGCCAGCCGCACTTCGATCTCGTCGAGATCGGGAAACTGTTTTCGCAGCCGCTCGGCGCATTCGGCTTGCGTTTCTCTCCAAAGCGGGGCGGAATGTGTCGACAAGGCGAGCGTAAGAGCGAGTTTTTTGCCGGATATTTGGACGTCGCGCACCTGCTCTTGTTGGACGACGCCGCGTCCGGTTTCAGGGTCTTTCAGTTCGGCCAGGGCCGCGAGCACCGCAGCCGGAGTGAGTTCGGTGGAATTCATGATGATATTCGGTTGAAGTAAATCTGTAGGGAACGGACTCCGTGCCGTTCCGTGCATTGCGAGGTGGTCTTGCGCCGCCCCTCGCGCCAGCGGCACGGAGTCCGTTCCCTACAGACGTCGAACGGCATTACCGACGGACGACCTAGGAAGGTCATCCCACGGAGCATCGCCGCGTTGCGTGATCCCTCTCATTCTCTCCGCAATCACGCCCAGGGCAAGTCGGTCCACATCCGCTCACTCAGGCTCGCGGGCGAGGGACTGCGTCGGCCGGCCTGTCGCAGCGCCAGTTGACACAGGCCACCCAGCCGCCGCGGCGACGTCACAAATGCCAGCGCACCCAGCTCGCGGGCCAACCATTCGTAGGCCGCCATCTCGCGCTCGGCCACCACGCCGGCTGCCGCCGCTGAGAAACGTTCGCCCACGTAAAGCAGCAAGTCGAGAGCCACATCGCATCGCTCCGCCGTGAGCTCGACAACGACGAACGCCTCAGGACTACTGCTCAAGACTTCGCGGCACTCGTCGGCGCTTCGAGTTTCGACCAACTGCAACGTAGGCCGCGGGGGCCTCAGGCCGGGCGTTTGCCAGACCCGCCGCCAGGCGGCGGCCCAAGCTCCCATTCGTTCGCAAAAAATCACGTCGGCTCTGCGCATCAGCACGGTTGAACGACCGGTGAAGATGTATTCATTCTGGAGGATGGCCTTCCAGGCCGTCTCACCCGGTAGACGGCCTGGAAGGCCATCCTCCGGGCGCACTATTCCGAAGCCTCCGATAGAGCGCCGGCGGCGCAATATTCATTTCCGCTGGAACATGAATGTCGTCCATTCGCTCCACTGGTCGCCAGCCGGGGCGTCGGCATCGCAGCTTTCGACCGACCCGACCTTCACGGGCGCCGCCGCCAGCAGGTCGGGATCGTTCAAGTCGGGCAGCCCATCCTGCATTCGCACCGAAAAGTAGAGCCGCCCTTCGTTGTTTGCCAACCGCACGTAGCACTTGCTCATATCGCCGGGGTCGTGGCGGTCTTCGTGATGCCAGGCCTTGCCGCACACCTTGCCGTCGTGCTCATGAATGCCGAAGAAGCGATACTCGCCGGACGGCATGCCCGAGCAGACCGCCACGTCGCCGCTCATCGACATATCGGGGTGCATTTGGCCGAGCAGTGGGTTGTCTGCGTACAGCTTGCGAATCTTCTCGATATTCTCGTCCGAATCGCCGGCCGCTTTTCGCTCAGCGAGCGTTCGCTCGAAATCGAACACCCAATCGCCGGCGAACGGCGCCAGCAGCGGAATGTCCGTCGCCGCGCCAAACGGCCCTTTGCCAGACTGACCCGAACCGACGCCGCAACCTGCGACTCCGACGGCAGCCGCCACCCCGCAAAGCAGGCCGATCGCGCATCTTTGAATTCGCATGGTGTGGCTTCTCGACCGGCTTTCCCGGTCAAAGAATTTGCAACGTTCCGTGGGACGAACGTCCAGGTCGTCCGCCGCAACTTTTGGGTGGGACGGGCGACTTGGAATTCGGGCCCTGTGTTGAAGCCCAAAATAGCTTGCCGCCGGCTCCATTGACAAGCGAGCACCGTGCCGCCTCTTCAATCCTCATTTGCTTGCGGAGAACAAGGCCAGCCCTCGCTCCTCTCATACCTCAACCCGCCCAAGCTACAAGACTTACGGCGACGGGCAAACAGATCGATCAGTACTTATGCAAGCGCCTCTTGCGATTCCGACTGTCCGCCCTGACCTCCGGCCTCCGACCTCCGACCTCTATTCTCTTCCCCTCCCCGCAGTGTACCAACCAAGTGGCTTGGGTAGTTTTCACGCGGAAAAACGCACAATTCCGAGGAGTGCTCCAACCTTTCTCACTTTTCCAGTTACAGGGGCAGAATCACAGCAACGCCCCGGCCGACGGCTGCCCGCCGGCTTGCCCTGCCATTGAACGCCTCTTGGCCTAGCTGGCTTGCGGAAATGGTAGGCACCGGGGTTTTTTCTGGCGTTTTTCGCCGCGTCCGCCCAAAAGTTCGGTGTTTTTGTCTGTCTCTGCACTTGCCCTTGGCCCATTTCACTGATGCAGGCCGGCTATCGAGGCCAAGCTTGACATCGCTCCGACGAATAACGCCACAAGCGCCGGTTTGCGGGCCCTCGAACGGCACATCCAAGCTTTAAACCGTGGAGACACGAATGACTCGTCGCGCGAAAATCTGGACCGTAGTAGTAGCCGTTCCATTTCTGCTCGCCGGGTCGTTGGGGGCTCTTTATCTTTATCTACGCCCGTCGCCCGATCTCCGCGCATTCGGTTCGATCAGCATGGAGTGGAACCATGTGCTCTCGACCGCTGATGCGGAAACGCAAAACCGGCTGGCCGAACGCTGCCTTGAGATCAGCCGCCAATACCCAGGCACCGCCGGGGCCGTCAGGGCGCTTTTGCTCGCCGCATGCAATGCGCCGGAGACGCCGGCCGGGCAGCAGGCCGCCCGACAGTTCGCCGAGCTGATCGAGACCGCGGACATCGCGGTTCTCGCGGACTCTTTCGACTATGGTGGAGGACGAAAGGGCGTCGCGGCCGAGTTTGCTCCGCTGCTGCTGGCTCGCGCCCATCGTGAAGCCGGCAACATTCGATGTGGCGGACTGCTGGCCGCATGTTGCACGTTTTCGACGCCCGAAGAAGATGGCGCGCCGCCGGCCGTCTTTAAGGAAGCCGCCGACCTTATCGCCGACCGATACGCGGCAAGTCCCGATATTACCCATTTCTGCGAGATACTGGGGCCTTTCATCGCCAGCCCTTCCTGGGCGTCCCGGTACGAGCGGCACTTGCGGGCTATTCTGGCGGCCAATCACGATCGCAGAGTGCGGTGCGCCGCCGAGTACGCCCTGGCGTCGGTGGTCATGGCCGCGGGCGAGCAGCGGCAGGCGGAAGCTGAGGAACTGTTCCAGCGATTCCTCGACGACTTCGACGGCAAGCAAGAAGGCCGTAACCAGCAAATCGAGCAGATGTACCGCGACACGGCCCAAGTTCACGTGAACGAGCTGCAGGCCCGCGCCACTGGAAAAGCGGCTCCCGAGATCGAGGGTCTCGACTTGAACGATCGGCCCATCAAGCTGAGCGATTTCCGCGGGCGGGCGGTGCTGCTCAATTTTTGGGGCTCATGGTGTTTTCCTTGTATGAGGTTCGTCCCACACGAGCGTGAGCTGGCGGCCCACTACACCGATCGGCCGTTCGCCATCGTCGGGGTCAACTGCGGCGACGAAGTCGAAGTGGCACGGGCGGCGGCAGCGCGCACCGAGATGACCTGGCCGTCGATTCGTAACGAGTCGGGCGATGGGACGGCAATCACCAGGCAGTGGAAGATACTCGGCTATCCCACGCTGTATCTGATCGACCACCACGGCACGATCCGCAAACGCTGGCTCGGCAGCCCGCCGCCGGGCGAGCTGCGCCAAAGGGTCGAACTGCTGGTGGAGGCCGCCGAGGAGCACGTGCCGGCCGATGGGATGTCAGCCGTCGCCGCGGCCATGTCAGCGCCGCCCGCTCTTGGCGATGCGCAGCCGGCGCCTGGCACGGCACCGGAGCTTCCGTCGGGCACCGGCTTCATCGACAAGGTGTATCGGGAGACGGACGGAACGGAAACCAAGTATGTTGTTTTTGTGCCGCCGACCTACGACGGGTCAGAGCCCATGCCGGCGATCCTTTACGTTCACGGCTCCGGGCTGCGCGGCGCCGATGGCCGCCAACACATCGAATATGGGCTGGCGGCGGCAATCCGCGCGAGAAACCTGAATTTCCCCTTCCTCGTCGTCTTCCCGCAGGCACGTCAGGACGAAAGCTGGCTCGCGGGCACCAGTGGCGGGCGGCGCTCGTTGGCGATCTTGAAACAGGCTGAATTGGAATACCGGATCGACCGCGACCGCATTGCGCTCACGGGCGTGTCGATGGGCGGGCAGGGCACGTGGAGTCTGGCGGCTGCCGATCCGGGGCGGTGGTCGGCGATCGTGCCACTCTGTCACGGCGGCGACACGACGACGGCGTCCAGGCTGGTGGGAATCCCCTGTTGGTGCTTCCACGGCACCGACGACGGCATGATTCCGCCGCGGCAGTCGCGCGACATGGTGGCCGCCATCAGCGAGGCCGGCGGCCGGCCGTTGTACCAAGAGCTGCCCGGAGTCGGCCACAACGATTGCGCCGCGCGCGTGTATGCCATGGACGACCTTTTCGAGTGGCTCCTGGCGCAGAATCGCTCGCGGCGGTAAGAAGCGTGCGTCGCAGCTTCTTGGGGCTACGCGGCGGAACAATTGACGGTGAATTGCTACCGCGTGGCAGAAGCAGCCGCCGCAACGTCAAGCGACGAATCAGCGGCTTTCCCTCGAAATCGACGATTTCGGGAGCGACTTCGCCGTGCTCGTACATTTTCGCGACGACCGCTTCCACCAGTTCCCGCACATTGGTCATCGTTGGATCGGCGCGGAAGACGCGAATTCCTTGCTTTCGGTCTGGAAACCGAAATTCAAAACCCTTGATCCGCCCAAAGATTCCCTCAGCGACCCGCACCGCCAGCGTGCGCATCGCGAGCGTGAGCGTCACGATGGCGGCGATCTCGCTGACTTGGCGTTCGCTTACCCGGCGGCTGAAGAGATGTTGCCAGCGAAAGGTTTCGCCGTCGAGCTCGACCCACTCATTGACATCCCGAGCGATCAGGGCGCCCAGGACCAAACCGAGAATCCAGAAGAATGCCGCCAGACCGAGCCTGACGACTAAGTCGGGCACCACAATCACCAGCAGCAGCCCGAGCAGAACCGGGCCGACGCCAAACAAAAGAAACGCAATCCACTGGCCAATGATGTTGCCGGTCGTCAAACTGGACCGAATCGGGCCGGTGGGCGCTGGCGATTTCCGCGGGCTGATGCCGTACATCCGCAGGGCCGTGTCGCGATCGATGTCCGCGGCAGCGCTGGGCGATTGGTAGGGATTCACTTCCATCGTCACGGATGATTTCAAACGGGATGTGAATTCGTGCTTTAACGTTGCGCCTGGTCGGCAGTGATTTTGAAGAGCACGTACTCGTCATCTTCCCGCTTACTGCTGAAGTCAATGCCGTCGACCTTCCAGACGTCTCGCTCATTGCGGCGGACCGTGAGAGTATCGGTGTTCAGACGAGCAAGCGCGTAGTGCCATTGGCACCGCGAGCCGTCCTCACGTGCTTCCAACAACAGCAGGATCTCCGGATCGGTGCCTTGCACGAACGCGAACAACGCGCCATCCACCGTGGGCGGTTTGGCACCTTCATAGCGGTAAATCGGCTGGGTCAGCAGGCGAAGCTGCACCCGGCGGCCGTCGTCGCCGTTGCGCCGGTCGATCAATTCGCCCGAAAAGTCGCGGGCCAGTTGACGCATCTGTTGCAACCGTTCGCGCCGCGACTCGCGCGGCGCGGCGGCATCGCTGAGCAGCGACCATTGCAAATCGGCGGCACGGCTGCGCCATTTCGGCAGCCCGGCACGCGAGGCGTTGAGACGGTCGCCGGCGAGTGACTTCGCCTCGAAGTAAAAATCCTCTTGCGGTGAATACCATTTGAAGGCCGAGGCCACCGCCTGCGGGCGTCCCTCGGCCGTCCACAGGAAAACACTTCCATACACCCGCCCGACGTGCGGATTGGTCCACCGCAAGATTGGCTTTTTGATGAGCACCAGCGGCTCGCTGGCGCGGTGCAGCCGAAAATCCCATCGTTCCACTTCGGCCAGCGCCAGCTCGGCGGCTTCGTCGGCTTCGGCCGACGCGGAATCGTTTGGCGCGGTCGCCTCCTGGCCGATAGTCAGGCGGACGCCGAAAAGGATGCCGACTACGATCATCGCCAATAGAAACCGGCTCATGGGCGTTTCTCCTGGGTCCGAACAAGCGGCAAACGAAGACATCAATCCTTTCCGGGAACACATCGAGCTAACGCCATTTAACCATACTTCGGCGCGCATGCCAGTGCCGGCCCCAGGGTGATCATGTCAGGCCGCAATGCCTGATCTATGTAGGTCAGGATTTCCAGCCTGACGAACGAACCACTGGCATCGTAAACTAGGCACAAGCTGGTGACGATGCTCAATATTTCCGTAGTTCCGTACCGACTTTGCACTATGCCGCGCACTTGTGCCCGCATCGCGCTTTTTGCCGTGGCCGTCATAGTCGTGAACGTCTTATCGGGCGGCTGCGCGATCATCAGCGAATTCCCTGCACCACAACTCGTGTTTGGCTATGCATTGCTCTTTGCGGAAGTCGGGCTAACTGCTCTATGGAGCGGCCTGAGCACGATGCGGTGGTGGGCGCGCGCGGCAGCACACCTGGCAGTGTTTGCTGCCGCGGTAACTGCTACCGAAGCTGCGCACGGAAACCGAGGCGGCTGGTTTATGTTGTTTGCCGTTCAGTCCGTCTCGATTACCGGCCCATTGCTGCTCGCACGCTTGGCCGGTCTTCGGCTGGCCCGAAAGAGCGAGTTTGCACACCATGTTCCGCTCCAATTTACGTTACGCCACCTGTTCGCCGGCATCACAGCTTTCGCCGTAGTGATGGGGGTGGGGCGAGTCTTTTATCCGCTGCTCACAAATACGCGGCATTCTCGCAGCATTGCGGTCGAGGCATGTTTACTTGGATCAGGATTCGCCTTAATGGCGCTGATCGCTACGTGGACGGCATTGGGCACAGGCCAGAGAAATGCGAAGTTGTTCGTCTTAGTTGTTACGACGCTTGCCGTGGGATCGTTGGTCGCCGCGATCACGGGACGGCCGGCGATTACAGATCAAATTGCGATCGTGTCATTGGTCGTCCTGCAGGCTGTCTTGCTAAGTGCAGCGCTGGCTGCATTTCGCCGTGCCGGCTATCGGTTGATACGGCTGCCAGATCGGGCGTCTCCCGCCGAACCGGCCGCGAGATTAGAATAGTGACGATCCATCCCGCTACCAAAGGAACCCCATGCGTTTGCAGTTTGCCGAAGCGTGTCTCAAGTTGTGTCTCACTCTATTCGTCGTTTTGTCGGCGATTGCCGCTTCAGCCCAGGACGCCCCGGTGCCGCTCCACGAGGCGGCCGGGCGCATGAAACTGCCGGAGGGGTTTTCGGCCACGCTGTTCGCGGGCGAGCCGGATGTGGTGCAGCCAATCGCGTTTGCGTTCGACGACCGCGGCCGACTGTGGGTGGTCGAATGCCTGTCGTACCCCGATTGGCAGACTGATCCGAACATTCCCGGCCACGACCGCGTGCTGGTATTCGACGATCGCGACGGCGATGGGCGATTCGACGAGCGAAAGGTGTTTCTGGACAGCGGCCAAAATCTGTCGGGCATCGAGCTGGGATTCGGCGGCGTCTGGCTCTGCTCGACGCCGAACCTGCTCTTTGTGCCCGACGCAGACCGCGACGACCGGCCCGATGGTCCGCCGCGTATAATGCTCGACGGCTGGGATTTGCAGGCCAAGCACAACGTGTTCAATGGGCTGGCCTGGGGACCCGACGGCTGGCTCTACGGCCTGAACGGTATACTGTCGAACTCGCAAGTGGGCCGGCCGGGCACACCGCCTGACGAACGTACGCCGATCAACTGCGGCGTCTGGCGCTATCATCCGCTGCGCGAAACGTTCGAGGTGGTCTGCCACGGCACGACCAACCCCTGGGGACTCGACTTCGACGAATACGGCCAGGCGTTTTTCACGAACTGTGTGATCCATCACCTGTGGCAGGCAATACCTGGCGGACATTATCAGCGAATGTATGGCCAGGATTTTAATCCGCACCTCTATTCGCTAATGACAAGCCCCGCCGACCATATCCACTGGGCGGGCGGGCCGTGGCAAGAGTCGCGGGGCGGCCGCGGCGAGCACGACCAGCCCGGCGGCGGCCATGCCCACTCGGGGGCGATGATTTATCTGGGCGACAACTGGCCCGACGAATATCGCGGCGACTTGTTTACCTGCAATATTCACGGCAGCCGCGTGAACCGCGACCGTTTCGAGCGGCGCGGTTCGGCCACGGCGGCCCATCACGGGCCGGATTTTCTGTACGCCAACGATCCGTGGTTCCGCGGGCTGACCATTAAATACTCTTCCGACGGCGGCGTCTACGTCAGCGATTGGTGCGACAGCGGCGAATGCCACGACTACGACGACGTCCAGCGCACCAACGGTCGGATTTACAAGATCACCTATGGCAAGGTCCAGCCGCGGCGCGAAGATCTCGCGGACATGAGCGACGCCAAGCTCGTTGAACTGCAGTTGAGCAAGAACGATTGGCAGGTGGCGCACGCTCGGCGCTTGCTGCAAGAGCGAGCGGCGGCGGGCCAACTGGCCGACACGACGCCGGCCGCTCTGGCCAAGCTGCTGCGCGAACATCGTGATGTGACGCGCCGCCTGCGGGCACTTTGGGCGCTGCACGCTTGCGACCGGCTGGCCGAGACGGACTACGTGCGACTGCTGGCCGATGACGACGAAGACGTGCGGGCCTGGGCGGTGCGGCTGTCGCTGGAGCAAAAGTCGCCGACGCCCGAGTTGCTCGAAAAGCTGGCCGAGCGGGCCGCGCACGACCCATCGCCGCGCGTGCGATTGGAGCTGGCCTCGGCCCTGCAGCGATTGCCGCTCGATCAGCGATGGCCGATCGCCCAGGCGCTCGTATCGCACGCCGACGATGCGGCCGACCCAAACCTGCCGCTGATGGATTGGTACGGCATCGAGCCGCTCGTGCCGGCCGACGCCGATCACGCCTTGGAATTGGCGATCGACGCCAAAATTCCGCGGGTGCGCGAGTATCTGGCTCGGCGGCTGGCGTCGGGCATTCCGGCCGAGATCGAGCGGCAGTCGCCCACGGCGCTCGATCCGCTGGTGCGCGTGCTGGGCCGCGCCGGCGATGCCGTGGCGCAGCTCGATTTGCTGCGCGGCGTGCATCAGGCCCTGGCGGGACGGCGCCGGGTGCTCATGCCGAAAGCCTGGCCGGCCGTTTACGACAAGCTACTGGCGAGCGACCAGCCAGAAATCCGCGAGCAAGCCACGCTGCTGGCGCTTATGTTTGGCGACGAGCGTGCCGCGGCCTTGCTGCGCCGCGAGATGCTTGACCAATCGGCCGACGTGGGGCGGCGGCAAGCGGGGCTGGCGGCGTTGGTGCAGCAGCAGCGCGGCGATTTGCTCGATCTGCTCGGACAGTTGCTGGCCGAGCCGGCGATGCGCGGGGCGGCGCTGCGCGGGTTGGCCGCGTGCGATGACCAATCGGTACCGCAAATCGTGCTGCGGAACTATGCCTCGTTCTCCGCCGCCAATCGCGATGATGCCCTGGCGACGCTTGCCTCGCGGCCGGCCTATGCGCTCGCCTTGCTCGATGCGATCGAGCAAGGCAAGGTGGCCCGCGGCGATCTATCGGCTTTTGTCGTGCGGCAGCTTGCCGGCATCAAAGATGCCGAGGTCGCCCGGCGGCTGGCCGAGGTCTGGGGCGCCGTGCGCGAAACGCCGGCCGACAAGGCAGCCACGATCGCGCGGTTCAAATCACAGCTCACGCCCGAGCGACTGAAGCAGGCCGACCGGTCGGCGGGCCGCGCGCTGTTTGTCCGCCACTGCGCCGCCTGCCACAAGCTGTTTGGCGAGGGCGGGCAGGTCGGGCCCGAGCTCACCGGCGCGCAGCGCGGCAGCGTCGATTATCTGCTCGAAAACATGATTGATCCCAGCGCGCTGGTCGGCCGCGATTATCAGCTTACGGTGATCGAGACCACCGACGGCCGCGTGCTCAACGGCATCGTGACGGCCGACGATGGCGACGTGTTGACGGTGCAAACCCAGAATGAGCGCGTGCTCCTGCCCAAGAACGAGATCGACCAGCGGCAGCCGTCGAAGCTGTCGCTGATGCCCGAAGGCGTGCTCGACAAGCTTTCGGAGCGTGAGTTGCGCGATTTGATCGGCTATTTGGCCGGGGCGGATCAGCCGCCGCTTCCCGCCGGCGCGGAGCGCGAAGCGGCAGGCGGCAAATGACGTGAGCGCACATCGTGGCACCAGCCGCTCATTTTGAGTAGCAGAATTCGTGAGAATTCTGGCCGTAATCCGCTGCGGGCGATTGACCGCTCACCCCTGACTTCTCACGAAGTCAGCTACGGGGCTTGCTCGGTCACGTCCACATCGGCCGAGCCGGCCGCGAAGGCGCCGTCGCCCTGTACAAACACGCGCACATGACAAGGGCCGCGGGCGTCGTCGGGCACTTTCAAGCTGGCCTGAAATCGGCCATCGCGGACCGGGGTGCGCACCGTGGCCAGTCGCCCGTCGTTGGCGCGGTGATAGGTCGCTTGATACTCGTCGTCCGATTTCACCGACGACTGATACGCTCCGCGGGCCGGTGGCCGAAACGTCAAACGGTCGCGGCGCACGACCAACTCGATCAGCGCCTCACCATCCACGGCCGATTTGCCCGACACGCTGAGTGAGGCGCCAGCGGTCGCCGTCGGGCCGACCGCCAGCTCGACCTGGGCCGGATGCCGCAACCGCAACAGCGGATCGCCCAAGAGATTGAACAGGTGCAAATGTTCGACGCGCTCATCGGCCAGGTCGGCGCCGGCCGGCGTGAGCAGGGTGGCCAGCGAGTCGAGCCTTTTCTTGCGCTCGTCGGTGCGCGGATCGAGCACCATGCTCCGCTTGGCGTGGAGCAAGACCTCGCCGATCGTCTCGCGCCGCTTGCCAAAGCACTCGTCCAGCAGCCCGATGCCCAGCACGCTCATGCTGTAAGGCATCGTCACCCGTGAGCCGCTGATGACGGCCACCGGCCCGCCTTCGGCCCGCAGCATCGCCTCGGCCAGGCAGTCGCGGCGCGCGTCGAACGCTCCGGTGTAGCAGGCCAGAAACAAGGCGATCGGCGGAAATGCCTGCGCCTGCAGCAAGGGGGCCTGGTCGATGGTGAAGATTTCGTGTTCGCCATCGGGAAACCGCACGCGGTCGAGCGCCCAGGGATGCCCGTGACCCAGATACACCCAGAACAGGCAGCCTTCGTTCAACCGCGCCAGGCTGCTTTCGCCGAAGCGGTGCGGCGGCGGGCAGTACGGGCTGCGCCAGGCGGCGTGGGTCATGGTGGTGGCATAGGCCGGCGGAATGCCCTCGGTGAGGATCGACTTGGCGGCCGCTTCGAGCGCCGCGTCGGCCAGCGCCCCGAACCCGCCCAGCCCGGCCACCAGGTTGATCCGCCGACGCCAAAGATCGTCGGTCGGCGCCTGCGCCTCATACGCCAAAATCTTCCGCACCACCACCGCCAGCTCTTTGGGCGAATCGGCGCTCAACCGTCCCACGGCCAGTTCCGGCACGTGATCGTCATCGAGATCGGCATACCAATTGTCCGTGGCGATTTCCGGCTCCGAGCCCCACCGCACATTGACCTTGGCCTCGGCGTAATGGGTGGGCACACTCCGCGCAAAGGCGGCGGCGTCGCCCTCGGCCGACTCCACGTCGCCGACCAACACGACAGCCCGCAGCTTGCCCGACCGAGCCAGTTGCCTCACGCGGCCGCGAATCGCATCGGGCGTCGCTCCGCCATCGACCCAGGCGATGCGATGGCCCTGCCGCTGCCGATGCGCGATCCACTCTCGCATGGCGGGCCGCAGCGGTTCCGGACAGACCAGCGCCGTATCGGCCGGCGGCTCTGGCCCCGCGGCCAGCAGTAATAGCAGCGAAATAAGGTGCATCCCTGCACTCTACCGGCGATCGTCGCCACCGGGCAAGAGCTTTTGGCGCGGGGGACCGCCATTCAATTATGCCTATCCCGATGCTTTCACTCCTCTCAACTCAATTCGGCAACCGCCGGCTGCGGAGATGCAAAAAAGGCCTGTTTTCCGCGCGTCTAGCGAAATCGCACGCCGAAAATGCCGCAAACTGCGGCACAATTGGCGCATCACCTGGAGCATCACCGAAAAGTGCCAAAGCCTGTGGCACAATTTCCGTGGCAAAGATGCCGCCGGATTGCCCGGCTGGAGTTTCGCGTTGGAAGTCTACGAACATAAGGCTGGTAGCCATTGGTAATCGTCTTCCGCCACTCCCGCCGGAGGCGCGCGGCGACGGAAGACAAGCTTGAAGGGTAGCGCTTTCAGCTCGTAGAAAGTAGCGTCAGCAACCAGCCGGGCAAGCCGGCACCATCGCAATTTACGAACCGAACAGCTAGATGCTCCGTCCCGGTGCATCGCGCACGTATTGGTCGAACTGCCGAATGACTCGGGCGGAAATTCTGACGTTATCCCGGCTCGGCGCTGGGGCGTTGGGCGCGGTACATTGCGAACCTGAAGAGCCGCGACGTGAGCACGGTACGCCGTCGCGGGCTCGCATCCTTTGACGCTACCTGCGCGAAAAAGCGCATAATAGACCGATGATGACTGATGGCAGTCCCCTCCACGGCTTGTCGTATCACAAACTCTTTCGTGTTTAGGACTTAGGGTATTTCAACAGCATTGGGGCGCGAACCGCGCGGAAGCGTTACCGCTCAGTAACTGCCGTCACGATAGAATGCTTATTTCGTCGATATCGGTTTCGTCCACATTTGATAGCGATCATGTCAACCTCAAAGGGCCTTCGCATCATATCCGTCGCTAAGTCGCTTGACGCATTTCAACGCGACGGCAAAATCTCGCGGTTCTTTGGTGCCACCCTCATCGCGGGCCACGGCGGCGTCTTACTTTCTTCCCTGCGGTTACAGAGCCGGATCTCGTGGGATAAGTTTGTCGTTCTTGCGTCCGAGGCACGGATTGAGCGCCAGCAGCTCAAACCTGTGATTTTACCGTGGTTAACCAGGGGCGGATTCGTCGAACTGGGAACTGGAGACAAGCCTCTCGTCAATTGCAACGTGATTGATTATGACGCCATCCTCCGGGCGACCGCGGAGCTTTTCGACTCGCAAGACCCAACAGAAGAAGAAGAATATGTTCTCACACTTTTGAATTGCGCGATTCGGATTCCAACTCTTGCTTCCGACGCTCTGAATCAATTAGGGAGCAATTCGGAATCGCCGGCGCTTACGGCTCTTGATCTCGCAAAGGGCTATAAAATCGTTAGGGTGTTGGACGGCCATGGAATCGACGAACCACTCATCTATAGCCCGCTAATCTGGGGAGATAATATCACCAAGGCGGGCCAAGCGCTCACTCACATGGACGCCAACAAGCGTTCGCTGGTTCTCGAATTAGTTGACCGCGTCAGGCGTTATCAAGGGTTGCCTCAGCAGGCCGCCGTGACTTGGTCAACGCAACAGGGCGAGCCTGATTTGGTTCGGCTCGCGACTGGCCTGGGTTTGCTCGACCGCACAGAAATTCACACTAAGGAAGGCAATCGTCAGCCGTTCTTGACTACTCCGCATTTATACGGCGAATTGGCCGCGGCGCATGGCCGCGATGTTTGCGACCGCGTCCGCTTGTTCTTAGACAGCATCCGGCATGGCCAGCACTTTGGACAATGGCACACCGGACGAATCCGAGATCCAGTCGTGCTTCTCGAAAAATTGCTGAACAACGGCGAGATCGGGCCGTGCACCGCCATCGGCAACGACTACGTACTTGTTGAGAAGGCAGGGGTCGTTACGGTAAAGCCGAGCCGCTATAAGGCTGGCCAGTTCGTCATGGAACTCGTCCAAAGTGACACTGTCAGACTCATTCGCGACATTCTGCAACAGCCTCATGGCCTGAGTGGTGTTGCCGGCGTCCCAGGGGTTGGAGCGATGGGACAAGATCGCTTTGTTTCTTCGGAGCAGTCTCGGGCCAAAGCAGGCGAGCTACCCGAGCAAATGCGCGAAGCCGAGGCGGAGATGTTGAAAAGCCTGCGGGAGATTGTCTGATGGAAGGACCACGCCGACTCGAGACTGGCACCGCACTTGAGGCGCGCGTCCAGCGGCTATTCATGTGCCAGGGCGCGTTCGCGGAACGAGGCCTCTTCATGCGAGCTGCTCGCGGTGACTCTAAAATGGTCACAGATATAGACGTGGTTGCGCATGATTACAGCATTAACTTTCACCATCGAAAGATTTACGCGGAATGCAAGGGAGGCAAAAATAGGAGCGCCTTGGATCGCCTTGTGTGGGTACGAGGAGTGAAGGAAGCAATCGCTGCGGAATTCGCTCATCTCGTTGTCGACCACTGCGATCCAAGCACAGTCCTTTTTGCGAGAACCTTGGGCATCGAGATACTACAAGGTGCGAGCATTGATGCTCTTGAATCTGCATTGCGGATTCGAAAGGACTTCTGGCCGGGCCGCTCAAATCTCCATGGCTATAGCGAAATGGAGTGCCAGATAAGAGAAGTATTGAAGAATAAAACTAGGGGAGATCCTTTCGCAGAGTGGCTTATACGTGCGGCGGAATCCTGGCGTGAATCCACAGCGTTGACCTTCTCGTACGGGCGGTTGAATACCCTCTTCGGAATTCTACTTGATTCCCGCGATATTGTCACATCAGTAACCGGTGCACATCAGACAGACATATTGGCGTACGCACTCGCAGGTCTTCTTGTACGCCTCTCGCAATACGTTCTGTTCGCGGCATCGGACACACTTGGGATGACGAGGCTCGACAGGTCGCGATACCTCGCCGAGCGATTCACGTCGGGGAATTTGGATATCGAGCACTCGCGGCGAATCCTTCGCGGCGCGCTGCGAATGGTTCAATCGCAGCTAGCTGCTCTTAAGATCGACGCGCCAGTTAGTTGGAACATCGAGCATATGCTTTCGGCGCCTGCATACACCGAGCCGTTCGCGGAAGTCGTTGGACGAGCGATCGCCGAAGGCGAGCGCGCTAGGGGTTTGCCGTTGTGCATGGAGCTGCGGCTATTTGGATTTTCCGGTAGCGAAAGCGATGGTTCGATGCTTATCGAACGAGTCCGGCAAGGGCTAGACCTGACTGGCCTTATAATAGGCTTTGCCAAACAGTCACTGAACATCACCGACGTTCTATTGCGTGAACCGGTGTCACGAGCAACGTCCGTGTTCGGCGTTAACGGAAAAGGCCGAACTCAATCAACTTCTCTTAATCCGTAGGTTCGGTCGTCAGGGAGTTCAAACGCCACAGTGCCGGGCGTAATCCCGCTGGCAAGTTATACCGGTCAAACAAGTGTTGCAAGGCAATGGCAATGGTCATCGAATTGACGCCGATCATCGACCTCGTGGCGTTGACTGCTGGCAGTCACGTCAACAGCATGAAGCCAACTGCGAGGCCTGCCGCCAGTAACGTCACGCTAAAAAGAAACCAATGATATCTGTCGCGAACCCGGCTGGCATAATCGTCGTTCGTGAGGGCCCTAAGTGGCTCGAACGGGTCTTTAAAGAGCAGTTTCTGATTATTAGTGTAGAACTTTTCTCTGATCCTCAAGCATGCGCGGGCGTCGGGCAACCACTTGATCGCGGTGACAAGAAAAACGACAACGTATAACACCGCAAGAAGGAACTGCGCTACGATAAGGACCACCTTAAGAGCGCGATGTGCGTCGTAAAAAGCGGCGACTGCGGCGAAAGCTGGAACCATCAGATATGAGAGTTTTAGGAGATTGTCTTGATGGATACGGACTTCATGTCTGTCTCCGCCAAGAGGGCGTTTACGATTCCGACTCGCTCGCTTACGGCGATTGACTTGTGGTTTTCGTCGGTGTCCACGGTAATTTCGTCCTTCCGATAGGGCCTCTCGAACGTGCAAGAGGCACGCTGTAGTGCTGTGGAATTGGCAAAACGGTTCCCGCCGTGGTGTGATTATATCGGCGGACGATCATCGGCGCAACACCGCTCGCCACCGGGCGGTGCGATTGGGCTAGCGGCGATTCTGGCCCTGCCCCGCGGGAGACTGCGAGGCGAGCGTGTCCGATGGGACGTTCCGCGACAAATGAGCGAGTGGAATGCGCCCACGACGCTCTGCCTTCGAGCCTGGTTGGCGCTGCGCGAGCGCGGTGGGCATGTCCTGATCAGCCGGACGCGTGTACCAAGCCACCTCGTCATCGGTCACGAAACCGTTGGCGTCGGCGTCACAACTGGCAAGTTGGTCGTTGTAGTAGGCGTTTTCCGAGAGCTTTGTCTCTCGGCGGAAAAGAAAGATCGGCATGAGCCACGCGGTCTGGCTCGATTGGGTGCGGCGCTTCGGGAATTGTTCGCGCACCCGCGCTTCGAACTCTTGCTTTGCGCTAACGGAGACGAATCGCGACGGGCGGCGCGGTTCGTCCGCCCGAATCAGATCCCCGCGCACCCGCCCCATGAGGCAACCGGA
>DATFDL010000016.1:0-2947 GCA_035252155.1 Pirellulales bacterium | reverse complement strand
AAGCCAGTTGGGCGTGCAGCCCAAATGCGTGCAAACCGTTCGCAAGGCGTAGATCTGCAGTTGGCCCTGGTATTCGCTCTTCACGACCCAGACGCCGAACTGGGCTTTGAATTTTTCTTCGACCATGCCCGGTGCGAAGTCGCTGGGGAAGCCGACCTTGAACTTGCTGGGCGGCTCGATCAGCACGTTGGGAAACATGAAGCGCGCGGTGCCGAGTGTCCACAACCCGGCTGTGGCGGCAAGCGACGTGAAGCCGGCGCCAAGGAACGAGCCAACCGCGAAGGAGATAAAACCGCGACGATCCGTATCGGCGGCCGCCGCTTCCTTCGGTTTCGGCCTGGCGTACTCGGGCTTGGCGGGCATCGGCGGCAGCACCGGCTTGGTGGCTTTGGGCGCGGGTGATGGCTCCGGCTTGAGCTTCGCCGCGGCCTCCGCTTTCGTCACTGGCCCCGGCTTCTGTTGCTTGCGGGCGGCTGCCAGAATGCTGGCTGTATCTTTCGCGCCGTCGACCTTGGCGGCAGGTTTGGCGGCTGCGGGCTTTGCGGGGGCCGCTTTCGCTGCGGCGGGCTTGGGAGCAGCCGCGGGCTTGGGAGCCGGCTCGGCTTTGGGAGCAGCCGCGGGCGTTGCGGCGCCACCTTTCGCTTCGCGGGCGGCCTTGAGTATATCAGCCACACTTGGCCGAGCACCGCCGGCCGCTGCCGGCTTTGGCTTGGGTGCGGGTGCCGCCGGTTTTTCAGGTGGGCCCGGTTTCTCAGATGCCGGTGGCGACTCGGCCGCTGGCTCTGGCGCGCTGGCCGGTCCCGGTTCTTCCGACGCGGTCGATGCAGTTTGCCCCTTACTATCAGCCTTGCGAGCGGCGGCCATGATTTCGGCCACCGACAACTTCTTTTTCTCAGCCATGGATGACGTTGCGTAGTGGCGTCAATCGCGACGAGCGAACGAAGTCCGCGCGTAGCAATGGCGCTCAGCCCAGAATCGACATTGTGATAAATTTCACAAAGTCGATTCCAATGGTTGTAACGTTCGTCGGTCGCTTGTCAACCGCCCTGGCAGATCAAGCCGAAGGCGAGCTAGAGAAGCGGCGCGTGCGCCTTTGAAGCCGGTAACATAACGCGCGCCCCCCGCGAAGAAAACCCCTCCCCAAAATGGGATCTGCATTCGAGAGCTTCGATGCTGGGCATACAGGTCGTTCCGTCGCAAGCCGGAGTCGCATGCGATACGCCCTAGCTTTCGTGGGCCGATCTCAGCGTCGTCGTGAAACGCAAAAACATTTTCTCGCCAACCGGATCGTTCTAGAATGACCTTCGGTGCTACTCGTCTCCAATCGCCACTGGCACGGGCGCGATGTTCCAGATGTCGCGACAATACTCGGCGATGGCGCGGTCGGACGAAAACTTGCCCATTCGGGCAACATTCAACACCGACATCCGTGTCCAACGGTCTGGGTCCTGGAATGTTTCGGCCACCGTCTCCTGGCAATCGACATAGGCGGCGTAGTCGGCCAGCACGAAATACGGATCGTAGTCGAGCATCGAATCGACGAGCGGGCGAAAGAGCCCCCTGTCGCCGCGCGAAAACGCGCCCGACGAGATCAAGTCGATCGCCGCTCGCAGCTCGGGGTCGGCCTGGTAAAGCTCGCGGGGCTGATAGCCCTGCGCACGGCGGCGGCGGACTTCGTCGGCCGTCATGCCGAACAAGAAAAAATTCTCGGCGCCAACCTCGTCGCGAATCTCCACGTTCGCGCCGTCGAGTGTGCCGATCGTCAGCGCGCCGTTGAAGGCGAACTTCATATTGCCGGTGCCGGAAGCCTCGGTGCCCGCTGTTGAAATCTGCTCCGAAAGATCGGCTCCCGGATAGATGCCGTGGGCCGTCTTGACGCTGAAGTTCGGAAAAAAGGCGATCTTCAGGCGGTCATTGACTTCGCGATCGCGATTGACCACTTCGGCCACCGAGTTGACAAGCTTGATGATCAGCTTGGCCATCGCATAGCCGGGGGCCGCCTTGCCCGCCACCACGATCGTGCGCGGCGTCATCTCCATCCGCGGATTACTTTTCAAGCGATGGTAGAGCGTCACGGCGTGCAGCATGTTCAGGTGCTGCCGCTTGTATTCGTGGATGCGCTTGACTTGCACGTCGAAGAGCGTCGCCGGATCGGCTCGCACGCCGGTTGCCCGCTCCAGGACCGCCGCCAGGCGAGTCTTGTTCGCGACTTTGATGGCCACCCATTTCTGTCGAAAGGCCGCGTCGGCGGCAAACCGCTCCAGACCGCGCAGTCGATCACCGCGCGTGATCCAGTCATCGCCGATCGCTTCGGTAATCAATCGCGATAGCCCGGGATTGGCTAATCGCACGAATCGCCGCTGGGTCACACCGTTGGTCTTGTTCGAGAATTTTTCCGGCCACAGGTCATGAAAGTCTTTAAGCACGGTTTCTTCCAAGAGCCGCGTGTGCAGCGCCGCGACGCCGTTGATGGCGTGACTGCCGACGCAGGCCAGATGAGCCATTCGCACGTAGCGCTCGCGGCCCTCCTCAATCAGCGACAGCCGCGCGAGCCGAGGCGCGTCGCCCGGAAACCGCGACTGCACCTGGTCCAGAAAACGCCGATTGATCTCGTAGATCATTTCCAGGTGCCGGGGCAGCACACGCGCGAAGAGCGACAGCGGCCATTTTTCCAGCGCCTCGGGCAACAGCGTGTGGTTGGTATACGCGAAGACGCGTGTGGTGATCTGCCAGGCGTCTTGCCATTCCAGGCGATGCTCATCGACGAGCAGCCGCATCAGCTCGGCGATGGCGATCGTGGGATGCGTGTCGTTCAACTGCACGACGTATTTCTCGTGCAGCTTGTCGAACGTTTTGGCCCGTTGCAGATAGATGCGAATCATGTCTTGCAGCGAGCAAGAGACAAAGAAGTATTGCTGCTCCAGCCGCAACTGCTTGCCGGCGGCCG
>DATFDL010000015.1:0-2779 GCA_035252155.1 Pirellulales bacterium | reverse complement strand
CGCGCGGCCTCGTCGGCCGGTGCGTCGGCGCGGCCCGGCGGCCACGCGGCCCGGCGGCGGACGTTGGTCGCGTTTTCCGGGCTGGCTGCCTGAGGTTGATCCCGGCGACCGCGTCGAGCACTGGGCGCAACTTCTGCTATGGCGGTATGGCGTGATGTTTCGCGATCTTTTGGCGCGTGAAAACGTGGCGCCTGCCTGGGGCGATCTGGCCCGGCTCTATCGCCGCTGGGAGGCCCAGGGCCAAGTGCGCGGCGGACGGTTTGTGTCGGGCGTGGCGGGCGAGCAGTTCGCCCTGCCCGAAGCCATCGAAGATTTACGCCGCGTCCGCGAGGCCGGGCTGACGGGCCAATGGATCGTCATTTCGGCGGCCGACCCCTTGAACCTGGCCGGCATCTTGGCGACCGGGCCGCGCGTGCCCGCCAAAACCCGCAACGCTCTGGCATTGCTTGATGGCCGAGTCGTGGCCGTCCATCAATCGGGCGAAACCACCTTTTTTGAGGCGTTGACGCCTGAATTGACTGAAGCTATCGGTCGAGCGCTGCGGGTGACCACGGTGGTTCGCCGCCAGCACGCCGCCGGGGTGTACGCGGGTCTGACGCCTCGGCCGGCCTTGCGCGCGAAAACGCGTAAAGAGAGAACCGGGCGCTCGAGCTGAAAGAGATGCGGATCTACTCATCCAAGTAGGCGCTTCAGCTTGGCGGCCGGGTTGCGCGGTGCTATGCTTGACTTCGGAGATATTTCGTGATGCAAACAGTGTTTATCCGCTTTGCGACGCACGAGGATCGCGTGCGCGGCTTTTACGAGTTGGCCACTCGGGCGCATGTCAGTAGTTTGCCCGGCGAAGTGTATCAGGTGCCGATCGACGCGCTACGCTTGCTCGACGATCAGCACGTGGCCTATCGCCGAGCGACGGACGACGAGGTAAAGGCCGCCCATGATCAGGTTCGAAATCCTGCTCCCGCTATTCTATAACGACGGGCGGCCTGTCGAGCGCGAAAAGTTCATCGAGACCGACGACGAGATCGTCCGGCTGTTCGGCGCCACGAGCACCGATTCCGTTCTGGTTCGCGGGCGTTGGGTCTATCAAAGCACCGTTTTCCACGACCAGCTCGTACGAGTGCGGATCGACGCCGAGGAGACTGCCGAGAATTGGCAGGCGATGCGTACTTTGAAGGAAACGCTGAAGACCCGCTTCGATCAATTGGATATTTGGATTACTGCCCACAGAATCGACATCATTTGACCATTTACTGAGGAACGTCGTGGGCGCCTACCACATCGTTGTCAATCCGACGAAGCGGCAATTCCTCGATCCCGGCCGATTTGATGAGGGAAAAAAGTTGGGGAGTGTCCTCCACGGAGTTTTTTGTGTGGACGCTTTAAAGTTGCTGATCGCGGACTCGTTTCTCGCTCAAGGAACGCGCGTCTCTAAGCCACGGAATCCTTGGTCGCTCGAAGGAAGTTGGGTGGGAGACCCCATTGTCTTGGCCAGCGACGATTGCGGTCCGCCCGATCCAGCGGGCATTATCACGACGAGCGAGGGAAACTCCTTGCGGAACCTTTACGTGATGGCAGTGGAGGAGTTTGAGAATATCAGCTATTTGGCCATCGTCATGCTATCGGAGAACCGATTTACATCAGAACTCATCGAAAAGGCAACGAGAGACGACTCGTTCTTTTTGCACTTGGCGAATGTCGTGATGCAGTTCCAGCCGCAGAATCTCAAAGTCGAGTTTGAGCGAGAGTTCGGTAAGGCGTGGCCTAAAGCGTTACAAAGAGATCTTCCAAAAGGGAACCCATGGCGCGCCCCTGCCGCCACCGTCTGCCGCGACGGCTCTTCGACTTGTGCCGTAATGGCAGGTGGCTTGCCCAATGCCGCTCCGCGCGTGCGCCACCGGGGCATTGCTGGCCGACAATGCTTTTTCCGCTAATTCCGGCCAGCTTCCGCCCCGGCCACCGGCTGAAAGTGTGCTGGCACGTTACTCACGCAGGCGCGACGGTGCAGTACTGCCAGATGCCGAGGAAGTGAAACACACTGCCGGCGATCACCAGCAGGTGCCAGACGGCGTGAAAATAAGGCACGCGCTCATCGCGCTGCAAGAAGAAGGTGCCGAGGGTGTAACACATGCCGCCATAAAACATCGCCCATAACAGCCCGCCCGGCACCAGCCCGATCATCGGCTTCACCGCGGCCACCGGCAACCAGCCGAGCGTAACGTGCAGCACCGTCGAGACGGCATCGACCTGGTGGGCAAAGACGATCTTCGAGAAAAAGCCGACGAAGGCGATGCCCCACACCAGGCCAAACAAAAACCACCAGGCGCCGCCCCGCAAATAACTGAGCGAGAGGGGGGTAAACGTGCCGGCGATCAATAGAAAGATAAACGCCTGATCGAGCACCCGGAACAGCCGCCGCAGGCGCGGCCGCTCGAAGGCGTGCGACAAGGTCGAGGCGAAGTAGACGGCCACCAACGCGGCCCCATAGACACCGCAACCGACGACCTGCCAGAGATCGCCCGAACGCAGCACCGTCGACATCAATACAGGCACGCCCACCAAGCTCAACATGAGACCCAAGGCGTGGGTCGCCGTGTTGAACTTCTCCTCGCCGCGGAGCCGCTCCAACAGCGCTTCGCGGCTGGCGTCAAAGGGCGCCTCATATGGGATTTCGATCCGTTGCCGGTCTTGGGTCAGTTCCATACGCGAGCTTGGACTGGACTTTGAGCGAACATGCCCCTTATTGAACATCGGCAAATCGGGTGAAACAACGCGGTGGTTT
>DATFDL010000014.1:0-7851 GCA_035252155.1 Pirellulales bacterium | reverse complement strand
CGTGATTCACCGACGCGGAAATCCGATGTCGAACTTCTCGGATCGCATCAATGACGGGATCGTTCTTCATTCGATGTCTCCTAAAAGCTCCGGCTGCCAAAACCCCACGGTGCCATCGACTCCGCCGCTGACAAGGTTCTTGCCATCGGGGGAAAACTCGAGCCAGAAGAAAAAACCCTTGTTGCCGTCGCACGACGCGCGCTCGGTCCAGCTCAGCGTGTCCCACAGCCGGATTGAGCCGTCGCCCCGCCCGACCGCCAGCGTCTGGCCGTCGCGCGAAAGCGCCAGCGGACGGACCCAGGCGGCGTGCTGCAACGTCCGTTCTTCCTGGAGCGTTTCGAGGTTCCAAACCTTGACCGCGCCCGAGGAGTCGCTAGCGACAAAGCGCTTGCCGTCGGGCAAAAACAGCACCGACCACACGGCCAGCCTGTGCCCGGCGAGCCGCGCGTGCACCTGGCCGGTCGCGCGCCGCCAGACGAGCAGTTCGCCGGGGTCACCCGTTGTCCAGTTGCCGCCGCCGGTAATCAGCCAGGTCTCGTCGGGTGAAAGGGCCGCGCAATAAACCTGTTGGCGGTGTTCCCGCCAAGTCGCTTGCTCGGCGCCTTTGCCGACGTTCCAAACTTTGACCTCGCCGCCGTCGCAGACGCTGATGATGCTCCGCCCCTCCTCGGCAAAGAGCACCGCGGAAACAGAGCCGCGATGGCGCTGCAACGTAGTGCGGGTCTTGCCGCTGTCGGCATCGCACAGGGCGATCGTGCCGTCGTCGCCGCCCGTGGCCAGCGTCTTGCCGTCGGGAGAAAAGACCGCGCAGCGCGTGGTGGGATGCCCCGCGCGGCTGACAATCAACTGGTGTTTCTCGGCGTCCCACAACTCGAATCGCTGGCCGCGGCCTCCGACAAACAGCCGTTTGCCGTCGGGCGAGTGAGTGGCGACCCACACGGAGTCGTCGCGGCCGGCGATCACGCCCGAGCGGCTGATGCTGTCGACTTCGGGCAGCCAATAGAACAGCCGGCCGTCGAGCCCGGCCGAACAGAGTCCCTCTCGGACAAACGCCATGCTGGCCACCGACTCTTCGTGCTTCTTGATCGACTGCAGCGGCTGCCACGAGGCCGCATCCCACAGTTGGATCGTGCCGTCCCAACTGCCCGCCGCCATGCGCGTGCCGCCTGGCTCGAAGACGATCGACCAGATCGCGAACGGATGGGCGCCCAAGGGAACCGGCTCGCGCTCGCCCGACAAATCGTGTACTTTTGCAGCGCCGTCGGCGGTGGCGATCACAAGCTGCTCGCCGTTGGGCGTGAAGGCGCATGCCGTGACGCGCGAGCCGCCCGCGTGAATTACGATCGGCTTCGAGGCATCAGCCGGCGGGGCCGATGGCTTGGCGGCACTAGCCCGAAGCGCGGGCGAGGCAGTTTCCCTTGCGTTCGTCGCTGGCGCGTCGCCTTGGTGTGGGAGCTGATATATCCGCACAGCGCTTATGTACGACGCCACCGCCAGGCGCCGGCCGTCGGGTGCGAAGGCGAGAGTCTGCACGGGGCTTGCCTCGACGGTGAACTGGTCCGTTGGCTTTCCACCGCCGCGATACCACACTCGCACCTGGCCGCCGACCGTGACAGCCGCCAATCGTCTTGCATCAGGCGAAAAAGCCAGCGCCACGGTGCGCTGCGTCGCGGTCTCGTCGCGCCAACGGACTTGCTTGGTATCGAGATCGAGCACGGTCACCGCGCCCTCCGCGTCGGCAAAGGCCAACAGCCGGGCATCGGCGGAGATCACCGCGCAGGCCGGCTCGCAGTCGAGTTCGGTGACCAACTGAACTTCTGACTCCGGCTTCGCCGACCGTTGCCACACGCGCCCGTCGATATCGACCGTCCGTAACTTCGTGCCGTCTGGTAAAACCGCCACGCTAAACGTCGTCGGAAACCGCGACCATAAAAGCGGCTCGGCCTGCAACTTGCGCGGTGTTTCCGTCGTGGCGTCAAGTTTTCGATACGCCGGCGGTTGTGCGACGGCCGCTTGCAGCCAGCAGCCAAGCGCGGCGACGACGGCAATCGCCTGAATCCCAAAACGAGTCATTTTTTTTCGCTCCAAACGAGGGTGCCGTGGCATCCTGCGATGCGACTTCGTCGGAACTCCATCATAGGGAACACCTCTTACCTTCCTGCGGCGCTGTCGCCCGCACCCGCGACGAAAAAGCTTTCGTGCAGAAAGCCCGTCAAAATGCGGCTGGCGGGGTCGTGCGTCCAATAGTTGCCGTCGATCACGAATTTGTAGCGGTATTTGCCCGGTTCAAAAATCACTTCGCCCGTGTAGACGCCGTCGCCATCGGGGTCGGTCAGCGCGTGCGACGAGTTGCTCCACTTGTTAAAGGTGCCCGCCACGTGTACAGTCTTGGCCGGGCGATCGGGCCGATAAGTGAACCGTGCGCGGTATTTGCCATCGCCGGTCGCTGTGATTTGCGGAGTCGGCAGCGAAAGATCCTGATTGAGAAATACGCCGTCGAAGTAGCCGATCATCATCTCGTTCCAGGTTTGTTCGCCCCATCGCACGGCGACGCCGGGGTCGGGGTTCGCCAGGTTGTCCCGCGAATTGTCGAAGTAGGCAATGCACCGCAAGATCGTCCCTTCGGGCATGGATTTCGGCTCGCCCAGCTTGTAGTTGTTCTGCCAATTGAAATCGTAGCGCGGCACATCGAGCAGCACCTCGCGCGAACCGTTGGGATACGTGGCCTCGAAGCGGAACGACTTGCCGCGGAAGTGCATGTGCGGGGCGAGCGAATGAAGCTCCATATGGTGCGAGAAGCGATGAGCGGCTTCGACGCGGAAGTTGTCGGCCCCGGCGGGAATCTCAAAGTCGAGATTGGCCGCCACGCCCGTCTGCATCGTGCGGCGGACGGTCGCGGGATCGGCCAAATAGAGGCCAATCTGGCTTTGATCCTGCCGCTCGGCGCCGTCGGGCGTGTAATGAATCTGAAACACGAAGGTCGAACCCGGCGGAACGTAACGCGCCACGCCCTCGTCCAACTTCATCGGCGGCGAGCCGGGAACGTAACTGCCCACCATCTCGAACCCGATGCCGCGTTCTTCTAAAATGGGATCACCGCCCGGCGGGTTGATGAATACCACAATGTGATGCACGACGCTCCGAACGCCAGGCCGAATCTCGGACGCCCGGATCCATTTGCCCTCGGTAAAGCCGGGATCGACCGAAACATACTGGTAATCGACCACGCCGCTGGCCGGCACCGTAATCGGCTGCGGAGTTTTCAAGACCAAGTCGGGCGGACCCATCGCCCAGCCGTCGACAAATTCGGCCCGCGGCGGAAGATCGGTCGGGTCTCCGCGGGGCACGCCGTTGTCAACCCATTGATAGAGCCGTTGTTTCTCGTCGTCCGGCATGCGGCAGTCGTTCGCAAACCGGCCATACTTGGGGTTGGCGTGCCACGGCGGCATGCGATTGTCTTCGACCACCTCGCGAATGGTCTCGGCCCAGGCCGCCACATCGTCATACGCCTCCAGCCCGAATGGCGCGATGCCTCCCTCGCGATGGCACTCGACGCAGCGGCGCTGGACGATCCGCGAGATGTCTTTGGTATAGGTAATCTCGCCCGAGGGCGCGGCCCGCGAGACGCGGCCGATGTGGCAGCCGGCCGGTTCTACCTGGCTGACGCGCACCGGTCGATCAGTCAGCAGATCGTCGATGGCGTCGGCCAGGTAGTGCCGCGTCGGCTCATGCCGGGCATAGCCCACGCCAAATTGATCGTCGATTCGTCCCCAATAACGCACCGTGCGGTCGCGGTCGAGCACGAACGCTTCCGGGGTTCGCTGGGCGTGGAATTGGTCGGCGATGCGATTGCCCGGATCCTTCAGCAGCGGAAACGAGATGCCGTGCTGACGGGCATAGTGGCCAAGCTCGGTCGGCGTGTCTTGCTGGTTCGAGTTGATGCCGATCACGGCCACGCCGCGTGCTTGGTACTTTTGCCAGAGGCTTTGCAAGCTCGGAGCATATTGCTTGGCCAGCGGGCATTCGGCGCCCAGGAACACCACGACCACCACTTCTCGGTCGGCCACGTCGTTCAACGAATGCTCCGCCCCCAGAAAATCTTTTAAGCGAAAGTCGGCGATACGGCGGCCGAGCTGCTCAGCGGCTGAAGTCGGCGATTTTTCCGCGGCCGTGTTTGCGGCGTCGGAAGGCTGCCGTGCCCACGCCCGAACCGCCAGCGGCGTCGCCAGGGCCGTCACCGCGAGTGCCAGCACTGCGATCAAACCGGTGTTCGTCAGCCGGTAATGCGCCGGCTGTGGATCGAGCAGCCGCAGGATGCGGCGTTTGAATTCAGACGGGCTTCTGCCAGAGGCGGCCAGCGCCGCCGACCGCCAGCCCGCATCGCCGCCGCGCAGCTCAGCGGCCAGTTCGGCCATGCGAACCAGGGCATCGGCATAATGGACACGCTGCCAGCCCGACGCCAGCACCAGGTCGTCGCTGGCGTTTTCGCGTTCAACCTGAATGCGGCGGCTGACGTACCAGACCGCCGGATGAAAGAAAAGCAATGTTTCAGCCAGCCGCTGCAACAGATTTACCAGCGGATCACAGCGACGCAGGTGGGCCAGTTCGTGCGCCAACAAGGCTTCGAGCTGGTCGAGCGGCAGGCCGCTGGCCAGCGCCGCCGGCAGCAAAATCGCCGGCCGCACAATGCCCACGACAACGGGAACGGAGATGCGCTCGCAATAAGCGACGACGGGCGCGACGCGCAGACCGATGCGCTTGGCTTGCCGCGCGACGGCGGCCAGCAGATCGGCATCGATGACAGGCACCGCCGCCGCCCGCAGTTTTTGTCCGCCCCGAACGCCGGCCGCCAGGCGTGCAAATAAGGCCAATACACACACCAGGTAGGCGATCGTCACATAGGGCGCCACGCCCGAGAGCCATACGCTCCATCGCGGTGTTGAACGCTCCGGCGACGCCGGCTGTGATTCGCGCGCCGGCGACGCGGTTTTGGCATCGGCAGATGGCGCTGCGATGCTCGACCTGGCTCCAACCTCGTCTCGCGCGGCCGAGACATTGCTAACAGCGACAAAAGCATCGCCGCGATGTTCCATCGGTTTTTCGGGTCGCTCGTCAAGAAGCCGTTCCAAGCGCGCCGGCTCTACCAAGCCGTCATGCAGGGCCGCTTCAGCTTCGCGAGGCGAACTGCGTCGGGCCTCGGGCGGAGTCTCGACCAGCGCAAAGGTGATCGGTAGGCAACAGGCCATGGTGAGCATGGCAACCACGTGTACGAGGTACTTGGCCTGGGCCGAGCCACGGCGGATGAATCGCTCGGCGGCGAAGGCCACGAGCGCGACGAGCGCCCCTTGCCACAGAAAATGCAGCAGCGTTTGAACGAAGCGCAGCGAAAATGAACCATCGAGCCAGGCCAATGTGTTCATGAGGTCTCCTTGAGCTTCTGGTCGATGATCCGGCGGAGCTCTTTCAGTTCGTCCGAGTCGATGTTTTGCACGTCGAACAATTTCAGCACCACCGCCGAGGTCGAACCCTCGAAGACGCGGTCGACCACGTCGCTCAGCACCCTTTCGGAGACGGTCGCCGCGTCGATGGCCGGCGAAAAGAGAAACGAGTTGCCGCGCTTCTTGCGCTTGAGATAGCGCTTGTCGACCATCGTATTGAGCGTGGTGATGACGGTGGTCTTGGCCAGTTCGCGGCCGTCGTCGGCCAGGGCTTGTTGCACGTCGCGGGCCAGCAGCGGCGACCGCCGCCAGAGGACCTTCAGGATCAATAGCTCCAACTCCGTTGGATGCCTGGATGCCGGCCGTGCCATGCGTCGAACCTTTCCTCGAACTGTCTAGTTTCATAGACAATACGCGGTCGGCGGGCCCTTGTCAATCGCCATCGTCTACGAAATTCGACGACCCGATTTGTTCCGATTCGCCACGCTACCGGCAAATCGAAAATCCAAAATCGAAAATCCAAAATCTCCCCGCCTTCGCTGATTGACTTCGCCCCACCCCCCCTTTACCTTGCTGCTACCGGCAGGGAAACCTCGACCATGACACCTCAACGCCCGCTGATTGTTATTCCGGGCGACGAACCGGTGCAAATCGGCGGTTCGCCGCATCTGGCCAGGCTGGAGCGTTACGGCGAGGTGGTGCTGTACGCCGACCGGCCCAGCGATAATGCCGAAAAAATTCGCCGGGCGCGCGACGCCGTCTGCCTGATCAACTCGCGCGGGTCGGTCTCTTGGCCGGGCGAGGTGCTGCGGCAACTACCGCGGCTGCGCATGATCGCCTTGTGCGGCATCGGCACCGACTCGATCGATCTCGATGCTACCCGTGAATTGAAAATCGACGTCCGCAATCTGCCGGGCCGCACCGCCGCGATTGTGGCCGAGCACGCCCTGGCGCTTCTGTTGGCCGTCGCCAAACACGCCTCGTTTCAGACCAGCGAGCTGAAACAAGGCCGCTGGACGCGCCGCGAAAACGTCTATCTGCGCGGCAAGACACTGGGGCTGCTCGGCGCCGGCCCCATCGCCGTCGAGACCGCCCGGCTGGCCCAGGCCATCGGCATGCAGTTGCAAGCCTGGACCTTTCGCCCCACGCCCGAGCGGGCGCGGGAACTGGGCATTCGCTTCGTCGAGTTCGATGAATTGCTGCGGACTTCCGACGCCGTGAGCCTGCACGTCAAACTGACCAAAGAAACCCACGGGCTCATCGGCCGCCGCGAGCTGCAGCTTCTCAAACCGGGGGCCTTGCTCGTCAACACCGCCCGCGGCGCCATCATCGACACGCCGGCCTTGGTCGAGGCATTACAATCAGGTCGGTTGGCGGGGGCGGGGCTGGACGTGTTCAATCAGGAACCGCTGGCGCCCGACGATCCGCTGCTGCGCTGCGAGCAGGTGGTGCTCACGCCGCACCACGCCGACCACACGCCCGAGGGCATCGAGCTGCTCAACGCGGGCGCCGTCGAGAACGTCATCGCCTTTTTCGAGGGCCGCGACACGAACCGGGTCGTGTGAAGCTGCCGGAGTTATACTTCATCCGTCCCGCAATGAGACATTTGGCGCGAAGCTTCGCTTCAAATATGGGGGACAGCCGCCCTCGGCTGTCTCCGGTCGCCTTTGGCGACCGCCACCCAGCCGGGGGCGGCTGGGCCACATGCCGATTTTCGATGCCGACCATGTCGCACTGATGCCCGCGTGAAGCACATTTTTCGTCCATTCCGTACACCGTTCGAGAGAGACTGATCATGCTTCGCACATTGACTCAAATCGGCTTGATGTCGGCCGGGCTTGCGCTCTGGTTTTCGCCGCGAGCGTGGGGCGCCGACGCGGCGACTGGCTCGCCGCCCGAGCCGGTCACGTTTACCACACAGGAAGACCATCAAGACATGATGCGGCAGTTGGGCATCACCGCACTTCGGCCCGGCCCCAGCGGCAATCCCACGGCGGCGAATCACGCCAACTACGATGAGTCGCAGGCCAACCCGTATCCCAAGCTGCCCGACCCACTGACGCTCAACGACGGCCAGCCGGTCACAACGGCCGAACTGTGGTGGAGTCGCCGCCGCCCGGAAATTGTCGAAGATTTCGAGCGCGAGGTTTACGGACGCGCGCCCGAGAACGTGCCGGGCGTCACTTGGAAGGTGCTCGAAACGCGCGAGACGACGATCGGCGATGTGCCGGTCGTCGAAAAACAGCTTGAGGGGCAGGTCGATAACTCATCGTGCCCGTCGATTGACGTAAAGATTGCGATGACGGTCGCCACGCCGAAGAACGCCGAGCGGCCCGTGCCGGTGCTGATGATGTTCGGCGGGTTTGGGTTTGGCGGCCGCGGCCCAGGGCAACGGCCCGCCGGGGCCGGCAAC
>DATFDL010000013.1:0-4586 GCA_035252155.1 Pirellulales bacterium | reverse complement strand
GTCGCCTTTCGCTCCGCGAAAGGACGTCCTTTCGCGGAGCGAAAGTCGACCTTGTCGTGGCGGCGATGGGCGGCACACGCGGCCAGGATCTTTTCGCGCGATCCATCGGTCACCGACGATCATCGCCCGCGTGTAATTCTCTGCGGCAATCCACGCATTCTCGATCCCGTGTGCGACGAGTTGCTGGCGCGCGGCTGCCACGTATGGTGGCTTTATGAAGAGTTCGCCGTGCGGGCCTGGTGGAAGTGGCGCACCGCCGGAGTCGAACAATTATTGTGCGACGGCCCGATAAGCGGCGGTTCAGGCCAACGGTGGGAGTCACTTCGCTCGGTCCCCCCTGCCTCTGCGGTGGACGCCGCGCGGCCCTTCGCGGAACGGCACGGAGTCCGTACCCTACAGTTGGCCAGCGTGAGCGGCGTAACTTGCCGCGGCGTGAACCTCGATGGGGCGATCGCCTGTTGGCTGCCAGAGCAGGCGACCAAGCACGGCGCGCGGCAATCTGGGTGGCTCGACCGGATCGATGAGCACTTACGCGAGGTGCGGCCGGCCGTGCTGGTGCTCGACGAAGACGCGACCCCCTTCAAGCGCGCCGTGGTGGGGATAGCGCGGCGACACGGCGCCCGTTCGCTGGTGGTTCAGCACGGCGCGCCCTGCGGGCCGTTCGGTTTCGCGCCGCTGGCCGCCGACGAAATTTGTGTCTGGGGCGATTCTACTCGGGAGCAACTGCTGGACTGGGGCGTCGCCGATTCGCGGATTCACGTAACCGGCTGGCCAGGCCTTTCGGTCTGTAGGGAACGGACTCCGTGCCGTTCCGTCCGGCATGTGGACCAGCCGCCCTCGGCTGGTTCGACGACGCCGACTTCGTCGGCGAAGGACAGCCGGGGGCGGCTGTCCCACACGCCGGTTGCGCAATTACCGGCTCTGAACGTCAAAACCAATCAGACGCCGATCCCGCCGCGACAGTCCCCGCAATTCTTATTGTTGGCCACGGTTCCGCCCGACGACCGGAGGCCTGACACCGTGACTTTTCATCTGACCACTCGTAGTCACGCCGCGATGATCGAGATGGCATGCGCCGCCGTAAGTCGTTTCGCCGGCGCGCGTCTGACCATCAAATTGCACCCCCGCGCGAAAAATGCCCGTTTGTTTGAGAAGCTTGCGAAGCGCTGGCGGCAACTCGACATTCGGCTGATTCAACAGGGCGACACCGCCTCGTTGTGGTCGGATGCCGATTGCGTGCTGAGCTGTACTTCGACGGCGGGCATCGAGGCGGCCTTGGCCGGCGCGCCCGTCGTGCAGCTTTTGCCCGCAGGCTCTGGCGACATTTTGCCCGCCGATCGCTGGGGCCTCATCGGCTCGGCACGAACGCTCGAAGAGTTGTGTCGGTTGATCGACCATGCGTTAGCCGGCGGCTGGTGCCAAACGCCCAACGGGCGGCGAGACATCGCAACCGAGACAGGCGCGCGCGCGGCCGCCGCGGTTGTCGACCGAGTGTTACCAAGTACCGGAACTCCGGTGGCTGGGGCGGTTGCATGCCGAGATCGCAGCGCCAACCAGGCGGTGTTGCCTTGTCAGGCCTGATTTACGTCGGAGAATACGTGGGGATGAAGTCATCTAACGGTAGTCCACCGATTAACGGAAACATCGAGATATCAAAGCGGCGGGGCGGCATCTTCATTGGTGGTGATCCCGAAGGACTCCGCTCATTCGCGAACCTTCTTCGCTGGCTCGCCGATTTCGATCAGGAGTCACACCCCACAATGCCTGACGGCGAGCGTGAACATGCGCATTTGTATGCCAACGTCGCGGAGACATCCGACAGCCTCACGCCGTTTTCGGTTACCACAGAGATTTGCAGGCTGGACGCGAAGGGCACGGGCAATTTTCCAGACAAGTACTACGACGACCTAGAGAATCATCGCAAGTGGCGGAGGTTGGTGAGGCGTCGATGTCTTGGAAAAGTAAAGATTAAGCGGTCATAATTCCGCTCGCGCATCATTCACCATCCTCAGAATCCGCGAACTTGATTGTGCTCGCTGTGACAACCTTGGCATACTAAAGCAATGATCACGAACCCATCGAGCAAGGTGGCCGATTTGTCGGACGAACAGCGCCGCGTCTTGGAATCCGTGATCGGGCAGCCGCTTCGTCGCGACCAGGTTTTGCATTGGGCGATAACGACCGCCGAGCCGCAAACCGCCGCCGAAGAAAAGGCGGCGGCACGTAACCGATTGCAAAACACCTTTGCGAAAGTCCGCCGGCATCTCGATGAAAAAGGGGTTAGCCAGGCGGAATGGGACGCCGCTGTTGATGACGCTGTGCAGCATGCACGATCTCAGCACGATGAATGCGAATTGTCCTAGACGCTCCCGAAGTTTTGCGGTTTTCCGCCAGCTTAAAACCATGGCCAGCATTGTCACTCATCCGGCGCCGGTTACGGGCTGGCGAAGATTGTTCGCCGACATAGCAACCGTCAGCGTCTCGACGATCGCCTGCCAGGCGATCGGCGTGGCCACTAGCCTGCTGCTGCGCGTCGCGTTGAGCCCAGCGCAGATGGGCGTCTGGCAAGGTTTGAAATTGCTGCTGAGCTATGCCAACTACGCGAATCTCGGCATCAGCAAAGGGGCCGCGCGCGAGCTGGCCATCGCGCGCGGACACGGAAACCTCGCAGCTGCCGAACGCGGTCTCGACCTGGCATTCACGTTCAACACGCTGACCAGCGTGGTCTACGCGGGCGGCTTGCTCGCGACCGCCGGTTGGATGATATACAGCACCGGTGAGGCGAACGCCTGGTCGATCGGGCTGGCGGCGCTGGCGCTGCTGGTCGTCTTGCAGCGACATCTGACGTTTCACGTCACCATTCTTCGCTGCCGGCAAGCCTTCGCCCTGACGGCGCAACTGGCGTTGATTGAAGCGGCGCTGACGCTGGCCGTGGCCGGCGCGGCGAGTTGGCGATGGGGATTGCCCGGCCTGTATGCGGGCACGACGCTTGTGATATTGGCCACCTTGGCGACCATTCGCTGGCGGGGCGTGCGGCCATTTCGCTGGGCCTGGGACGCTGGCGAAATCCGCCGGCTAGTGGCAATTGGCGGCCCGATTCTGGCCGGCTCCGTGATGGCGACGCTTTTTCAATCGCTCGACAAGCTGATGATTCTCGGCTGCTCGCAAAACCGCGCCTTCGAACTCGGATGTTATTCGACATCATTGCTAGTGACCGGCCAGGTTTATGGACTGGCCAATATGCTGTCGATCGCCATGCTGCCGCGCTATGGCGAGTTGTTCGGCAAATCGGGCTGCCGCCAGCAGACCGCTCGGCTGGCGGCTCGCTTCAGTGAGTTTCTCGCGGCCACCAGCGCCGCGGCGGCCATCGGGGCCATGCAGATCGCACCCCCGATCTTGGATCGCTGGCTGCCCGACTATCGACCCGGCCTGGCGCCGCTGGCGTATCTGCTGCCGGGCGTGGTGGCTTGGGCCATGGTGCTGCCGCTCAATCAATATCTCGTGGCCGTTGGTCACGAACGCCGGGCGTTGTTGGCGCTGGGCCTGGCCACCGGGCTTGGGGCGTGCGGCGATTATCTCGCTTTGCACGGCGGCCATGGTTTGATCGGCGTCGCGATCGCCACCTCGCTGGCGTACACGGGCTGTTACTTGTTCACCTTGGCGATTTCGCTCTGGCCGCAACTATCGTCCGCCGATCGCCGACGATATTTGTGCATCCACGCATTGGTGTTGGCAAGTGTCACCGCCGCCACAGTAGCTCCGACACTCCGTGGCGGAGACTTGCGGTCGTCAGCGGCGACCGCGGTCCCCGTCACGGAGTGTCGGGGCTACTTCGACGCGGATCGCAACCCCATATCGGTTCGCCGTTCACGGAACGCCACAGAGGGCGTTCCCTACAGCCGTTGTCCGCAGCGCGTCGCCCATTCGCCCCCTCGCCCCCTCGCCCAATCGCCTTATCGCCCGCTCGCCCTCTCGCCCCCTCGCCTTGTCGCGCGCTCGCCCTCCCGTCCACTCGCCCATGAACCGCCCATCGCTGGCTGAACTTGAAGTGCGTTGCCAAAAGCCCGATCACCGCCGATTGGGCAATTGGATGGCGCGGCGCATCAGCCGCCCGGCGGCGCTTCGCATCACTTGGATCGTGCATCCCTGGGGCGTCTCGGCCCACGCGATGACTGTTGCTGCGCTGGCCTGTGCGATCGCCGCGGCGGTCGCCTTTGCCCGCGGCGATGTGGCTGGCTGGTTGGCCGGCGCCGCGCTATTGCAACTTTGGTATTTGCTCGATCACGTCGATGGGCAGCTCGCGCGACTGCATGGGGCGGCCACGCTCGATGGTATGCAGCTCGATTACTTGATGCACCACGTCGTAAATCTGGTTATTCCCTGGGGCGCTGGTTTCGGCCTGATGCAAGCGACTGGCACGACGGCCTGGCTGATCGCTGGGTTGGTTTGGTCGCTTGGGTTGTTGCTTTTGGGACTGGTGAACGATGCTCGTTACAAATCGTTCATGGGGCGGCTGGAACAACTTGAAGGGCCGCTGATCGTTCTCGGCGGTGAGAAACCGATGTCGTCTTTCGCCCTGGCAGGTA
>DATFDL010000012.1:0-11761 GCA_035252155.1 Pirellulales bacterium | reverse complement strand
TCCCGCCAGTTTCGGTTTTGAATTTCAAAACCCGATCGCTAGTCGAACGGGTCGCGGATCCATTTGGGCACTCGCGCCGTTTGCTTGCACCGACGCCCCGCGCGGCGATATACTAAGCTTACCTGTCGGCAGGTCTAATTTCATCCGAGCAGGCCCGGAAATTTATCCTCCGGGCCTGCTCAGTTTTTTTATTGGCCGGTCTCGGCCATGTTAGGCGCGGTTGAGGTACTCGTCGCTGGCCAAAATGCCTTCGAGGATCGCTTCTTGCGGATAACCGGCCTTCATCTGGGCCAGCCAATACATGGCGCCCGACTGGTCGATCGGCCGATGCAGGTACTGCATGTACCAGCCCGAATCGTTCGGCTCGTTCGGATCGCTGGGGCCGTCGGGATCGTCGGGATCGTTGGGGATGCCGCGGAGCAGGTTCAGGCGATACTCGTCGCTGGTGACAAAGCCCAGCACCACGCTGGACCGCGATTGCGACGTTTGGATGACATTCGCCCAGTAAGCAAGCCCGGCGGCATCGGGGGCGCGCTCAAAGAGATTCTGATAGAGCGCGGTGACCCAGGCCTGCGGCGTGCCGCCGGCCGTGGCGTAGAACTCGGCCGAACCGATGATACCGGCCTGCACCATTTCTGGTCCACGGCTGGCGTTCCAAACGCCGAGCCAGTAGCTCAAACCTGCCGCATCGACCGGGCGATCCAGATAGGTCTCGTACAAATCTCCGATGACCTGGCTGCGCCGCTCGGGGCTGGTCACGAACAAGCTAGCGACCTGCGTCCGCGACACGCCGCCGTTCAACTGGCCGACCCAATAGTTTACTTCGGTGTCGGCCGGTTGCGTCGTGCGGCCCAGCACCTCGGAGTACATCCGCGCCACCCAGCGCGAAGTGGGCGAATCGAGGTAGACCGTGGCCGGAGATCGGATACTCTGCGTGCTGCCATCGGGCAGCGTCACCGTGTATTGCGCCTGGTAGATGAAGCTGTCGCGGCCGTTGAAGCCGGCGTCGGGAATGTAAGTGAACGAGCCGGGGCCATCGGTATTGAGCATCAACTTGCCGTGCGCCGGTACTTGCGAGAGCACGGCGCTGAGCGGATGACCGTTGGGATCAACGTCGCCCGACAATACCCCTGGAGCGGCGATTACCAGCGGCTGGCCCGGCACGTACTCGTATTCGCTGGGCGTCGTGATGGCCGGATAGTTGACTTCCGTCACGCTCACCTGGAACGAGGTGGTGACCGGTTGCACGCCCGTCGGATTGCTATCGATGGCCTCGATGCTGACGGTCGCGCCGCCGAACTGATAAGCGTTCAAGGTCACTGTCAGAATCGTGCCGTTGATCGTGGCACTGACCAGCGCGGGGTTGTTGTTGCCCGACACCAGATACGTCGGCGGGGCCTCGGGCGGCGTGCCGCCCACGTCGGGATCGACGATGTACTTGCTCAGGTCGATCGTCTCGATGACGGTCGCCTGGGTCACCTCGCTGGCGGAGAGGTTCGGAAGCGGGGTGACCACCGAGGGCGGTTGGTTGACGTGGACCACGTTGATCGGCGCGCTGCCGGTTCCGATCGGGTTCGTGCCGTTCGGAAGGAGGTTGGCCGACAGTTTAATGGCAGTCGCCCCGGTGAAGTTCACCGTCGGCAGATACTTCAGCCCGTCGAGCGCGGCATTGATGTCAGACAATAGGCCGCTGAATGTCAGCGATGGACCGGAGCTGCCGCCGCTGATGAGCGTCAGGCCGGCCGTGCCGTGCAGGGTCACCGTGCCGTTGGGCACCGTGATGGTCACCTGGTCGGGGCCGTTGCCGCCGTTCGGATCGGTGATTTTGATCGCGTTGCCGGTGGCGTTGGAGAAGACGAGCGCCGTCGGCGGGTTTTCGGCGATGGTTTGCACCGAGGGCGTCGTGATGACGGGCGCTTGGTTGACTTCGGTGACGGCGATGGTGGCGACCGCGGCGCCCGTCAGCCCCGTGGTGGGGTCGGTGGCCGAGATCTGAATCGACGCGGTTCCAAAGAAGTACTGGTTCGGTGTAAACGTCAGCCCGTCGGTGCCTTGCTTGGCGGCGGTGCCGTTGAGCGCCGCGTTGATGGCGGCGGCCGTGCCCGTCAGAGTCAGGCTGCTGGTGCCGCTGCCGGTGGCCGTGATGCCCGCCACGTCGGCCAGCGACAATGTGCCCTGGCTGGTGGCCATCGTCACGGTGAGCTGGTCGGCGGGCGCGTCGATGTTGAAGATCGTGATGGGGTTGGCGGCGGCCGAATTGCTGCTGAAGACCAGCGCGGTATTTTCCGGCGTGGTCTGGACGGGCGGTACCCCGATCGCCGGCGCATCGCCTCCGGTGCTTTGCAGCAGGACGTCGAATTCGGTGAAACCCGCGTTCAGCGAACCGGTGCCGCGGTTGGCTTGCAAGGCGTTGCCGGCCAGATCCTTGATGCCGCTCTGGGCGGCAACGGCCGCCGAGCTGTTCGGATCGAAGTGGGTGCCGTTGTTGACATAAATGGTGTACTTATGCCCGGTGGCCCAAGTGCCGGTGGCGGGCGTGAAATACGCCGTCTTGGTGTTGGTGTCGTAGCTGAAGAAGTAATCGCTGCCCTGGTTCAGCCGCACGCCGTCGCGATAGACCGCGAACTTCGCGCCGTTCACCGTGCTGTCGTCGATGCCGACGCCGTTGCCGTCGTTGAGCTGCACGGCGAAATTGTTGAGCGTGACTCCGACCTCGTGGACGACGTTCAGAGTCGGATCTTGATCAAGCGAGCTGTTGTCGATCGGATTTGAGAGGGCCGCGGTGGGTCCGACAAAATCGACGCGCTCGATGGCCCCGCGGTCTTTGAACAGCGTCGAGCCGATGCCGCTGGGATTCGTTTCCGGATCGGCGACGCGAAGCTGACCAAACAGGTCGCGGCTGGGAGCGAAAATCGGCGAAGCCGGGATGCCGGTGAGCGATTTGGCCGAAATCATGTCGGGCCGGTCGGTGAGCGAGTTGATCGCGCTATCGATCGCCTTCGAGCCGGGGGCCAGGTAGAAGTCGTTGTTGGCCGCGTTGACGAAGAGCGGATCGGTGGCCGACAGCGTGCTGCTGAACAGGTCGCCGCCATTGAAGACGTTTCCGGTCAGCGTGGCGCCGTCGTTCTGATAGATCGAACCCTCCAGGTGCGTCGACGACGAGGTGTTGTCGACGCTGACGCCGGTGGCCAGGTTGGCGAAGATATTGTTGAGAATGGTGGGACTGGCATTCTGGCCCACCTGCACGCCGACGCCGGTCTGCTGGGCGCCGCCGTAGACCGTGTTGTTGACGATCCGCCCGAAGGGCACGGCGGCCAGCGGCCCCGCGGCGGAATTCGGGTCGCCCAGGAACTGGACGCCGCCGGCGCCGTTGCCGATCAGCAGGTTGTTTTCGATCGTGGCGCCCGGCGCGACGCGGTCGGTGTTGATGGTGCTCAGGTTAATCGGCACGCCGGGATAGGGCAGACTGCCGTTGGCGCCGCGCGGTCCCGGTTCGATCACCACGCCGTATTTGAGCGAATTCGAGATCCGGCTGTCCGCGATGATCACCTGTCCTTGATTGCGGTTAATGTTGGCGTCGCCGCGGCGATCGTACGACAGCACGTGTTGGGCGGCGTCGATCTTGATGGTATAGCTTTCATCGCCGTCGAGGCTGACGCCCGTCGGGTCGTTCAGCTCGGGGTCCTCGTTGTCGTTGCCGTCGCCGTTGGGACTGCTGATGGCCAGACCTTGATACGTAATGCCGGTGGCCGTCACTGTCACCCAATGCGGCTTTCCGTCATTGGCGAACTGGTCAACGTAACTCAACGTGAAATTCACCGATTGCGCACCGGCCGGGATGACCACCGTGGCGCTGCCGTTCTGCAAGGTGGATGCCCGCGAGGGATCGCTGGCGGCCAAGGTTACCGTCAGCGGCTGATCGGTGGGCGTATTGCGGCTGACCGTGCCGGTGATCGAGTTGACGCCGACGTTCGGATTCATTTCCTTGGCCGAGAGCGTGACGGTCAGGGCCGGCACATCGTCTGACGTGCTGGGGCCGGCCGGGTTGTCCTCGGTGAGATTGACGAAGGTGCCGATCGGGTTCAGTCCGCCCGCCAGCGGCGTCAGAATGACGGTCTCGCGCGGGACGGCTACTTCGTTGCCGTTGGCGTCGAGCAGGTCGTTGACATTGATCGAGAAGGTCTGCGTGGTCAGTCCGTCGGGAATGGTGACGACGGTGTTGGGCACACGGGCGGGATCGCTGCTGGCGAGGGTCACCGACAGGTTGCCAAACGTGCCCGAACGGGTGACGGTGCCGGTGATGACGCCGCCGTCATCCGAGACGTTCTGCGTGTTGACGGCGGCCGCGATGTCGCCGGCCGCGCTGATGGCGCTGGCGGTCCACGCGCCGCGGCCCATGGTGCCGGCAACCAGCAATTGCTGGCTCGCCACATATTGCAGGCTGTAGACCGGCACATCGGGCATGAAGGCGCCGTAGCGGCTCCAGACGCCTTGTTGCGACGTCTTCATCGTGTAGACGCCGTCGCGCGAGCCGACATAGATCAGGTTGGTCGCGGTTCCCGGCACAAAGGCGACGCTGAACAAATCGGCGGTCAGCGGTGCTGCGCCTCCCACGCTGTTGGTCAAGTTTCCCGAAATGTCGGTAAAGCTGGCGCCGCCGTCGGCGGTGAGCCAAACGTGGTTGGCGCTGTCGACCACAATGGCGTTGCGCCAGTTGTTGGGGTTGACCGCAAGCGCTCGGACGTTGGCGCCGGGATAAAGGGTCCGCGTCAGCGGATTGGCGAAACCGCCCGATCTCAACAGGAGCAGCGTGTTGTTGCCAACCCAGAGCACGCTGGGATCGGCGATGCCGCCCGCCGTGCCGCCGTAGGACATGGCCGCGCCGAACAAACTGTTGGGGCCGACGCCGCCTGCCTGGTTGCCTCCGGCGTCGGTCAGAGCTTTAAGCGTTTGCCCACCGTCGAACGATTCGTAGACGGCGCTTCCGCCGCCGATCACCAGGTGGTTCGAGAAGCCCGGCAGCGAGTTGAGCTTGACGGTGGTGACAAACGGCAATCCCACGTCGAAGCCGTAGATATTGGTGTTCGTACCGACAACGTTCAAGGCCGGGGCGCTGACGCTGATCAGGTTGTTGTTGACGTCGTAGGTCGACGCCAAGAACGCGCCGAAGCCGGCAAAGCTGGTGTAACGAATCGATTGATTCGGGTTGCTGTCGTCGATCGTCACGTCGCCGCCGTCGCCCTGCGAGACGTCCGACCAGGTTGGGCTGCCGGTGGCCTGCTGCTCGGGCGTGCCCGTGTCCTGGTCGCCGGCGATCAGCGTGTTCGTGTTGGTGTCGTAAGCGACACTGTGGATTTCGCTGACCGTCAGGTTGCCGATGAGCGAGGTCCAGATGCCCTGGGTGGTTTCGGGATTCGAGAGCGTAAAGATGCCGCCGTCATCGGTCTCGATCAGCCGGCCCGTCGCATCGAAAATCATGTGGCGCGAATCGGCGTGCGGGGCGCTGCCATTGGCCGTGCCGTTGTCGGTGATCGGCGTCCATTGGCTTCCCAGCGGTTTGGAGCTGTCGCCGCGGAACAGACGGCCCGAGAAATTGGTGGCCCCGATCGAGTTCGGGAAGGGGCTGGGCTGACGGTCGCCGCCCACGTACACCAGATTCGGATTGTTCGGATCGGCCACGATCGAAAAGTGAATTTCGCCCTGGGCGCCGGGCACATCGTCGCCGCCAATATTGGGATTGAGCCCGACGATCGTGCCGTTCTCGTTGGTCGTCGGCAGGTCCATCGCCTTCCAAGTGGTGCTCGACAGTCCGGCGGCCGGCGAATAGTAGATGGCCGCCAATTGCGAGCCGCCGATGTTCGGATCGAACTTCTCGTAGCCGAAGTAGACCGAAGTGCCGCTGTTGGCGATGCGAATATTGTCGCCCTGCGGAGCCGCGTTGAGGATCGACTTCAGGCCCGCGGGCGTGACGTCGGTCCAAGTGGCGCCGTTGTCGTCGCTGGTGAAAATGCCCTTGGTCAGCACCGCGGCGTAAAACCGCTTGGTGTCGAGCGGATCTCCGACCAGGTCGCTGATAGCGCCGGCCGGCAACCCGTTGCTGCCGGAAACCAGCGTAAACGTCGCCCCACCGTCGGTGCTGCGGAAAAGTCCGCCGGTGAGATTGAAGAAGTAATTCCCCGCGGCCAAGATAATGCTGCCGCGCTCGGCGACGCCCGAAATATTCTGACCGACCGGTGTGGCCGGGCTCGTGGCGCTGGGCGTAATGCTCGACCACGTCTGGCCACCGTTCGACGACACGATCAGGCCGGAGAGTTGTCCGCCCGCGTTGGCGAAACTGCTGAAACGCCCAATGCCCGCGATCAAATGCTGATAGCTGACGTCGGTGGTGTCGAACTGCAGCGCGCCGATCGACAGCGAAGGCATGGTGTCGGTCAACGGCGTCCAGGTAGGCCCGCTGGGACTGGTGGCGTTGGTGGTTTCCCACACTCCGCCGTTGACGGCGCCGACGTAGAGGATATTAGGATTGGTCGGATTGACCAACACGGTCTCAATGGCGCCGGCGACCGCGTTGAAGGCTGAACTGCCCGGGCTGGTGACATTCTCGTCCTGGCCGAAGGTGATGGGCGCCGGCCCTTGAGATTGCCAGGCCGGAGCATTCAGCGGAATCTGGTTCTGGTCGCCGTCGTCTTGCACGGCGATCGTGGTGGTGCCGCTGTTGAAATTCACCGCCGACGCCACGATCGTCACGTTCACCGCTTGCTGACGTAAAATGTTGTCGTCAACGGCGTCGATCGGGAAAGTCGCCGAGAAAGAGCCGGCGGGAATGGTCACCGTCGCCGGCACGCGCGCCGAACCGGGATCGAGGCTGGTAAGGGTCACGGTGAGCGGCACGCCGTCGGGGCTATTGCGCGTGACCGTGGCATGAGCGGCCCCAGGGCCGGCGTTTTCGAGGATCGTGCCCGAGGCGGGGTCGGCCAGCGCCAGCGTCAACGTGGGGATCACCTGAGCATCGTCGACGACGTCGAGGGTCTCCGCGCCGGTGCTGTATCCCAGCGCCGTGGCGACAAGCTGCACCTTGACAGGCCCGTCGGCCAATTCGGTGCCGCCCGGAACCGTCTGCTCGACCGCCTGAACCGTGAAGGTTACCGATGACTGCCCGGCGGGAATCAGCACGGTCAGGGGGCTGCCCGGTTGCAGCGCCTGGTTCGTGGCGGGATTGATAAGCTGCACATTGTTGCTGGGCTCGCCGGTGCCGAGGTTGAACCCGCCGGTCGCATTCTGATCGTATCGAATAAGGTCGAGCGCCTGAACCTGCACGGAGACGGGGCTGGCCAGGTTCGTGCCGGGTAAGCTGCCGCGGCTGATGGTCACCTGGGTCGTGGCCGTGAGGCCGGTTTCCGTCAAGGTGTGGCTGGTCGCGCTGACGGTCAATTGGCCGGACTGCGCGTTGAGCGCGACCAAATTGGCAGCGCCGAACAAATCGACTCGGCTGCCGGTCGCTGTCAGCACGCCGTTGATCAGGTTTCGAACGTCGCCCGCGCGGACGCCCACCAGCGTGGTGTTGGCGTTGATCGCGTTCGTGATGGCATCGGCCACTTGCGCCGCGGTGAAGCCTGGCGCGTAGGCGATGGGCGTGCCGCCGTGCAACGCGGCCGTCGATTGCAGTTCCGGTGCGCCGCTGACGTCGATTTGCGGTATGGCCGCGCCGGTCGCCAAGATGCGAACCTGGCCGGCGTTCAAGGAGCCGGTGTACGCGGGATCGACATTGGTGACGGCCCGCACCGCTAGACCGCTGCCGTTGACCGCGTTGGCGATATCGCTGGCCACGACCGACGGCGTGTCGGTCGACTTGACAAACACTTGCACTTGGTTGGGCTGCTTAGGCGGCGGATTGAGCGGGTTGCCATTGACGACGAACACAAACTGCTTGGAGCTCGTGCCATCGTTGATCGTGAACGAGTCGTTGTTCACCACGTTGCCTGCCACCGTGAGCGTGTCGCCTTGGTCGAACTCAAAGGTGACCACGTGCGTGCCGTCGCTCACCTGGAACGACTGCCCGTCGCTCAGCGCGCTGCCAGCCGGCGCCAAGATACTGAAGCCGTCGACCAGGCGGTCGTTGGTGTCGAACGAGTGGACGAGCGAGATGTCGGATAGGTTGGGATTGACGTTGACGCCATACTCGGTGCCGCGGCGGATATCGAGCTGATACGGCCCGTTGAGGATCTGCGTCGGCCCGTTGCTGTTGAGATTCTGCGGCGTGGGGACGAACGTCATGTTCGCTGAATCGCCGGTGACCATTTCGCCGCGCTCGGCGAGGCCGACCGTGATGTCGTCGACGTAGAATCCCTCGTGCAGATTGTCTTGGCCGCGTTTGGGGCTGTTGAAGTTGCCGAAGCTATCGCCCGGCAGACCCTGGTTCATCGAACCAGCCGAAGTGAAATCGAACCGCAGCTTGAGGTTCGACTGCCCGGCAAAGTCGCCCAGGTCGATGCGGGCCTGCCGCCAGGTGCCTCCCGCCGTATCGTAGAGCTGCTGAATGCGCTGCGGCACGACGCCGTTGGGATAGGCGCTCGACGACGCGCTGGCGAAGCTGGGTAGTTCGCCGTCGACCTGCGACACATTGGCCTGCTGACGCGAAGCGTCGTTCGTGGCCAGCATCTGCCAGGTTTTGCCGTTGTCGGCCGAGACAAACACCCGCGCGCTGTCGAGCATCGTGCCGGGGTTTTGCGTAGTGCTGCTGGCGTTTTGCGTCGCCAGGAAATAATTGAAGTAAAGGGTCGGTTTGTCGCCGTAGGAGTAGTTGGCCAGACTGAAGCTGTTCGTCTCCAGGCTGCCCAGCGCCCCGCCGGGCATGTTGTACGTGTTGTAGACCTGGTTGACGTTTTTGGTATCGACATCCGTAACGTAGTTGCCGGACCCTGGCTGCAGTGTTTGCGGCGTCGTGCCGCCCGGCGTCGTGGTTCCCGGCACGTCGATGACGCCCGGCGACACGGTCTGATCGGGGCTTTCCAGGCCGAAATAGAAGCTCAGGTTGCCGGCCTGCGGCTGGTTGGCCGAACCGGTATTGCGGCTGTTGTCGGGCGCGGCGTTGATGCCATGACCGGGATCGTTGCCGCGCTGGTCTGTGACGTGCCACAAGTTGTAATCGAGCGTCGAAAACGCCAAGCCAATGACGTTGGTGGTTCCCAAGGAGACGCTGGTGGCGCCGCCTGCGAACACGGGCAACAACGCGCCCGACGTGTTGAGCGCGTAAAGCTTGCCCTGGGCATCGGTGGCAAAGAGATCGTTGGCATAGGCTCCGCCCGAAACATCGGGCGGCCCGGCGGTCAGCGCCGTGAACTGGATCGGATTGCCATTGGAGTCCTTTACCGGCGCCACGAAGAGAATCGATGCCTGCCCGGCAGGGTTGTTGATGATGTACAACCCGCCGGCGTCGGTCACGGCGTAGAGCGTGCCTCCGATGTCAGCCATACCTGTGATGGTCTCGTTCGCCGAAACCCCGGCGGGATTGAGCAGCACGGGCGCCGATTGCGGGTTGTTGAGCGAATTGCCATTGTCGGGGTTGAGCTGAAAGAAGCCGTTGCGGTAGGGCGGATTGCCAGCATTGCCCGGGAAGCTGCCCACTGCGAACAACTGGCGGTTAAGCCCGTTCTGAACGAACGCCAGCGCATTCATCTCAAGTCCCAGTGCTCCCGGGACTACGATCATGTTGACGCCTTGACTGGCGGATACCCCGGTGCCGGTGTCGATCAGGTCATAACTGCCAGCCGTATTGCTGTTGGGGCCGAGCGTCATGCCGTACAACCGGCCGTCATTGCGCATCGCAATGTCGCCGTAACCCTGGCTGCCGGCAACTCCGCCGGGCGTAGGACCGATGTCGGTCACCAGGCCGCCGGAGAAGGGATTGACCGTCTCCAGGTGCCCCGGAACGTTGTTGATTTCTTTTTGATCGACAAACAGCACCACGTTGCCCAGCGAGAAGGGCACGGCGCCGGCGTTGAGCGATTGAACCTGCTGCAACTGGGCGGGCGTCGGCTGAGCGGGATTGAAGTTCGAGGTGTCGACCGTGCCATTGAACATCGGCGTCAACGTGCCGGGCGGCTGGGCCGTCTCGCCCCCTTGGCTGCCGATGTGGTCCTCGACGATGCGGTTGACCGAGTCGACCGGCTCAAGCCGCACCAACGTGTTGGTGCTGCCGGCGTTGAAGCTGGCGTCGACTGCCTGGGGCAGCGTGGCGTCGGAGCTGATCGCCACGTAATAGGTGTTGCTCGTCGTGACCAGCGCCCCCGACGTATCGGCCACGGCGCCGTTGGCGAACGTTAGCCGCGTGCCATTGAGCGAGACGAGATTCGGGTTGTTAAACGCCTTATCAATGGCTTGCGCCGCTTCCGAAGCGAGCGTCAACGGAGTGTCGCCGGCGGCGACCGTGATCGCCGTGTTGGTGTCGCCCGCCGGCAGCGCGCCGGCCGTGAACTCGAAGGTGATCGTCGTGCCGTCGAAGTTGACGGTAATGGTATTGCCCGCGATGGTCGCGCCCGTCGCCGTCGCCGAGATGTCGACAAAGCTATCGGCGCCGGCCGGCAGTTGCACCGAACCGATGTACGGGTCGAGTTGTCCCGCCGACCCATGCGTGAGATCGGTCAAGCCGTTGGCCGAGCTGGGTGTGGGCTGGTCGTCGGCGACGTTCGAATCGCGGCCGAGATAGATTAGTTTGCCACTGGAGTCGAAGACGGAGATCGAGGTGTTGGGCCGCGAAAGTCCGTCGGCGTAGTCGACGTCGAAGAGGGTCGACCAGGTTTTCTGGCCCGCGTTTAGGCCCTGGACGGCGTTCAAGAAGTCGTAATTCAGCTCGAACTTATACCAGGTGACCGTGGTGGGTGTGGCCAGATTGCCCGCCACACTGGTGGCTCCTTGGTCCGTGGTGAGCGGATCGCCCAAGTCTTGGGCGGTGGGCCGCGGGTCGGGTTGTTGGGCGGGCGGCGTCGAAGCATCGGTGTTTTGGGCGGTGCCCGCCTGACCCGACTCGCCCAACAACGGCGAGTGGGCGGGCAGCCCGATCACGTCGATGCCGTTCTTGGCGAACCGGATGTCGGCGTATTGCACCGTCGAGCCGGGGAACTCTTCCTGTTCTTGCAAACGGACTTGCAATTGATAGGCGCCGCTGCTCTGGCCGCCGTGGAGATTGGTCAAATCGGGACCGCGGCTCCGCACGCGCACGTAATAGTCTTGCGGCGTGGCGCTGTTCGGATTGCCCGGCAACACCACGCGGAACCCGGCGTCGAGCGGGTTGGTCGACCCCAAATTGCGCAGTCCGGGGTTGCTCTGGCTGGCGGGATCGTAAACGGTGTCGTTGAGGCTAGGGTTGGTGGGATCGAAATTGCCCTGCAACAGCGTGCTGGAGTTGAGCGGCGCGGCCAGGTTGCCGGCAAATCCCGCCGCGCCGGAGGCCGATGAAGAGAGCAGCGAGGGGTTTTCCGACTCGGCCAGCGCGTTGTCGCTGCGGGCCAAAACGGTGCCATTGGCATCGACCAACTCGAGCACCGAATCGAGTCCCGGCGAAGTGTTGCCCAGACTCATCCAGACCTGCGTGCCCGGCTGGGCCTTAAACGTATAGACGTCGGCGTCGCTCGGCGTGCTGACCGAGCCGTTGACGACAAATCCGAGCCGCTGGGTGTCGTCTCCGCTTTTTTGATTGGGCGCCAATTGGCCTAGGCTCTGAGCGGTGGCGGGAGTATCGTTGGTGCCGACTCCGCCGGTATTG
>DATFDL010000011.1:0-2354 GCA_035252155.1 Pirellulales bacterium | reverse complement strand
GCCTTGCCTCGCCGGTCCGACGGCCGCGTGCGATGCCGATCCGGCGGCGCATCGCCGGTTGGCGTTCGTCGCCGCGCGGCGGCTCCGCAAGCTCGCCAGTTGGCTTGTGGCGACCGCCGCGGGCGGCCAGGCAGCAGGCGCCCGGGCCGCGGAGCTCGCCGAGCGGATCAACGCCTTGGCCACCGATTTCTTGCTCGACGTGGGCGCGGGCGCGAGCACGTCGGGCGAGGTGTACTTCATCGAGGCGGTCGGCGCCGAGCGCGTGAAGATCGGCGTCTCGGGCAACGTCGACAAGCGCTTCAACCAGCTCGCCGCGTCGTTTCCGGGTCCGCTGAGGCTGTTGGGCAAGGCGCCGGGCGGTCGCGCGCGCGAGGGTTCGTTGCACCGGCGGCTGGCCAATTTTCACATGGGCGGAGAGTGGTTTCACCTGACGCCCGGAGTGCGCGCGGTCATCGAAGCGGTGATCGCCGATGATCCGGAGTAGCCGCCAACTGCAATCAAAGGCGCAGCGCGCTGCGCCTTTGAACGCGCGCGGGCCGCATACCGGAATGGTGGCGGCCATGCTCACGCACGCGCGCCACGCCCGACGCAGATACCGGGCCGGCCGTCGGCAGGGAGGTCTGGTGAGTTGTCGTCATCGCAGTTTGACTTGGTCTCCCCCGGCCTTGGTGAACATGGCGCGAATGCTCGAGGCATCGGTGGCCTTGGACACAAACCGCACCGTGCCGTCGGCGAAGACCGCATAAAAGCCCTTGCCATGCCCGCGAAAGGGCCGCAGCGGGCTGTGGTCGGCCGAGACCTCGATATCGACAGGCTTGGTCCAGGGCACCCGCTGCTGACTTTGCAACACAAGTAGTGTCTCGCCCGGTGCGTCGGTCATGCTTTCGCGCGTGCGCGGTCCGTCGGCATCGAGCAGCGTGCCCTTGCCGGTGATGACAAAGTATTCGGCATCGCCCTTTTGCGTCCAAACGCTGGTGCTAAAGACGCTCGGAATCTGCTTGACCAGCGGCTTATTGTGCTCGCTGTCCCACGGTTCATCGAGCTTGTAGCTTTCAAAGAGTTTTTGCTCGCCTAAATACGGCAGCAACTCGACGCGCCAACTGTGCAGCGTCTTGCCGTCGGGACCGACCACGGCCGCGGGCGGGTACTGCCCGTGCGCGGTGTAATAAGCGTCGAAGGCCGCGGCCAGCCGAGCAAGCTTGTCTTGATGCGCCTGGTCATTTTGCTGATCGCGCGCCGAGAATTCCTCGTTTTGCCGCGCGAGCAGCGCTCTGGTGGCCTGGGCAAAGCGGGCCACCAAATCGGCGTCAAGTTTTGCCTCCGCGGCGATGTGCGCGTCGCGGATGTCGAATTTCACGCTCGCCAGCATCTGGTTGAGCGATCCGACCACATCGAGATCTTCGTACTCCTTGGGCAAATCTGACCGCGCCTGTAGTTGCGGCACCGCCAAGCCGGCCATCGCCAGCAAGCCCTTGATTGCTTGCACGGTCGCCGTCGCCTGCTCTGGTGATTTGCAGACCGCGGTGGCGTTCATCTTCAAGCCGTCCGGCGTCGAATCGATTGATCCAAGAAAGTGAGCCGTCTGCTTGATCGCGGTCCAAAAAAGATCCTCGGGCTGGCCCTTCTCCCGTTTCCCGAACGCATCGGCATCGGCTGCCGCGGTGTCGAAGCCAATGGCGATTGGATGGTTGGCGACGTTTGTCCATTCGCCGTACCAGGTCGGGTGACTTTGGGGATCGGCCGCTAACACCCGTGGCACGTCGCACTCGCGCATGATGACAATTGTGCGGTCGTCGACAAGCAAATAATTGACCTGTTCGCCGCTGGTGTCTGAAATCGCGTGGAGACAAGCGTGGCCGTGGCAAGTCGCCTCGGTAGCTCCATCGGGGGCTTCGCCGAACAGCTTTACTCGCAACTTAGCTCGATCGTAGGGACGCCGCATCCGGTAGATTTCGATGATGGCGGGCTCTTTGGAATCGCGCGATCCGGCAGATGCAGCCTCATTCGCCGGCACCGAAAACACAATGTTCTCGACTTCTTCCACCTCCCACTCACGGAGCTTGTCCCACTCGGGGGCTTTGTCGCTGTCGGTGGGGGCGATGCCAAAACCGAACGACATGGGAAAGCTCAGCAGCGTCGGCTCGACCACGAACGTCGACTTGGCCACTCTGAGCGGCTTGATCGACATTACCGTGATCGCGTCGGCCGGAAGATACGAACGATCGAATGACGGTAGCAAGCCTTCACTCGCACCGGCATTTTTGGCTTCGGCGGATGTCTGTTGTGCCGTGGGCTCGTCGGCTTGCGCCGCGTCCGACGGGCCGCGCAGACCGGATACGCCCAGCGCGATCAGC
>DATFDL010000010.1:0-2804 GCA_035252155.1 Pirellulales bacterium | reverse complement strand
GGGCGGGCCACAGAACCGCTCGGAGCGCTCGTTGAGGTCGCGACTGAGGTTGTGCTGGATGGCGCCGCGGAGGCCGCCGCGGCCGAAGCGGCCATTGCCGCAGCAGCGCCGTCGATTCCCACGCCCCCGCCGCCACCCCCGCCTCCCGCGCCGGTTGACCCTGCGGGACCACCTTGCGCGGCGCTGTCGCCAGTCCCAGCCGGCATGCTGGCTGGCTTCATTGGATTTGTGGAAATCGGCGCGTCTGCTTGCTTGGACGTCGCGCCTACCGAGAGGTCACGCGCGAGATTTACGAATTCGGTCGAGAAGAATGCGTCGGCTGCGGCGACTGACACGGCGCTGTCCTGGGTGGTTCGGTTCACTGGCGCCCGCGGTGCGGCGGCCGTCGCGATGCTAAGCGATTTGGTGCCGACGTCTGGCGAGGACGGTGCGTTTTCCTCAAAACCGACGTTTGAGGCCGGCGCAGGCGCGTCGCGATTTGTCGTCTGCAGTGAGGCCGCCAGCGACCCGAGCAGAATCAAGGTATCGCTGGGCGCGATCCGATTTTCGAGCGGTTCGACCAGCCAGCGGCGGCGACGTTTCATCGAGCGTGGCTTCCAAGACGAGATGACCGTCCTGATGTGCTTCGTCATTGCCGGCTGCATGTATGAAATTGGTTTTGACCGTAGACGTGGTGAGTCGAACGCGACCTAGCATCGCAAAACGCAAATCTCAGTTCAATTCACGTTCGATCAAAGTTCTCTCTCGGTTCGGTCTCAGTTCAGTCTCGGTTCGATCGCGCACCGGCCCCGTTTCGCGACCGTTGGCCGGGACGCCAGTTCCATGTCGCGGCGCCGTCATCGGTGTGAAAATCGATCAGGCGTTGCTGAAGATTCAACCGGTGGATCGCGACGGCCAGATGGTGCGTGCTGTCGCGGCAGCGACGCCCATCGAGCGGCTTCGCGATGCGTGGCCGCCAACCCGCGCGCTCGATGGCGCCAAGGAAGGCCGCCAGGTTGCGGGCCTGCACTGCTAACGTAAGGATGGTTTCGCCCGCTACGATCAGCTTGCGCGAATCGACGTCATAGACCGGCCTGATCGCTCCAGCCGGCACGGCTTTCTGCAAGAACGCCAGGCCAGCGTCGGTCAAGGCCACGTTGGACGAGTCCATGAACCTGCCGTTGATGTCGATCCATCCTCGCGCGAGCAAATCGCTGATGTCATCTCGCGTCATCCCAAGCGACGCGAGGCGCGAAACGGTCACCGCGCGCTCACGAACATCATGTCGGCGGGCTCGAGCGGTCAGCAGCGATTGCGCCAGATCATTGAGTCCGGGAACGAGCTTCTTTATCCACCGCAGTTCCGCTTGGTTCGGGAACGTGACCGTCCATGATGCGCTGTGTTTCACGATTTAACCCCCGCCATGTGACTTGGCCCCGTCCTGGGCCGCAAAAAGAAAGGAGCGCCGAAACCACGGCCGCTCTCCCAGCCCCGACCAAGGGGCGAACAGACCAGCGCATGGCCCGACGCTCCCTTTCGGGAGCGCGGCCAAGCACTGCGTCTGTTCGTGAGCACGAGGCTCAAGTTGGTCGTTTTGGGAGAAGCAGTTCTTGACGCAAACGCGTCGCTCAAATTGTCGTTGTTGCCGTTGGTGCGGCCTTGGTTCTCCTTGTTTTTACGGAACGGCGGCTGAATTGGCCGCGGCTGCCACCGAGTTTAGCGATGCGCGGCCCGGCAGGCAAACTTTTCGGACAATTAGCGCCTTGGAACTCTGCGTTAGCAAATGCCGGCTCGCAGATCGCACCGTTCGCGGTCGGTAGCCGATGGAATCCGCACCGCTGGCGAGAACTGCAGGCGGGCCTAAAGCCGCCCATCGCGGAACGGCACGGAAACCGTTCGCTACGGGCGCCGTTGCCGGCTTTGAATATCAATAGCGATCAGAGAGCAGCCGGTGCCGAGAATAAGACCGACGACCTGGGACGGTTACCCCATGGCTTGTGCGCCGCGATTGCACGATGCACCGCCGAAATGACTCCTCAGATCGGCTCCGGTCTATCCGTGCGGACCTGCACCTGCAACGCTCCGAGCATCCGGGTGATGGCCTGCTCTTTGCGCTCGATGAACGGCACATTGTCGAGAATGATCGCCCGACGCTCGCTGCTGGGCTGCAAAATCAGCCGGCCCGACCGCAAAAGCAGGTACTCGAAGACGTCGTTGATCTCTTTGTCGATCCGCAGGTGCGGCGCCGAGAACCGCTCGAGATTGCTCAAGATGCCATGATGGTGCAGTAGCTCATTGGGTCGCACTTCCCAGTAGTCGAAGTGAACCACCACGTACGAGACCGCGAAAATGGCCGTCAGGATCGCCACGATCGTCCAGTAAAACGTGGCGTTCGCCAACGGTCGGAATTTGCCGACCGTGTGAGTCACGGCCGGCCACGCCTCGGGCTTGTACTCGAACAGCAGCACTACGCCCATGGCCACGGCCGCGGCGAAGAAAAACAGCGTGAGCGACGTGGTGCGCGGGAAGTCGAACGCCAGCACCACCAAGTTGACGGCGACGATTCCCAGAAAGACCGTCGCCATCATGGTGGCGGTGCTGTTGTCGGCGTCGAGCGGCTGACTGGTCAGGCTGGCGTAAATGCCCGCCACCATCGCCGCCAGCAGCACGGGATAGAGAAAGATGACCTTCGGGTACGAGATCAATACGATCCGCTCAGGCGCGCTGGCCGCCGGGGCGCTCGCCGCCACGGTGGTCGCCGCGCGGCCAGCCGGCGGGGCCGCCACCGCAGGCGTCTCAATGGAAGGCGAGACCAGATTGGGGTC
>DATFDL010000009.1:0-9992 GCA_035252155.1 Pirellulales bacterium | reverse complement strand
GGTGGGCAGCGCCCACCCTACGCAGGCCGGCGGCAACTCGCACGCGCTACCTGACTTCGTCACGCAGTCAGCTACCGGGCCGGCCCACAAGGGCCGGGACTACCCAATACACGATTACTCGGGCAGTTTTTTGATTTGGTCGCTCAAGACATCCTCGGAAGCGCCTTTCTCTTCCGCAGGCGCTTTCTTCTTGATGATGTCGTCGCGGCCGAGATGAATCTTCTGGTACGTTTTGTCGGAAATCACATAGTACCAGTCGGCGAAGCGGTCGCTCAGCTCCTTGACTTTGTCTTGGCCTTTCTTGACCGCATCGTCGTAATCCTTCTGCTTGCGCTCGTTGTCTTTCTTGATGCGCTCGGTTTCAGGATCGCTTTTCGGCTTGGCGGCCGGTTTTTCGTCGGCCGGCTTCTCGTCAGCGGCGCTGGCTTTGTCGTCGGTCTTGGCTTTGTCGTCTGCCGTTTTGTCCGCCGTTTTGGCTTTGCCGGCGTCCTTTGGCTTGTCGTCGGTCTTGGCCTTCGCGCTGCCCTTGCCGGAGGCCTTCGCTCCGCCGGCCTGGGCCAGCAACCCTTCGGCATCGGCCAGGCTCGATTCGACGCTCGACGTCTTATTGGCTTTGGCGTCATCGGCTTTCGAGTCGGTCGGCTTGGCTTCTTCGGCGGCCGACTCGCCGGGCAACGGTTGCAACTCAGGCTTGGGAATCAACTCTTCGTTGAACCGCGCCGCCACCATGATAAAGCGGTTGGCGCCGGTCCCTTTGTCGGCGTCGCCTGATTTTGCGTCGGCGGCCTCGCCAGCCATTTTTTCTTCAGCGGCCTCCTCGCCCTCGGCGGTATCTTTCTCGCCCGATTCGCCGGTGGCCCCGGCAATCCGGCCGAACCGCAAGATGTACTCGACCCCGTCTTTGGTGCCGCAGTGAATCTCGCCCTCATTGGAATAAATCTGAACGACGGTCTCGCCCTCCGGATTTTCTTCGGGAATCGCGCGGAAGCCGCGCACGAGCAGCGATTGCCGCGCTTCTTCGTTCTCCAACAACTTCTTGCCCGCGCGCAGGTCGGCCGTCAATCCGGCCGGCTTGCGGCGGACATCGACGATCTTCAGGTCGTCGAGCGCGGTTTTCAGTTCGTTGAGCTTCTGGGCGTTCAACTCTTCGTCTTCGGCCAGCGGCTCCGATCGGTAACCTTCCTTCCGTGACACAAACTCCTCCAGATCGATCACGCGCCATTTCGAGTCCTTGCTGTCGAAGCCAAGCTCCATTTTGCCGCGTGGGTGCAACGTGGCCTCCAGCAGGCCGGTCTCCTCGATCGAATAGTCGTCGATCGTCACCTCCGCGACGTCCCAGGCATTGAGCTTCAGCAGGTCTTTCTCGATCCAGTCTTCGAACTTGGTCGAAAGCTTGTCGGTCTTGATTGACGCCACGTAGACCTGGTCTTGATTGGGCCTCCGCACATACCTCAAGTCGGGCTTGGCCTTGTCGACCGCTTTGCCGATGATCAACTGCGCCAGTTTCTTGCCGGCGCCGCTCTCCATCGTCACCAGGCTGCCTACGCCCGAAGAGCCGACCGTGAGTTTTTTCGGATCGGGATCAACCACGCCATAGGTTTCGTGGCTCTTCGGGTCGTCGCTCACGAGGTTCAGCGTGCGGGCCTCGACGATGCTCGCGGCGGCGTCGGCGAGCTGGTCGGCGGCGTCGGCCGGGTAATCCTCGTGCGAGGGAATCACCCACAGGCCCTTGACCTGCGCGACCTTAAACGCCTTGATTTCGGCGGTGTCTTCGTCGTAGTCGACGATCTCGAGCGACTTGGCGTCGCGCGGGTCTTTGAAATTCTTGAACAGCGGCGCATTGACGACGTCGAGCATTTCGGTGTCGTCCGGCGCGGGTCGGTGCATCCAGACCCCGACGGCCAACGCAACAACGGCCACTCCCACAAAGCCCAAGGTTTTGCTGATTTCGTTCATGCCTTCCGTCCTCAAAATCTGACCTAGCCGTTAACGCAGCCGGTTGCGCGAGACGCCCTCGCGTTCGCGCGCCCGCCGATTGAAGAAGACCGCAAGTCCCACGAGCATCGGCAAAATGGGCGGCAACACCACCGACCACATCTTGTACCAATCTTGAACGCGCGTGATCTCGATATTCAAGTTTCGCTCGATGCTGGCGACCTGTTGGTCGCGCTCTTTCTCCAGCTTGCTCTTTTTGGCGGCCAGCCGGGCCTGGCCGGTGCGCAGGGCGTATTGCACCTGCTGTTGTTTCTCGAGCGGGCTTAGCTTGGTCGACTGCCGGATTTTCTCGACCGCCTCATCAAGCTGTTTTTGTTCCGTGGTCCAGGCCTCCTCGAACTCCTTGCTATATTCTTGCCGCTTGTCCTCGGCTTCGAGCCGGGCCACCTTGGTCGTATCCTCAATGGTCTGGAGAGTGCGGTGCCGCGGCCGGCGCTTGCGAATCTCGATGAACCGGTCGTCGCCCGCCAACTCGTCGAGCACGTTCAAGACGAACGTCACGTTGTCGAGGGCCATCCCAAAGTCCTGGTCGGGATCGCGCGAAAGGTTGGGCCGAAGCTGAAAGAACTCCGAATGCAGCATGTCGATGTCGGTCACCAGCACCACATCGACGCCGCGCTTCTTCGGGGCCGATTTCTTTTCGCCGTCGTCTTTCGCCGATTCGGCGGCGGCTTCTTCGGCATCCTCCTCGTCCTCGGCCTCGTCATCGCTGAGTTTGCCGGTGAGGTGCGCCGCGAGGACATAATTGTCGCGGGTGGGCTTGCGGCGCGGATTGTCGTTGATTGCGCCGCCGCCACCGAACATGCTCGGTTGCTCGAGATCGCTATAGCCGACCGTGCCTGTTTTCTCGCCCGTCGTCAAGAGCGGCTCATATTTCAAGGCCGAAGCGTTCAGATGCGAGATCGAACCAGGATAGAGCAGCAACACTTGTTGCAGGCCGGAGGTGATCGGATCGTCCTGGCTGAACGGTATCTCGCGCGTGGGCGTCTCGACGGCGCCGTTGTCGATAAAAACCCAGTCGGGCGTGATGAATGCTTGGAACTTCGGGTAGGGATTGTAAGTCTGCCAAATGATCTCCGTGGGGTTGAACTCAACGCCCAAGGTGCGCCACAACGCCGAGATATCGCCCTTGGGCAGCGGCGGCTGCCCGCCCCCAAACATGCCCATCTGCGGCGGGCGCTTCGGCGCGCTCGTGCCGGGCACGTCGGGGCGGCGCGTCCAGGGAAACGGATCTTCAAAAATGGCTGTCGGCGTGCCCCGCCGCACCGCCGCGATGAAATGCTTCATCTGCTCCGGCGAAAGCGACGACGGCTGTACCGCGAGCAGAACGTCGAGGTCATCGGGCAAGGGAGTATCGGCGTTCACCTGCGCCACTTCATATTGCGTCTCAAGTTCGTCGATCAACTTTTCGTTGGACGACATGCTCATCGTCTGCATGCTGAAACTGCCATACAGCTTGGCGTCGGTGACCAGGACGCCTAGCTTTTTACGCTTTTCCTCCGCCACCGTTGCGATCGACCGGACCATCTCATATTCGACGGGGGTGCTGGGGCCAATGGCCGGCACCACCACTTTCTCCAGGCCCGAAGTGAACGCCACCCCTAAGTAAACCGGCTCGCGGCTAACCGCCCCCCGCTTGCGCGAATAGACCTGTTGCGCCGTGATGCCGTATTGCTGCTCGGCCTGCTCGGCTTCCTTCTCGAGCGGCTTGGTCGGGTGAATGCGCAGTACGATGTTGGCCCCAGCCTGGGCCGCCATTTCTTGCAACGCCGAAAGCAGATCGAGCCGCGTCTGCACATACGACTCAGGCACTTCGGGGCTGACGTAAGCGTCGATTTTGACCCGCCGGTTCAAGCCCCTGAGCAATTGCTTTGTTTTCGGCGATAGGGAACCGAGCCTCTCGTAAGTGACGTCGGCCCGGAGCATATTGAGCCGGTCGAATACCAGCACCAGCCCGACCGCCAGGGCGATGAGCGACAGCGCGCGGACCAGGTAATGACCGCCCATCGAATGCCCGTCGCGGCCGCCCTGCCAGTGGCGGCGGCCGATGAGCACCATCGACAAATAGAGCATCACCACCACGATCAGGCCGAAATAGGCCACGCCCGACAGGCTGACGACGCCGCGGCCGAAATCGCGGAACTGCTCTTCCAGGCTCCATTGTTTCACCGGAATGGCCCAATCCGAAGGCAGAATGACATCGGCGTTGGCGGCGAAGGCCAGCGGAGCATTGAACACCGCGCCCAACACAAATCCCACCGTCAAATTGCCGGTAAGAAACGAGGCCACCATGCCCACGGCCAGCATCGCGACGCCCACCATCCAGTAGCCGAAATACGTGCCCAAGAACAAACCGGGATCGGGGTTGCCCAGCCATAGCAGCACCGACAGCGAGCAGATCATCGAGAAGGCCAGCGCCACGCTATAAATCGCCACCGCCGCCAGGTATTTGCCCAGCACCACGTCGAAATCGGCGGCGGGGATCGTCAGCAGCAGCTCGTCGGTGCCTTGCCGGCGTTCTTCGGCCCAGACGCTCATGGTGATCGCCGGGATAAACACCAGCATGATGTACGGCAGGTAGCGATTGAGCTGGTCGAGATTCGCCAGGTTCGAGCTGAAGAACTCGTTCGGCCAGAACGCGGCGAACGAGCTCAGCAACACGTAGACACAGATAAAGACGTATCCGGTGGGATTGCTGAAGTACGAATAAAAGTTGCGTCGAAAGATCGCGCTGATAACGTTGGCATTCATCGCTTCACCACGAGAGAAAAACGGTCTTGCAATTGCTTATTCAGTCTTCGGTTAGCTCTTGAGTTTCGGCTTTGATTACGGCGCAGGCGTGCGTTTTTTAAGGCATGGCCGGGCAAATAAATGCTCTGGAGCTCATAAAGCTGCGTCCGGCGGCACGGCTGGGCGGCTCGATGCGCCAAGTACGCCTATGCCATTTATTTGCCCGGCCATGCCTTAAAAAACGCACGGTCACACAACACAACGGTTTCAACTTCTCGCTGAGTCCGCTCCATGGCCCATGTTCTCTTTATTGGTGCGCATAGCCTGACCTACTTACGCCGCCTGGCTGGTCAACTGATGGAAGTGCTCTTCCAGCGGCTTGCCATCGCGGACCAACTCGGCCGGGGTGCCGTCGTACACCAACCGACCCTCGTTGACAAACAACACGCGGCTGGCCATCGCTTCGACTTCTTGCAAAATGTGCGTCGAGAGCAGAATGGTCTTGTTCTGCCCGAGCCGGCGGATCGTGTCGCGCACCTCGCGAATCTGGTTGGGGTCGAGACCGGCGGTTGGTTCGTCGAGAATCAACACGTCCGGCTCGTGCAGCAGTACCTGGGCCATTCCCACCCGCTGCCGATAGCCCTTCGAGAGCTTGCCGATGGCCTTGCCGATTACGCTACCCAAGGCGCACAGCTCGACCACCGCCGAAATCCGCTCCTGGCGGTAGCTGCCGGTCATGCCACGGGCGTCGGCGAAAAACTCCAGCAGGCTGCGGGGAGTCATGTCGGGGTAAAGCGGTCCATTTTCGGGCAAGTAGCCCAGCCGCTTCGAGCCTTCCAGCCGGTCGACCGACATGTCGTGTCCGGCGATTTTGGCCACCCCGGCCGAGGCCGAAAGGTAGCCGGTCAGCAGCTTCATGGTGGTGCTTTTGCCGGCCCCGTTGGGACCCAAAAAGGCGACCACCTCGCCCTGGTGCACCTGGAAGCTCACATCTTGGATTGCCGTAAAGTCGCCGTAATACTTCGACAGGCCAATGGCCTCAATCATGGCCGGCCGCGATGCGTCAACCATCGTTTCTGCTTCTCCCATTGCCAAAACCCAAAAAATACTATCTGCCCGCGGGGTTTGTCTATAGCTACGAGGGTTCAGGGTTCAGGGTTCAGCACTCTCGATCGAGGCGATGGCGTTCGGTGCAACCCTTCTTCGGAGGCCACCAGAATCCTGATCTCCGGCCCCTGGTTTCTAACCGCGGCTCGTGGAACTTTTGGGGCGGCGTGGTCGTCCTATAATTGAATGCCGATCGGCTTGGCCCAAGCAGTCGCCGATTCACGGGAACCCTGGCCTCCGGCCTCTGACCCCTCCGCTGAACCCTGAACCCTGAACCCTGAACCCTGAACCCTATGATCGCCCCTCGCCTCGTTCACTGCTCTCTAATATGGTTGCTCGCGATATCGGCTTCTGCCCCGGCCGCCGAACCCGCGGCCAGCCCGATTCCGCTCAAGCGGGTCGTGCTGTTCAACTCGGGCGTGGGCTTCTTCGACCGCGAAGCCGAGATCGACGGCGACGCCCGGCTCGATCTGAAGTTCAATGTCGACGACATCAACGACCTGCTTAAGAGCATGGTCTTGCAAGATTTCGGCGGCGGCCGGATCTCGACCGTCACCTACGGCTCGATGGATCCGATCACCAAAACGCTCAAGACGTTCGCCATCGATCTGACGAGCAACCCCACGCTGGGAGAGCTATTGGGCCAGGCCCGTGGCGAGCAGGTCGAGATCGACGCCCCCAACGCCATGCAGGGGGCGATTCTGGGCGTCGAAAAACGCAAACGCAAGGTGGGCGACGAAACGGTCGAGAACGAATATCTGAACCTACTCACCGACGCAGGGCTTCGTAGCGTGCCTTTGGCCGAAGTGGGCCGCATCAAGCTGCTCAATCCGCAACTCGACGCGGAGTTGCGGCAGGCGCTGGCGGTGCTGGCCCTGGGGCACGCCACCGACAAGAAAACCGTCACGCTCAATTTCTTGGGCAACGGCAAGCGGCCAGTGCACGTTGGCTACGTGCAGCAAGCCCCCATCTGGAAGACCAGCTATCGGTTGGTGCTCAAGGATGATGAGAAGCCGTTCTTGCAGGGCTGGGCCATCGTCGAAAACACCACCGAAGAAGATTGGCAAGATGTCTCGCTCACGCTCGTGAGCGGCCGGCCGATTTCGTTTGTGATGAATCTCTATCAGCCGCTCTATGTGCCGCGGCCGGTGGTCGAGCCGGAATTATTCGCCTCGCTGCGCCCACAGGTTTATGGACAGGACCTGCACAAGCGCGAGGAAGAATTTGCTAAGAGGGCCGACGCGGCCGGCGGCGGGCGGGCGATGCGGCGGATGGCCGAAGCAATGCCGCCCGCCGCGCCGGCGGCCGGTCTGGGCGGATTTGGACTCGCGGGCGCCCTTAAGGGCGAAGCAAAAGATCAATTTTTTGACTTGGGCCGAGGCGTCGAATCGGTGGCCCAGGCGGGCGATGTGGGAGAGCTGTTTCAATACGTGATCGACACGCCCGTCGATCTGCCGCGCCAGCAATCGGCCATGCTGCCGATCGTCAACGGCTCAGTCGAGGGCGAGAAGGTTTCGATCTACAATCCGGCTGTCCACGCCAAGCATCCGCTCAACGGGCTGCGGCTGAAGAACACCACCGAGCTGCACCTGATGCAAGGGCCGATCACGGTCTTCGACGGCGGGGCCTATGCCGGCGATGCCCGGATTGAAGACTTGCAGCCCAACACCGAGCGGCTGATTAGTTACGCCATGGATCTCGATACCGAGGTGGCCCAAGAGAGCAAGCCCAGTCCTGAGCAGCTCGTCTCTGTGCGAATCACCAAGGGTGTGCTGGAAAGTACGCGCAAATATCAGCGCTCACAGCACTACACCATCAAAAACTCCGGCGGCAAAGCGAAGCAGGTGCTGGTGGAATACCCGCACGATGCTTCGTGGAAGTTGACCGCGCCGCAAAAGCCCGCCGAGACGACCCGCGATCTTTACCGCTTCGCCGTGACGGCCGAGCCGGGCAAGCCCGTCAAGCTCGAAGTCGCCGAAGAACAGGTGGTCTCGCAGCAGGTGGCGCTGAACAATCTCGACGACGGCGCGATCCAGTTCTATCGGCACGCCAAGGTAGTCAGCGACGACGTGAAGCAAGCCCTGGCCGAAGTAGTCAAGCGCAAGCGCGAAATCAACGACCTCACTACGCGGCAACAGCAGCTCGAGCAGCAGATCAACCAGATCGCGCAAGAGCAGGCCCGGATTCGCGAAAACATGGCCCAGCTCGACCGCAAGTCGGACCTTTACAATCGCTACGTCAAGAAGTTCGGCGCGCAGGAAGACGAGGTCGAAAAGCTTCGCAATCAGATCGGCGAAATCCAGACCGAGCTGAAGACGAAGCAAAAGGCGTTGGACGATTACCTGGCGGGATTGGATTTGAAATAACGGCGGGCGTTCAGGGTGGGCTTCATGTAGGGTGGGCCGAGCTTGCGAGTCCCACCATTTGGCGGCGCAACGCGGAGGGCGAGCACAGGCCAATGGTGGGACTCCTTTCACTCGTCCCACCCTACGGCCTACCCTCTCTTTTCCTCCGCCGCGCTCTTCCGCAGATAAACCGGCGCGAGCTTCCAAAGATCGTCGCGGCAGCCGGCGGCGTACTTGGCCGCGGCCAGGCGGCCTACCGTCGCGGCGGTTGGCATCCATGCGTCACGCGGCGCGTCCAAGACGCCGGCGGGCAACCGTGCGCCCAGGCTCTCCAGCGCAGGCCCAGTCGCCTGCCAACCAGACTCGAGCGACGCCAGCCACTCGCCGGCGGGACAAATGGCCGTCGCCGTCAGGCGATCAAGTTGGTTGCCGCAGGCGCGGAAGCGGGCCGCATAGACATCACCGCGCTGCGCATCGATGGCGGCGGCGATCGTCAGGCCGTCGGCGTCCGCGTCACCCGCGGCCCGCGTTGTCTCAGCGGCAATCGCCTCCAGCGTATCGACGCCCAGCACCTCGGCGCCCACGGCGTAAGCGAACGCCTTGGCCGTCGTCACGCCGACGCGTAAACTAGTAAAAGAGCCGGGACCGACCGTAATCGCCACCAGTTGCACCTCGGCAGCCCGGCGGCCGGCGGTCGCCAGCACCTCGGCGATCGCCGGCGCCAGCGATTGGGCGCTCCGCTGCCCCGCGTTCAGCGGCAGCTCGGCCAATAGGCTATCGTTGTCGAGAAGCGCCACGCTGCCTCCGTAGCCACTGGTTTCGAGAGCTAGAATTATCACGGGCTTGACCGTTGTGCGACGCTAACTTAGACTGCGCGTTAGGGTTGTGACGATTCGCGTGGTTCGAGCGGGCGGAGTCGGCCGAGCTGTCCTTTTTTTCCGCGGCCTCTTCCTAAGGGTCAATGGGCGTGAAGCGTGCGTTGATCAGCGACATCCATAGCAACCTCGAAGGGCTCGAGGCCGTTCTGGAAGACATCGCTCAGCAGGGAATCACCGAGATTTACTGCCTGGGCGACATTATCGGCTATGGCCCCAACCCACGCGAGTGCATCGACCTGGTAATGAAAATGCAGGTCTGCATTCTGGGCAACCACGACCAGGGGGCGCTGTTCGATCCCGAGGGGTTTAACCAGGGGGCCGAACGGGCGATCTTCTGGACGCGCGAGCAACTGGAAGACCCCATCGGCAACCCCGGCGACAACGCCAAGCGGTGGGACTTTCTCGGCGAGCTGCCCCGCAACCGCCGCGAAAACGGCTTTTTGTTCGTGCACGGCTCGGCCCGAAACCCGCTGAACGAATACGTTTTTCCCGAGGACATCTACAATCAGCGAAAGATGGAAAAGCTCTTTTCGCTGATCGAGCAACATTGCTTTCAAGGACACACGCACGTGCCGGGCGTGTTCACGCAAAGCCTCAACTTTTTCAGCCCCGAGGAGGTGGGCTATCAATATCGTCTCACGCCCGAAAAGACGATGGTCAACGTGGGCTCGGTCGGTCAGCCGCGCGACGGCGACCCGCGGGCGTGCTACGTGGTGCTCGAGGACGAGATGCTCCGCTTTCGCCGGGTGGAATATCCCTTTGAAAAGACGATCGAGAAGATCTACGCCACGCCGGAGCTCGACAATTTTTTGGGCGACCGCCTCCGCGAGGGACGATGATCGGCCCTTCGTGCTCTTTTTCGCCAAGGGTTTGGGGTTGATAACGAATCCCAAAGGAGGATGGCCTTCCAGGCCGTCCTTCGCCGGCGGACGGCCTG
>DATFDL010000008.1:0-4177 GCA_035252155.1 Pirellulales bacterium | reverse complement strand
CGACCAGCGGCTGTTCGAGGGGTGGCCCAAACCCGTCTTGGCCTTGGTGCTGACGGGCGAGCAAGACGGTTACATCGAGCCCTGCGGCTGCGCCGGCCTCGAACACCAAAAAGGCGGACTGCGCCGCCGCCACACATTCCTCAAGCAATTGCACGAGCGGGGCTGGCCGGTTGCGCCGCTCGACAACGGCGGGCTGATCGGCCGCTTTGGCCGCGAGGCCGAAATCAAGTTCGACAAGGCCGCCGAGGCGCTGCGCATCATGGGCTACCAGGCGGTCGGCTTTGGGGCCGACGACCTCAAGCTTTCGGCCGGGGCCGTCACCGCCACCGCCGCCAATGGCGAGCTATTCGTCTCGGGCAACGTCGGCCTGTTCGGCTTCGAGTCGGGTTTTGTGCCGCGGCTGCACGTGGTCGAAGTGGGCGGCCTCAAACTCGGCGTCACCTCGCTGCTCGGCGACTCGTTTCAAAAGCAGCTTACCAACGACGAAGTGCAATTGATGCCCGTCGCCGAGGCGTTAACGCAGGTGTTGCCGGAGTTGAAAAAAGCCAAGTGCGATCGACTGGTGCTGCTGGCCCATGCCAAGCCCGAAGAATCGCGCCAGCTTGCCGAGCAATTCCCGCTCTTCGACGTGGTGGTCACGGCGCATGGGGCCGCGGAGCCTCCCCACGAGCCGCAGCGGGTTGGCGACGACGGTCCGCTATTCGTCGAAGTGGGACATAAGGGAATGTACGCCATCGTGCTCGGTTTTTACAACGACGCCGATGCCCCGGTGCGTTACCAGCGCGTGCCACTCGACCATCGCTTTGCCGACTCGCCCGAAATGGACGAGCTGATGGTCGGCTATCAAGATCAACTCAAGGATCTCGGTTGGGAGGGGCTCGGGCTGCGGCCGGTCGAGCATCCGCGCGGCAAGTTTGCCGGTTCGGACCAATGCGCCGACTGTCATCAGCGGGCCTACGAGATTTGGCGCGACACGCCGCACGCCTCGGCCACCGAGACGTTGGCCAAAGCCAAGCCGCCGCGACAGTTCGATCCGGAATGCATTAGCTGTCATGCCACCGGCTGGAACCCGCAGAAATATCTTCCCTACGCGACGGGCTACGACAGCCTCGAAGCGACGCCGGGCCTGGCCGGCAACGGCTGCGAAAATTGTCATGGGCCGGGCGCCGCGCACGTGGCCGCCGAGATGGCCGGCGACGAAAAAATGCAAGAAAAGCTGCGCCAGGCCATGCACCTGTCGCTCGAAGGCGCCGACCGAGACGCTCAACGCCAGTCATGCCTTGAGTGCCACGACGGCGACAACAGCCCCGACTTTGACTTCGACACCTACTGGCCGAAAATCGCCCATCCGCAACGGTAGCCCCGGCCCTCGTGGCCGGCGCAGTGGTAGTCCCGGCCCTCGTGGCCGGCTGAATGGATTAACCTTGCGATCGTGGCCGGACCTGCCCGGCACAAGGCCGGGAGCTACCGGACTTTGAATGCTCACCGCTTGCGTAAGCTCAGGATGCTCAAGAAGAAGCTGGCGAACACGGTTTGCACGCCAAGCATCATCAGCACGACAGCCGGAATGACCTGCCGCATGGTGACGCGCGGCTCGAGCGCGCCCAGGCCGACTTCGCGCCATTGCCAGACGGCGTGAACGAGCAACGCCAGGCCCGCCACGCCCGCCGCAATGCCGGCCAGCACGCCGGCTTCGAGCGGCACGTGCGCATCGCGCCCCAGCCATTTGTGTGGCGGATGAAAACCTTCGGCCACCGCGTACATCTTGGTGAATAGCCCGAAGATCAAAAGCTGATAGCCCAAGAGCGCCAAGCAGCCGGCCACCAGCAAGCTGTGAATGTCGAGCCCCACGCCCCCCACCCACACCGGCCCGCGCATCAAGCAAAACGCGGCCACCAAACCGACGACGAAGCAGACCGCGCCGGGCCACAAAAACATCCACCGCGGACTGAACAACAGCATGAACCGCAGGTGCCGCCAGCCGTCGCGCCAACTGCGCAAGTGCGGAGGCCGTGAGCGGCCGTCCTTATCGAGCGTGGTGGGCACTTCGCTGATCATCAGCCCGTTGAGCGTCGATTTGATCACCATCTCGCTGGCGAACTCCATGCCGGTGGTCTGCAGCTCCATCCGCTCGTAGGCGGTTTTGCTGAACGCTCGCAGGCCGCAATGAAAATCGCCGGCCGGGCAGTGAAAGAACAACCGGCCGATGCCCGTCAACACGGGGTTGCCGATCCAACGATGCTTCCACGGCATGGCGCCGGGGCGAATGCCGCCTTGAAACCGGTTGCCCATCACCAGGTCGTCGCCCGCCCGCAATCGCTCGACGAACGGAAAAATCTTCGAAAAATCGTAGCTGTCGTCCGAGTCGCCCATGATGATATAGCGGCCGCGGGCGGCCTCGATGCCGCCGCGCAGGGCGCTGCCGTAACCCTTTTCGGGCACGGCCACCACCCGCGCCCCCAGCCGCGCCGCGATCTGCTGCGAGCCATCGCTGCTGCCGTTGTCGGCCACGATGATTTCGGCTGCTAACGCATGCCGCTCGATCGCCTGTTTCGCTTTGCGAATACAACGTTCGAGCGTCTCGGCCTCGTTCAAGCAAGGCATGACGATCGAGACCTCGATCTCGCGCGTCGTATCGAGACGCAATTCGGGCGCTGTCAGCAGTTCGGTGGCCATGACAGGCAACTCTACGCCACCGTGCGTAAACGGTGGCTAGGTCAGAGCCTTGGCGATGCCCCGGCGTGCGACCGCTCAGCCTTCACCGCACGCCATAATCCAAACAACCGATCCAACTGGCATCGTCGCATCGAACCGCGTTGCTGGACGTATGTTTGTTCAAGGGATCACGATGCGCGACGCGTAGGGTGGGCCGAGCGACGCGAGTCCCACCGCTTGGAGGGTTCAGGGTTCAGGGTTCAGTATTCTTGTGAGCGACGAATCGCCTGCGCTCAGCGAAGAGCCAGAGACTAATACGCCAGACCTTCACGACCCCTAACCGTCTGCGCAAATCAAGCGACCTCGAAGGAAGCTGCTGAACCCTGAACCCTGAACCCTGAACCCTTCACGGTTATGCAGCACTTGAAACACCTCGAGCCATCCCTCGCGATCCTCGCCGACGAAGCCAATTGGTCGTACCAGCCCGGCGGCGTGCCGGCCGCTGAGCCGATGGCCTTGGCCGCACTGGCTTTGGCCGCGCACGGGCGGGCCGACGCAGCCGAACACGCGCGGCGCAAATTGGCCAGCCTGCAAGCGGATGACGGCAGCTTGGGCGTCACCGCCGACGAACCGACGCCGCAATGGCCCACCGGCTGGGCCGTGCTGGCCTGGGTCTCGGCCGATCGCGGATGGCGAGCGTATCAGAAGAACATCGACCGAGCCATCGGATGGATCTTGTCGCAGCACGGGCATACCTGGCAGCGATCGTCGAAGCTCGGCCACGATCCGGCGATCGATGGCTGGCCCTGGGTTGCGGGCACGCATCCTTGGATCGAGCCGACCGCCATCAACCTGCTGGCGCTAAAGGCGGCCGGGCAGGCCGACCACCCACGAGCGCGCGAAGCCGCTCGCTTGCTGCTCGATCGGCTGCTGCCCGAGGGCGGCTGCAATTACGGAAACACCTCGGTCTTCGGCCGATTGCTGCGTCCGCATGTCGAGCCATCGGGCTTGGCCCTGGGCGCACTGGCGGGAGAAAAAGACCAAGCCGGCCGGATCGAAAAAACGCTTCAATACCTTGAACGAACGCTTTCGCCCGCGCTAGGCGGAGTGTCGCTGGCCCACGGGCTGATCGGCTTGACGGCCCACGGCCGTCGACCCGCCGAAGCCGACCAATGGATTTCCGAATCGCTGCGTGGCGCAAAGTCGCCTTTCGCTCCGCGAAAGAACGCCCTTTCGTCCAACAAAAGGCGTCGCGGCGGAACGGATTCTCCGTTGCGGCACGCGCTGCTGGCGATAGCCGCTTGCGATCCGTGTCCGCTGCTCGTTGCCGCCGCGTCCAAAGAAACCCACACACCAACCCGAAGCGTAAGCGAGGCAGCCGGATGAACACGTTTCTTCCTCGCTTGCGCTTTTTGAGGTTGCGCTTTTCGGACCCCATCCGCCTTGTGCGGATCGGTGAACGAGATGGTGGGCTAGCAATTCCCGTAAAAAACCGATCGAAAGACCCCATCCAGCTTGCCTG
>DATFDL010000007.1:0-10233 GCA_035252155.1 Pirellulales bacterium | reverse complement strand
CCGCAGGGGCACAGGACGATGAATCCGATAGACCTGTGTTCATCCAAAAATGGTCTTTAGCTCTCACCTGTTCGTCTTTTATTTCCTGCCGCTGTCGCTGCTGCTGTACTACGCGGCGCCGCGGCGCGGCAAACACCTGCTGCTCACGCTGCTGAGCTACGTGTTCTATGGCTGGGCCAATCCGCTGTTCGTGGTGTTGATGTTCGTTTCGACGGTCATCGACTACGTGTGCGGGCTCGTGCTGGTGGGGCGGTGGCCGGGCTGGAGCAACGATGACGCGCCGCCGCTGCCGCCCGGCGGCCCGCGCTCGGCCTGGCAAAAGCTGGCCCTGACCGCGTCGATCTGCTCGAACCTTTCACTGCTCGGCTTCTTCAAATATTTCAACTTCGGCCTCGATTCGTACAACTCCCTGGTCGGCTCGCTCGGTTGGGAGGGAGGCCAGTGGGACACCTTCTTGCGCATCACGCTGCCGCTGGGCATCAGCTTTTACACCTTCCAGTCGATGAGCTACTCGATCGACGTCTATCGCGGCGACGCACGGGCGATTCGCAACTTCACCGATTTTGCCTGCTACGTGGCGATGTTTCCCCAGCTTGTCGCCGGGCCGATCATTCGCTTTCAAGACGTGGCCGACCAGTTGCGCGAGCGCACCTACTCTGCCGAGAAATTTGCCCGAGGCGTGGCCTTTTTTTCGTTTGGCATGGCCAAAAAGATCCTGCTGGCCAACGCCTGCGGCAAAGTGGCCGACGTGGCCTTCGACGCCGGCTCGGTCGACACGCTGGAGGCCTGGGCCGGGCTGCTCGGCTACGCCTTTCAGATTTATTTCGACTTCAGCGCCTACTCCGACATGGCGATTGGGCTGGGCCTGATGTTCGGCTTCGTGTTCGCCAAGAACTTCGATTCGCCCTATCAGGCCGAATCGGTCACCGATTTCTGGCGGCGATGGCACATTTCGCTCTCGACCTGGCTGCGCGATTATTTGTACGTGCCGCTGGGAGGCAATCGCCGCGGTCCCGCTCGAACCTATACCAACCTGGCCACGGTGATGGTGCTGGGCGGGCTGTGGCACGGGGCCTCATGGAACTTTGTCATCTGGGGCACGATTCACGGAGCGATGCTGGCCTTCGAGCGGACGCAAGGCAAAGAGAGCTTCTATCGCCGCTTGCCGGGACCGCTACGGACGCTGCTTACGTTCGTCATCGTGTGCTTCGCCTGGGTCTTTTTCCGCGCCGAGACGCTGCCGCGGGCGCTCGAATACTGCCAGACGCTCATCGGCCTGGGCGCGCCGGGACCGGGCGCGGGGCTGATCACGGGCATCATCTACCAACCGTATTACCTGGTGGCGCTGGCCGCCGCGGCGGCGACTACCTGGTGGGCGCCGCAAACCTGGGATTTCACCCGCCGCATCACCCCGGCCAAAGCCGCATTGACGTTCGCCGTGCTCGGCCTCTCGCTGCTGCTGCTCATCACGCAAACGTACAACCCATTTATCTATTTCATCTTCTGAAATGTCATCTTCACCGCCGCTCAGCCGCGAGGAAATCGCCAAGCTCGAAATCGGCCACACCGAAATCGCCGGTTGGCTGGCCCGCACGATGACGGCGGCTTTCTTGTTTGCGCTGTTTGCCGTGCCGCTGCTGCATGAGATGGTTCCGGACGACGGCGAGAGCCGGACGCTCGCCACTTGGCCGCGCTGCTGCCAGATCTTCACTACGCTGCCGGAACTGGCGGTGGCCTTTCGGCAGTCGGAGGGCAACTTGTGGCAGCGAACGTTGACGGCCAACGCCCGACTGCTGAAGAACATCGACTTGTACGAGAGCGGGCTAAAAGATGAATCGCTGCTCGTTCAGCGCTTGCTGTGCCCGACACAGTATTGTCTGACTAAGTGGGGCCGGCTGGGCAACGAAAAAGCTTATTTGGGTCGCGATGGCTGGCTGTTCTATCGGCCCGGTGTCGATTACGTCTCCGGTCCGGGGTTCCTCGAACCGCGGGTTTTGGCGAAGCGCTCTCAGGCGGGCAAGCCCTACGCGGCGCCGCCTCAGCCCGATCCGCGTCCGGCGATCGACGAGTTCGCTCGGCAACTGCGCCGCCGCGGCATTACGCTGCTGCTGGTGCCGGCGCCCGGCAAAGCCAGCATACATCCCGAGCGGCTTTCGTCGCGCTATTCAGCCGCCTCCGAACCGTTGCAAAACGAGTCGTTTGCGCGCTGGAAGCAGGAAATTGAGCGCGAAGGCGTGCTAGTGTTCGATCCCGCGCCCTTGCTGCACGATCTGAAATTGCAGACGGGCCGCGATCAGTATTTGAAGGCAGATACTCATTGGACCGCCGAGGCCGCCGTGGCGGTGGCTCAAGAACTGGCCCGATTCATTGAGGCGCGAGCGCCGCTGCCGGCGCGGGCCGCGGTGCAGTACCGCGCCCAGCGGCGCGTCGCCAGTGGCGTCGGCGACATCGCCGCCATGCTGCGGCTGCCCGACGATGCCGAGTTGTGCCAGCCCGAAACGGTCGAAATCCGCCAAATCGCCGCCGCCGACGGCACGCCGTGGCAGCCCGACGTTTCGGCCGACGTGCTCCTGCTGGGCGATAGTTTTACGAATATCTACTCGCAAGAGACGATGCGTTGGGGTTCGGCCGCCGGGCTGGCCGAACAACTCAGCTTTGAGCTGCATCGTCCGCTCGACCGCATTTCGCAAAACGACGCCGGCGCCTATGCTACACGGCAGACACTGGCCGGGGAGCTTGCCCGCGGCGACAATCGGCTGTCGGGCAAACGGCTGGTGATTTGGGAATTTGCCGCCCGCGAGCTGGCGGTGGGCGATTGGAAGATGATCTCGCTGGCTGACGCGGCGCCGGTGAAGGCGAGGGGCTCAAGCGATGACCAAAGCCCGGCGTCATCGCCGTCATCGACCGTCGAAGGCGAGATCGTGGTGCGCGGCACGATCGAGGCTGCGGCGGGCGTGCCTCGGCCCGGCAGCGTACCGTATCGCGAGGCGGTGATGGCGGTACACCTTTCCGGCGTCGAAGCCAGAGAAGGTACTGCACCGGGCGACGAGATCGTGGTCTACTTGTTCGGGATGCGCGACAACCGCTGGACGCCCGCCGCTCGTTACCAGCCCGGCGAGCGGGTTACGTTGAAGCTCCAATCCTGGGACCAGGTGCGCGCGAAGTACGGCAGCTTGAACCGCATTGAGCTAGACGATCCCGACTTTAAGCTGATCGACCTGCCGCTGTTTTGGGGAGAAGAAAGCCAATGACAGGCCCTCGGCGTCGTAGAACGGAATTCATTCCGTTCGGCCAACTTAAAACGGAATTCATTCCGTTGGCATTCGTCCGCTCTTTCTCGGCCGTGATGCCCGAGGAACGGAATAAATTCCGTTCTACGACGCTTGCCGTCCTGCTGGCCACGGCGCTTTGCATCATTGGCCGGGTGGCGTGTGCCAGTGGCATGGAAGAGTTTCATTCCATCCTGCGGGGCAAGGTAGCTCGGGCGGAAGGAGAAAAACTCAGCGCGATTGCCGGCCGCGACGGCTGGCTGTTTTTCGTGCCCGAATTGCGTTCGCTCAGCATTGGCCCGTTCTGGGGCGAGTTGGCCGTCAAAGCGAGCCGGTCGTCGAAGCCAGAATACGCCGACCCGCTGCCGGCAATCGTTGATTTCAACGATCAACTGAAAAAGGCTGGTATCGATCTGCTGCTGGTGCCCGTGCCAGCCAAAGCGGCCGTTTATCCCGATCGGCTCGACACGGCCTTGCAGCCGCCGACGGGCGATCAGCAACGGTTCGACCCCCATCAAAAAAGGTTTTACGATCTGCTCACCGAGCGCGGCGTAACGGTGGTCGATTTGCTGCTCAGCTTTATCGAGCACCGTGACACCGGCCAGCCCGGCATGTATTGCCAGACCGATAGCCACTGGTCGGGTGCGGCGGTGGCCCTGGCGGCTCAAACGATTGCCGAACAGTTGCGCGATCGACCTTGGTTCAGCGATCTCGCCAAGATGAAATACGACACCGAATCGCGCGAGATTGAAATCTCGGGCGATCTGGCCCGGATGATCGATGAAAAACAACCCGCGCGTGAGCGTTTGTCGCTCGAGTTTGTCGGGGTTCGTCAGGGCGGCGTGTTGTTGCCTGTCGAGACCAGCCGCGACAGCCCCGTGCTGCTGATGGGCGATAGCCACACCTTGGTCTTTCACGATCCCGAGTTATTTGCCAAGGGTGCCGGCTTGCCCGATCATTTGGCGCTGCGGCTGGGGGGGCCTGTCGATTTAGTCGGCGTGCGCGGTTCGGGCGCCAGCACGACGCGCATCGAGCTGTTGCGCCGCCGCGACAACCTGAAAGGCAAAAAGCTCGTCATCTGGTGTTTTTCGTTCCGTGAGTTCACCGAGAGTTTTACCGGTTGGCGACAGGTGCCGGTGATCCGATGATTCCACTGTTCGGCTCGGAAAAGCGCTTGTGCGACGGCTTCTCGCGACGCGATCTGCTGCACATCGGCGGTCTGGGAGCGTTTGGCCTGACCGTCGATCTGTTCTCGCGTCTGAGCGCCTCGGGCAGCCAGGCAGCGACGGCTTCGCGGTTTGGCCAGGCCAAGTCGTGCATCTTGCTGTTTTTGTTCGGATCGCCCGCCCAGCACGAGACATTCGACCCCAAGCCGGATGCCCCCGTCGAAATCCAGGGCGAGATGAAGTCCATCGCTACGGTCGTGCCCGAGCTGCACATCTGCGAACGGTTGCCGCGCACCGCCCAGGTAATGGACCGCGTCACCGTGGTGCGCTCGATGACGCACCAGTACCCGCTGCACGGCGTGGCCTACGCCTTGACGGGCATGCCAACCTACAACCCGGCGATCGAAGATCTGCCGCGCGATCCGGCGCATTGGCCGTTTATCGGTTCGCTGGTCGATTACATCGAGTCGCAACGAACCGGCGGACGGCTGCCCGAAGTCCCGCGCAATATGGGCTTGCCCTGGCTGTTTGGCTCGCGCTCGACCGACAAGCCGCCCTTGTCGGGCCCGTACGCGGCCTTCTTGGGCCGGGCGTATGACCCGGTGTGGACGGCCTACGACGGCAAACCGACACGCGTCGTCCCGAAGCTCTCGCCCGGCCAGGGATTCGACGTACACGATCACTTCGCCGGCGTTGAACCGGGCGGGCGTTTCGGATTGTCATCCGAGCGGCCGGCCGACGTTTCGGCCGAGCGCTTTCAAGGGCGGCGCTCGCTGCTGGCCCAGTTCGACGCGGCCCGCCAGGCGCTCGATGCCGGCGACGTGCAAACCTACGACCGGCAGCGGCAGGCGGCCTATACATTGCTCAGCTCGCCGAAAATACGCGAGGCGCTCGACGTTCAGCGCGAACCGGCCGCCGTGCGCGAAGAATACGGCATGACGATGTTCGGGCAGGCGGCCTTGGCGGCCCGGCGGCTGGTCGAGGCGGGCAGCAAGTTCGTCTCGGTTTTTTGGGATCCGGTGGGGCCTTATGGCATCAGCGTCTGGGACACGCACGCCAACCATTACCCGCGGCTGAAAGACTATCTGCTGCCGGTTTTCGACCAGACCTACCCGGCCCTGATTCGCGACCTCGACCAGCGCGGTCTGCTCGACGAAACCTTGGTGCTGTGCCTGAGCGAGCACGGCCGCACGCCCAAGCTCAACAACACGCCGGGCAGTGGCCGCGAGCACTGGTCGCGCGCCTATTCGGCGGTGCTGGCCGGCGGCGGCGTGACCCGCGGCAAAGTGGTGGGCCGCACCGACAAAATTGCCGGCGACGTCGAGCACACGCCGGTCTCGCCCAAAGACATCCTGGCCACGGCGTTTCATCTGCTGGGCATCGATCCGCACACGCTCATGTACGACCGGCTGAATCGCCCGCTGCCACTCGCCGGCAGCGGCGTCGTGCGACCAGAACTCTTCTGATCGAGGCCGAGATGAGAATCCTCCTTAATGCGTCAAACGCAACCGCCGGCTGGCGTCGTTGTGGGCCGCCTCGAACTCGATCGGCATCGCCATCGGTGAGACCTAATCTGTGACACCACGAAACGTGATAATGCATCATCGAAACCTTTTGCTTTGTGCGTGGCTGCAATTCCTCACCGTTGCCGTCGTTGCGATGACGTTGGTTCCCGTCCCGCCTGCGGCCGAGGCGGCGGATTCTGCATGCGCGCTTGGCATCGAAGATGCGCAATTCACCATCAATGGCCGGCCAACGTTCCTGCTGGGAATCAGCTACTACGGCGGATTGGGCGCCGCCAAAGAGCAGCGCCGGCAAGATTTCGACGAGATGCAGCAGTGCGGCTTCAACTGGGTGCGCGTCTGGGCCACCTGGGCGGCCTTCGGCGGTGATTTATCCGCGGTCGACCCAACCACCGGCGAGCCGCGCGAGCCGTTTTTCTCCACGCTGGCCGAACTAGTCGCCGAGTGCGACCGCCGAGGCATGGCGGTCGATGTCACGCTCTCGCGCGGGAAAAGCACGGTAGGTCCGCCACGGTTGCCCACGCACGAGGCGCATCGCCGCGCGGTGCAAGTGCTCGTCGAGAAGCTGCGGCCCTATCGCAACTGGTATCTCGATCTCTCGAACGAACGCAACATCGGCGACTCGCGGCATACATCGATCGAAGAATTGCACGACCTGCGCGAATTGGTTCGCCGGCTCGACGTCGAGCGGCTGGTCACCGCCTCGCATGGTGGCGACATCGGCGTCGACGAGCTGCCGAGCTATGTCCAGGAAGCGGGCGTCGATTTCATCTCGCCGCACCGCGCGCGAGATGCATCGTCGCCCCACCAGACCGAGGCCAAGACGCGCGAGTATCTGGCGGCGTTGCGTTCGCTCGGCCGCGTGATGCCGCTGCATTACCAAGAGCCATTTCGTCGCGGCTATGATGCCGGCTGGCAGCCGTCAGCCGGCGACTTTCAGGTTGACCTGGCCCAGGCCCGTGCCGGCGGCGCCGCCGGCTGGTGTTTTCACAATGGCGATCAGCGCGGCGCCGGCGATGGCGAGCCGCGCCGCTCGTTCGACCTGCGCCAGCGCCGCTTGTTTGAACAGCTTGATGCCGAGGAACGCAAGTTCATTTCGCGGCTCCAGGCCGGTGATTGAGTGCCAACGCCCGTTGGGCGATACTGATGCTTCACGCGGTTCGCACCGGGACCTTTGTGCAATGACCGCGTATGACAGTCAAAATTGGACATGAACCGACGCCACCGTCCGGGCTTGCCCCGGCGGAGCGGTGATTGACCGCTAGATAACTACCGGTTTTGCTCGTCAAAGGACATTCATGCCCCTCCGCACTCTCACGTTGCTCGCGGTGTTGGTGACGTTGGCCAACATGACAGCCGCCGCCGAAGATTGGCCGGCGGAAAAATGGCCCACCGCTGAACCAGCGGATGCCGGTCTCGATGCGGCGCGGCTGTCCGAGGCGCGCGATTACGCGTTGACGGGCGGCGGGGCGGGCTACATCACGCGTCATGGCCGGCTGGTGATGAGCTGGGGCGACGCGCGGCGGCGATTCGATCTGAAATCGAGCAGCAAGTCGATCGGCGTCACCGCGCTGGGCTTGGCAATCGCCGACGGCAAACTGGCCTTGAGCGATCGGGCGACGAAGCGACACCCAAAATTCGGCATTCCGCCCGACGCCAATGGCGGGACGGGTTGGCTTGAAAAAATCACGCTCTTGCACCTCGCCACGCAGACGGCCGGTTTTGAAAAGCCCGGCGGATACGGCAAGCTGCTCTTCGAGCCGGGCAGCCAATGGGCCTATAGCGACGGCGGCCCCAATTGGCTGGCCGAGTGCGTAACCTTGGCCTATCGCCAGGACGTGGCCGAGCTGCTCTTCACGCGCGTCTTTCAACCGCTGGGCATCACGCGCGCCGACCTGGTGTGGCGGGCCAACGCCTACCGCCCCCACGAGATCGAAGGTATCGCCCGGCGCGAGTTCGGTTCGGGCGTCAGCGCCAATGTCGATGCGATGGCCCGCCTGGGCTTGCTTTACCTGCGCGAGGGACGGTGGCGCGAGCGGCAATTGCTGCCGCGCGAGTTTGTGCGGCGGGCGGCCAGTGTCGATCCCAGCGTGACCGGGCTGCCGGTGGTCAACGAAGGCGAATACGGCAAAGCGTCGAACCATTATGGGCTACTGTGGTGGAACAACGCCGATGGGACGCTGGCGGGCGTGCCGCGCGATGCTTACTGGTCGTGGGGTGTGTTCGATAGTTTGATCGTCGTGATTCCCAGCCTCGATCTCGTGGCTGCGCGATGAACCGATCGAACTTCTTTCGGGCGGAGTCGTTGTTGCGCGGCTTGCCGCCGTGTCGGCGCTTTCGGAAGAGGAGAAGCAGCAGATCGTTGCCACAGGCTGGAAACTCGTGAAAGAGGCCCGTGCCAACGCGCACGGAATCAAATCGGCGGACATCCAGAAGATCGTCGACCGCGCGGTCTGCGAGGTGCGTGCGCGTGCCGCTCAGCGCAATCATTGACACCAACGTACTCGTCGCCGGCATCAGCACTGCCAATCCGCGTAGTGCGAGCGCGGCGGTCGTCGATCGGCTATTTGCGGGCCGCTTCGTTCATTTTGCCTCATTGGAGTCGCTCACGGAGATCTACGAAGTCTTGCGATTGCCGACCGTGCTCAAAGTGTCGCAATTCGGCAAAAGATTTACGCCGTTCGATCTTTCCGGCCCCCGCCGGTCGCGGCAACATGTAACTATCCACAGCAGCCCGAGGACAGTACCGCCTCGTGAATGGCAAAAGGAACGTTTATGCTCATGTGGCGAACCTGCCTTGCGGCGCTAATCGCGGCTGCGATTGCGCCGCGATGCGCGTGGGCGCTGCCGCCCGAATATCGCATGGTGGACGGCCAGTTGGTCGTGGCGGGCGTGTCGCCCGATTGCCCGATGATCTACGACAACGATTGGTGGCAAGACGTGCCCGACGCCGCGTACCTCTGGGCCAAGGCGAGCTTGGGCCAGTGCGATTTGCGCGGGAATATCATTACGCGCTGCACGTTTGGCTGGGAACAGGGCTACGCCCACAAGTTGCAAGAACAGGTGGACGACTGCCAAAAGCTGCTTTCGCTGGCCCGCGAGAGCGGCCTGCGGCACGTTCCCGAACCGGTGCTCGGCGCCGTCGAGGCGCTGCGCCGCCCGGAAAGCGGTAAGATCGAAGACACGAAGTTCGAGCGAAGCCGCGGCAGCGAGCTGATCGTCGCCGAGGCGCGCAAGGCGTCTGGCGAAAAGCCGTTGCTCGTCTTCATCGGCGGCTCGTGTACCACGATGGCCGCGGCGTACCTCAGCGACCCGTCAATCGTCGATCGCACGCTCGTCTTCCAGATCGATGGCGGCGGCTACAACGGCAGCGACGGCTGGGCCTGGCGGATCGTCATGGAACGCTGCCGGTTCGCCAATTGGGCGCGGGGCTATTTCTGGGATAAGATCAACACCTGGAAGCCCGAGCGGTTTGGCGAGTTGCCGCGCAACCCGCTCTGCGACTTTCTGCGCCGCTATGCCTTCGAGGGGCACGGTAAGGCGAACCAATGGGGCGATGGCCCCTGGGTTTTTTATGCGTTCGATCGTCGCTGCCTGACGAAGGCCGAGGATTATGACGCGATGGCCATCACCGTGCCCAAGGGCGCGACGGACATTGTGGCGATCGAAGACGAGTTTTTCAGGACGATGCAGAAACTGCCGCCGGTTCCATGACTCCTGGATTCGTCAAGCGACCCTCGCTCTCGGCCTTCTGCTAATCCGTCAGACGCAATCGCCGGCTGGCGTCGTTATACGCCGCCTCGAGCTCGACCGGTACACAGACATCGCCTCTCAAATAAAGCGGGAGCGTCGGCAGAGGTTGTCCGAGAAAAAGTTCCGTCGGCCACATGTCGACGACGTCGGCCGAATCGCGACGGATCGGCCGATACCCAACGGCATAGAGCGACTCCTCGCGGCCGAAGTGAAAAGTTGAGCCGCACCGCATCAAGTCGACAATCTCATTGTGCAGGTTCGCGTGGCGGTTGGTAACGACGTCCAGAACAATGAGGCTCACACCTTCATAGAGGTAGTTGGCGCACTTGGCCGCAAATGCCCGCCGCTCTTCGGCGCGGTCTTTGTTGCCCGGGCTGGCGAGCTCGATCGGCACGCACACATCGCCTCTCAGATAAAGCGGGAGCGTCGCCAGAGGTTGCCCCAGAAAAAGCTCCGTCGGCCACATATCGACGACCTCGGCCGAATCGCGGCGGACCGGCCGATACCCAACGGCATAGAGCG
>DATFDL010000006.1:0-22033 GCA_035252155.1 Pirellulales bacterium | reverse complement strand
CAGCGTCTCGGCGGCGCCAGGCCGGCAAAAGTCGCGAACAAAGAAGTCAACGTTCTCCAGGCCCTGCCGCTGGACTTCGCGCCGCAGCCGCTCGACCGGCTGCCGGGCGATATCGACGCCGTGGTAGGCCGCCACCGCCGGCGCCAGCCGAAACAACGAACTGCCGCTGCCGGTGCCGATCTCCAACACCACGTCGGTGCGCTTAAGGCCCAGCCGCTCGGCCAACAACAGGTCGCGCGGGGCCACCGTGGCCAGCGGACGCGGAAAGTAAGGAACAGTGCTCATCGGTCAATTCATGGTTGTTTGAAAAACATCGACAATTCGCCGGGCGGCCTGGCCGTCCCAAAGTTCGGGAACGCGGCCAGTCGATGGCGGCGAGTGAAGAACTCCTAAAGCAGCGTCGACAATCCGCTCCGGATCCATGCCCACAAGCCGATTGGTGCCCTGGTCGATGGTGGCCGGCCGCTCGGTGTTGGCCCGCAGGGTCAAGCACGGCACGCCAAGGACGGTTGTCTCTTCTTGGATTCCGCCTGAATCGCTCAGCACCAGCCGAGCGTGCGCCGTCAGTTTCAAAAAGTCGAGATAGCCCAAAGGGCCGGTCAATCGCAGGTTCGGCATACGGGCGGGCGCCCAACCGGCCAGTGCCTGGCGCGTCCGCGGATGCACCGGAAAAACGATCGGCAGTTCCTGCTGCACACGCTCGATGGCCGCGGCCAGTGCTTGAAAGACCGACGGATCATCGACGTTTGACGGGCGGTGCAGCGTCAATACTCCATAGCCGCCGGCGTTCAAACCCAGTTGTTCGATGATCGACGATCGCTCGCTGCGGTCACGGCATGCCAACAGCGTGTCGATCATCAGGTTGCCGACAAAATGAACCCGTTCGCCGGCAATGCCTTCACGGCGCAGGTTGTCGGCCGCGCCGCGCTCGGTCGTGAATAGCCAAGTGCTGATCGCATCGGTCAGCACGCGATTGACTTCCTCGGGCATCGAGCGATCGAAGCTTCGCAGCCCGGCCTCGATATGGGCGACCGGCACGCCTAGCTTCACCGCCGTCAAGGCGCATGCGAAGGTCGAGTTGACGTCACCGACGACCACCACGGCGTCGGGCCGCTCGTCGATCAGTACCGGTTCAAAGCGTTTCATCACTTCGGCCGTTTGGACGGCGTGCGAGCCCGAACCGACCTCCAGATTGGCATCGGGCCGGGGAATGCGCAGCTCCTCGAAAAACAACTGCGACATTTGCTGATCGTAGTGCTGCCCGGTGTGCACCAGGCAGGCGTCGATTCCCTCGCGCCGCTCGATCTCCCACATCAGCGGGGCGATCTTCATAAAGTTCGGCCGAGCGCCGACTACGGCGAGTAGTTTCATCGTGCGGGTAACTTTCCCTTTAATATCTGTGGGGAACGGACTTCGTGCCGTTCCGCGAGGGGCGGCGCGAGGCCGAATCGCAGTGCACGGAACGGCACGGAGTCCGTTCCCTACAGGCCGCCACAGGCGTTTTTTCCACGGTTAGCAACTCACCGCCTCGCGTCGCGTGACGTCGGCCAGATGCTCGGCAATCTCGTCCAAGCGTGCCTGCCAGCTTTCGTGGCGGACGGCATCGCTCCGCTCGGCCGAGGGACCTGGGTCGGCGAGCGCTGCGCGAATCGCCCGCTCAAAGCCGTCGGCGTCGGCGGCAATGCGGCATTGCCCAAGCACCTCAACCTCAGGAATAGGCGTCGAGACGACTGGCAGGCCAGCCGCCAGGTATTCGCGCACCTTGAGCGGATTGGCGTTGAGTGTCAGCTCGTTGAGGCGAAACGGCATCAAGGCCACGTCAAAACCCTTGCAGTAGGCCGGCAAGTCGCCATACGCCTTGCGCCCCAACAAATGCACGTTCGGCAACTCCGCGAGGCGCGACACATCGGTCGTCACCTTGCCAAGCACTACCAGCGAACCCTGCGAAAAACGGCGGGCCATCTCGGCCATCAGCTCGACGTCGACCCAATCGGCCACCAGCCCGAAAAAGCCGAGGACCGGCCGCGGCAGTAGGGCGATCTCTTCGGGCACGGCCGTGTCGGCGTCGAGCGCTCGGCGGAAATGGTCGTAATCGACGCCGTGGCGCACGAGAAAGGTGCGCGGATTGTGCTGGACCTTCGAGTCGTAAAGCCGCTCGGCCGAAACGAAGACCGCGTCGGACCGCCGCAGCAATTGCCGCTCAAGATCGCCCAGCGCGTCGGCCGCGACACCCGCGAACGCCGTGTTTTCGTCGACGCAGTGATAGACGACGGTTTCTTCGCCTAGTTTTCCCGCCACAATGGCGGCCACCGGGTTCGAGGTCCAGTTGATTGGGCGGCGAAAGCGGAGGCGCCTCATGGCTCGCCGCACCTGGAAGGCCAGAAAGCGTTGGTTGAACGCCCGGATCCAAGGCCGACCGTGCGCGGGAATAATGAGCGGATTGAGCACAAAGATGTTCGGCTCGGGCTCGCGCAGCGGGGTGGCCGCCGCCAAGAGTTTGCGCATCGCGCGTCGGGCGTCGGCCTTCGAGATGGTGGGCGCGCGATAGCCCAGCGAGTTGACCCACAGCACGCGGTTGTGACGGGCCAGCAGCCGCATGACGTGCGTGCGCGAGAGCGGGTCGCCGGTCCAATCGTGGCTCAGGCAGACGATGTCGCGGCCTTTTAGCATCGTTGTCGCCGCGGTGGTTTGTCGCATAAGTAGCTCCGGGCCTTGTGCCCGGCTGTTAGGGGTCAGATTGAGGGGTTCGCGTTCATCCGGCCATAAGCGCCGTGGCTACGGCGGCGGTGGAGGCGTGGCCTCCCCGTACCGCGTCAACCAGCACCTCGGCCAATTGTTCGGCGGATTCCCGCCAGGTGGGATTACAGGCTTGGACCAGCGCCGAGTCGACCCGCGGCGGTGCGGCTAACATTTCAGCTAGTGCATTGGCCAGCGCCGGCGCATCGCCCGGCTCGATTAGCTTGCTGTACGACGGATGCGCAATTTCGGGAATACCGCCGACGCGCGTCGCCACGAACGGCCGCCCACAAACGAGCGCCTCACGCAGCACGTTGGGGATTCCCTCCGAAAAGCTGGGCAACGCCACCACATTGCTCGCGCGATACCAGTCGGGCAACTCCGCATGAGGGCGCGGTCCAATGAACTTCACGCATTCTGCGAGGCCATAGCGGCCGACGAGTGATCGTAGTCTCGGCTCGTCGACTCCGCTGCCAACCAGGTAGCAGCTCAACGTATTCGTCTCGCCCACCGGCCCACTCGCCCCTTCGCCTCCTCGCCCCTTCGCCCCATCGCGCAGTCTCCGGCAGGCTTCCAGCAGCACGCCGGCGCCCTTGCTCAGCAGCAAATGGCCGACAAAAAGGACCGCCTTCTCGTGGCGAGGCAAACCCAACCGATCGCGGGCGGCCATCTGATCGCCCGGTGAAAACAGATTGCCATCGACGCCATTGGCAACCACGCCGACCTTCGCTCGCGGCACGCCTAAAGTCGCGATCTGCTCTGCCAACTCGTCGCTCACCGCCACCAGCCGGTCGGCCGCACGGAGTGCCTCAACAAGCCGTGGACGAGTCGAGCGATCTCGTTGAAGCCGATGTACGTCGGAGCCATGTACCTTAATCACGACCGGCACCCCAGCCAGCCGGGCAACGCGAACGGCCGCCCAGCCGTCGGGGTACGCGAAACAGCCGAGCAGCACTTCGGGCTTGAATTCTTCCATCGCCTGATTCACGCAATCCCGAATGCTCCAGGCCAGAAAGCGTCCATGCTGGCCGCGCCAAAATCCGGGGGGATAATAAAACGTTGGATGCGAGACCGCGATGCCGTCGTCATTGACGTAATGGCGCAAGCGGCCGCCGTGCTTCAGCAGGTCGTCGATCGCGTTGCGCCAGCCCACCGGAGCGATGACGCGCACGTCGTGCCTGGCCGCCAGCGCCGCGAGTTGCTGCCGATTGAACGACGCGATCTGCGGCCGCGCCGGCCGAGGATAAAGGTTGGTGATAGCGAGAATCCGCACGACCTAGCTCAACTTGCGATCGGTTGCTCCACGCACTCGTTCGCCTGCCTCGGGGCACAGCGATTGACGACCACTTGCAATTTGCCCGATGCACTGAGGGCGATTTCGCCGACGTGCCGATAGTTCATCGTCAACTCCGGCCCCGTGACGGTGCGCACTTGCTCGTGCAACCGCCGTTGATCGTCGGAAGACCACTCGCCGGTCGTTACCAGGCGGAGCTCGATCTCATCGGGCCGTTCCTGAATTACCTGGTAGCGCTTGATGGCCGCAAACTCTTTCAACAAGTGGGGGAAAAACTCACCAGGAATACGCCGGCCGTCGGGGGTCGAAAGGATGTCGAGCCGCCGGCCGACGACCTTGCGGAGCAGCGGCAGGCCGCGGCCGCAACCGCATTCGGCCCAGCCGGCGATGGCGCGGTCTCCGTTCGCGTAGCGAATGAACGGCATGCCGTAGTTGTACAAATCGGTAATCACGACGTTGCCCTCCACGCCATCGGGCGTCGGGCGGCCCTCGTCGTCGAGCACTTCGACCAGCAGATGTTCCATCGTCAGGTGCAAACCCTCGTGCCGATCGCACTCCGCGGCAATCAGCATGAACTCACGCGAGCCGTACGTCTCGAACACCGGCGCGCCGAAAACCCGCTCGATCAACTCGCGCTGAAATGCATGGAGCTTTTCGGCGCCCACCACAATCGAGCCGGGCGAGTAGGGGCGGATGCCTTGCTCGTCGAGCGCCCGCGCCCAGGCGTACATCGGACCGGTGTAGGCAATGATCGCGTCGGGCCGCAGCCGCGCCAGCCGTGCCGCGAACGCGGCCGCACGGTCGTCGTCGTACTCGAAGCAATTCAGCACTTCGCGGCGATAGAGCCGATTGTAGAGCGAGTCTTTCCAGCGGCGATGCAGCGGCACGCCTGCGGCGAGCGTGCCCCACAGCAGCAGCAGCTTGCTGCCCGGAGCAGCGCCCGCCCACTCGTAGCCGCGGTACGACGCCGCCAGCCGCCGGTCGTTGCTGTCGAGATTCAAATCGAACCGCAACGGCACGCCGCTCGATCCGCCGGTCGCCTTAGCCAGCAACCGCATGCGCGGTGCACCGGCGCGCATTTCCGTTCGAGCCATTCGTATGGTCTCGCGGTCGATCACGGGCCAGCGCGCCAAACCGGCAGGACCATCGAGTGATTTCGGCGTCAGACCGATCGCATCCCACGAACGACGGTAATAGGGGCAGTGAGCATAGGCATGATCGAGCAGCCGCCGCAGCGCCTGGAACTGAAGGCGCTCGATTTCGGGCCGTGTCAGCCATTGCGTCCGTTCCAGCTCGTTGAGATAGCGAAACGTGCGGCGACGCTTGATCACGGTGTCATAGAGCCGAATCAGGAGCCGATTGCGCTTCATGACTCGGCCTCCAAGGCCCCGAGCGACGTGGTGCGGTCCAGCGGGTTGGACCGCGTAGGGCGAGGTGGCGCCGCTTGAGATCGCTCGGCTGCCTGGACACGGACGCCTGCCGAGCTCGCGATCTCGTCGGCAAGTAGGTCGGCATCGTTGTTCATAAAAAAGAGCCGTCCCCAAACCTCCGCCGCGAGCAGTCGAAAGCGGCTGTCGGGGTTCGCGCCGGCGACCTTTTCAAGTTGGCTTCGCCCCCAACCGAGCGATTGCTCCAAGAAACCATCGCGGAAGAAGCTCGGTGAAGACTGCGGCAACTTGCCGAGATCGATCGGAAAGCCCATCTTTGCCCGGCGAGCAACCGACCCTGGCAGCCGGCCGGCGGCGGCGCGCCGCAACGCCCACTTGTCGATCTTGCCGCGCAGCTTAAAGCGGCGAGGAAGATTCAGTGCGTATCCGATCAGATCATTCTCCAAGTACGGCACGCGGTTTTCGAGCCCGACGGCCATACCCATCCGATCGTTACGCCACAAGATGGTTTGCAGATAGCCGTGCAAGTAGCTGAAGAGGTCGACCTGAAATTCGCGCTCGACGGGGTCGCTGACAAAAGCATAAGCGTCACGAGCGCGCTCGATCACCGCCAAGGATCTTCCGCGCGTCGCCACGGCGGCCGGCCACGACCGGCCATCGGCGCCGCCCGTGGAGGCGGCCATCCGCTCGACAAACCGCTGGGCACGTCCACCCACGCCAGGCAGGCGCGTGGCCCAGCGCTCCAGCCACGCCTGCCATCGCCGCCGCCGATCCTCGGCGCGGAAAGCCGCATATCCGCCGAACAGCTCATCGGCCCCCTCGCCTGTCATCAGCACCTTGATGCCTTGTTCCGCCGAAAGCCGGCAAACCTGGTAGAACGGCACGGTGTTGGGATGAAACGCGACCGGACACTCATTGGCGTAGGTCACCCGCGGCAGGTCGCGCAAATAGTTTTCAGCCGTAAGATGCGCCACGTGCAAGGGCAGACGACAGTAGTCGGCGACCTGCTCGGCCCAGGTAAGCTCACTGAACTTTCCGGCGACGTCGGCGTGATACGCCTGGAGCTGCGGCAGATACCTATGCGAAAGAATCGCGATCAAGCTCGAGTCGAGGCCGCCGCTGCACAACGCCGCCACCGGCGCGTCGCTCGCCAAATGCAGTTTCACCGAACGATGCACCAGCCGATCGACCTCAGCGACGACCTGCGCGTCGGACGCGCGCGCCAGCTCGCGGTACAGGCTGGCATCGACGGCCTCGGCGAGTGAATAATACTCGTGCGACTGGATGGTTCCGCGCGTATCGATCTTCAGCGCATGTCCGGCCTCCAGCGACTCGACACCGTGGAACAATGTGTGCGGATCGGCGCCCGGTATTCCCAGCAAGACGCCCACCAGCGATGTTTCGTCGAGTTCAGGCGTGACTTCGCCCAGCAGCGCCTTGATTTCCGAGGCGAACAACAACCGCGTGTCCGAGCGATAATAATAGAGCGGCTTGATGCCGGTCCGATCGCGGACCAGCCAAAGCTCTTGCGCGGCCGGGTCCCAATAGGCAAAGGCAAACATGCCGTCCATCAGCCGCGCCGCGGCCGGCACTCCCCAAGCACGACATGCCCGCAGCACCACTTCGGTGTCGCCCGTCGACTGAAATTGGCAGCCCTCCTCAGCCAAGCGACGGCGCAGCTCGGAATAGTTATAGACTTCGCCGTTATAGCAAAGCACGGCCCCGCTCGCGGCGTCGCGCATCGGCTGATGGGCGGCGTCGGATAGGTCGAGAATGCTCAGCCGACGGTGGGCCAGACCAAGGCCGGCGCCCAGGTAAGTGCCCGCATCGTCGGGGCCTCGGTGAGCAATGCGTTCGCGCATTCGCAACAAGATCGCTTCATCGACGGCCCGACCGTCGAAGCGGATGATCCCCGCGATTCCGCACATAATTATTTTCCCGGAATTATGGCTGGTTGACGTGGACTGGTGAATGATCCGAAAGAAATTGCTTCGGTGTGGCCGTCCGCCCCGGCGGCCTGATAAAGCCGCTCGTAACTTGCGACCATCTTCCGCACGTCGAAATAGGTCTCGACGCGACGCCGACCGGCTAGCCCCATCCGGCGGCTGCCGTCTGGATCGCCTAAGGTCGAGACAATCATCCGTGCCAACTCGGCCGGCGCGCGGGGCGGCGCCAAGCGGCCCGTTTCGCCATCGATGACTACTTCGGGCGTTCCGCCCACGGCCGTCGCTACTACGGGCAGGCCGCGGGCCATCGCTTCGAGCAGGGTAAGCGAAATGCCTTCGGTCAGCGAAGGCAGCACGAACAACGCCGCCCGGGCCAGTACCGCCGGCACGTCGGCCACCTCGCCGAGAAAGCTCACGCGATCGCTGATTCCCAATCGGTCGGCACGTCGCCGGAGCTCTGGCAGGCAAGGCCCGTCGCCCGCCAGCTCCAATCTCAACAACGGATACTCCGCCGATGCCAGAGCGATAGCCTCGATGAGCGTATCAAAACCTTTCTCCGGCGAAAGACGCCCGACAGCCACGACCGTCGAGCTATCGGCCGGACCCAAAAACGCGAACCGCGCCGGATCGACGCCATTGACGATTGTGCGTACCCGCCGCGGCGCGATCCCGTCGCTGAGCGAGAGCCGAGCACTGTCGTCCGACACGCAAACGACCTGATCGGTAAACCAACTTGCCCAGCGAAACGAGCGAGTGTCGGCGGGGCTTGCTCCATAAAGCTGGCCGTGCCGCGTATGGATCACCCGGGCAATGCGCGCCAGGCGCGCGGCCGGCGCTCCATAAAGAAGAGACCGCGAGTTGTGCGTGTGTACCACGTCAATTCGCGATCGCCTGAAAAGTCGCGCCAGCCGAAAGATGACGCCCACCCGCCGTCCTGGGCCGCAATCGAGCGCGACGACCGGCCAGCCGCACGCCTCGATTTGCTTTGCCACCGGTCCGCGCGAACTCAACGAGATGAACGTCAACGAGAACCGCTCGCGGTCAGCGTGCCGCGCAAACTCCACCAACAGTTTCTCCATGCCACCAACGTCGAGTTGGCCGGCCACGTGGGCTACCTGGATGGGGTGCTTTTCAGCCCGCATAGTTAGAAGTACCTCTGTAGGGAACGGACTCCGTGCCGTTCCGCGAGGGGCGGCGCGACGTCGAATCGCAGTTTGCGGAACGGCACGGAGTCCGTTCCCTACCGACGACGAGAGGCGTGTTTCCGGTTTCAACTGTCACTACCGATCAAATCCCGTCCGACCCGGTTGGTTCCAGCACCGCCAGCAGTGGTCGATGGTCCGAGCCGATGTGCGGCCCCACCCAGGAGCGCTCGACGCGAAAACCCGGTCCCGCCAAAACATGGTCGATCCGAATGCCGTACCAGTTGCCCGACGTTGTGTAACCGTAGGTATAGCCATACCCCAAACCGGCCGTGGCAAAGGCATCGGCAAAGTCCGACCAGTCGCGGCGAAAAATCGCGCTTTCGTTGGGCAGATTCATGTCGCCCACCACGATCACCGGGCCCGCCAATCGATCAATCCAGCGGCGCAACTCGGCCGACTCGCCGCTGCGTCGCGCGAGATTGGCCCGCATTCCTTCGACGCCCGCCCAACGCCGATCCTTGATCGACTCGAGTCCCTTGCGTGGCGTGTAAAGATGAACCGCGACAAAATCGAGCGGGCCGGCGGGCGTTTCCATCCGATAATCGATCGCCACGGTCCGCCAGGCCACCGCCTCGCTGCCGGTAAATAGCTCGCGGCTGACGATCGGAAACTGTGTAGCCACCAGAATGCCAGGCGTCACCTCGACCTGCCAGCCTGGCCCCAGCAACCGGCGGATGCCGTCTTCGTCGAATTTCTCTTGCAGCGTGATGATGTCGGGCCGCTCATCGGCGATCAAGGTTTCCAGCGCGCCCGGCGCCAGTTGCTGCAAACCGACGTTGCACGTGAGCACGCGCACCGGCGGATAGCCCCAAGACTCGCCGCCGCCAACTCGGTTGGCGATCCGCTGCCAGGGAACACAAAAACCCATCAGCGGCCAGGCCGCCAACACCGCCGAAAGACCAATGAGCCACCCCAGCCGGCGCCGCCAGATGAGCGTCACCGGCGCGATCAGTGCCAGCGGCAGCGCCCAACCCCAGCGCGGCGTAAACAACAGCACGGTGGTCCACCACCAGCGATCGCCGCCGATGCGCAGCACGAGCCAGACGACGATCAGCGCCGCCGCGTAGGTCCAGGCGAGCCAACCAGCCAGACGCCCAAGCAACGCGCGCCGTGGCATCGCGGCGCATGCAGTCTTATCGTTCATGTATGAAGCGAAATGGACGATTCGCGCCTCGGGTACGCCCCGACGAGCCGCAAGACCGTAACGATCAGCAGCTTGAGGCGGGGCAACGGGCATCCCACGAGCCAACGCGGATACGGCAGTGGCCAATGCAGCAGCGACCGCGCCAGACGGACCAGCGCTCGCGGCGGGCTATCGTCGCTGCCCGCCCAGCGATAATAGGCGTGCGATCGCCAAAACTGACTGCCGCGCAGCCCCAGCCGCTGGCGGTTGCGATCGACCACGCGGAGCAAGTTGGTGATGTCACGGGCCAGGCTCGAGCGCGAGAGCGAGCCGGCCTCGAGCACGGCCGTGGCCAACGGCTCGGAGCACAAATAAATGGGAGTCTTGGCGACCAGCCGCACCCATAGGTCGCGGTCTTCGGCCGGTTCGAGTGTGCTGACGAACCGGTCGTCACCGAGCACTTCGCGGCGGACGAGCACAGTGCCGGTCCAAATCTCGCCCGCGGCGCGAAACGCCGCCGGGCCTTGCGGCTGTCGCACCCCATCGAACCGCGCGGAATCGACGCGCAACCCCGGCCGGCACTGGCCGTCGGCAAGCGACTTGACGCAGTATTGTCCCGCCACCAATCCAAGCTGCGGATGGCATTCGAACAGCGCGAGCTGTCGCTGCAGCCTCTCCGGCGACCAATAATCGTCGGCGTCGAGAAAGGCGATGAAGTTGCCTCTTGCGCGATCGATTCCCAAGTTGCGGGCGCTGGCGGCGCCGCCATTGGGCTGGCGGAGGAGAGTCACCCGCTCGCCGTAGGGAGACAATGCAGTCGCCAGATCGTCGGGGCTGCCGTCGTCGATCACCAGGATTTCGGCTGCCCGCGCAGTCTGGGCCAACACGCTCTCGACGGCGCGGCCAATGGTGCGCGCGGCGCGATAGGCGGGTATGACCACCGAAACCCGCGGCGCTAACATTGTGAGTTCTCCAGCGACGGCGCGAACGATTCGCGGGCGATGCGCCACCCATTTGCATGTAGCCGCCCGCCGATGCCAATCGCCTTTCCGACTGCAGCCGCCACGCGCTTTGACGCAGCAAACATTTCCGGCGAATGCGGACCATGACACACCAGCGCCGCGCCGCAAGCCGCGACCCCGCATGCGGCGTACCAACCCATGCGGGTCAAGCCGTGCCAGCCGCCTTCTTCGTGGGGCATGAATTGCGCCTCGGAACGAAAACCCCAGTAAATACGGGACAAAAACCACCGCCGCCGCAGGCGTTCCGGCGCCACGCGATGACCGACCACCGCCGCCGGCTCATACAACAACGTCGCGCCCGCGCGCGACATTCTTCCCAGCAACTCGGTTTCTTCGCCGCCCAGCAAGCGCGTGCCAGTGCGGCCCAGGTCGGTGCGAAACAGTCCCACGCGGTCGAGCCAGTCTCGCCGCAAGCTGAGATTTAATCCGAATAGGTCTTCAGCCGACGCGATGCGGCGCTCTTCGCCATGATCGACCTTCGAAAGTAGCCTCTCGTCGCGGTCACTCATCCACCGCGGGCGCGCATGCGGATAAATGAGATACGCCTTCCCGCCCACGGCCGCATAATCGCCCGAGGCAAAGGTATCGGCCAAGGTGCGCAGCCAGCCGGGGTGCACGTGAACATCATCGTCGAGAAAGGCGATGATCGGAAAACGAGCCTCGGCGATCGCCCGGTTCCGCGCATGCGACAGGCCCTGCTCCCCACAGCGGCAATACCGAAGGCGGCCGGCGAACTTCGCTCCGAATTCAGCGGCGACGCTCTCTGTCTCATCGATACTTCCGTTATCGACGACGATAATTTCAAAGGCCTCGATGCCGCGCACGTCGAGCGATCGCATGCTTTCGAGCGTCTGGCGCAGTTCCGCAGCGCGGTTCAAGGTCGCAATGGCAATGCTGATCATCCGCGCCGAACCCTCCGGCGAATTGCGCCGGCCAACTGCCGCAACAAGCCTCGGATGCTCTGGAACTCTGCCAAAATATCGGCGTGAACAAACTGCAGATCGCCGGCTGGCGCCGCGGCGGCCGACAAATGCGGCCACCGTCCAAGTTCCGCTTCCGCAACGAAAATGAATAAGTTCTGGCGGTACCACCACTCGACCCGGCGATCGTCCCAGATGCGTGGTCGAATCGCGTCGAGACATGCATAGCCGCGCCGCGCGAACAATGACTGCCAATAGCCCGGCCATTGCTCATTGATGTGGTGCGTGCCCCCTTGACCAGGAACGGCTGCCGAAAACAACACCACCGGCGCCGCGTCGGTGACGCTGCCAATCAAAGAGGCGGCGCTGTGCGGCGGCAGATGTTCACCTACTTCTAGACAAATCGCCAAATCGAATCGGCCGGGTATGGTAAATGGCTTCGCCAGATCTGCGACCGAAAAACACGCCGGCGGAATGAATAGCTTCCGCCGGTCGACGTAGGGGCCGTCGATTCCGAGCAAACGCTCGACGCCGTGAGCTTGGAATATGCTTAGCCAGGCGCCGCGGCCGCAACCAACATCAACAACACTACGGGGCTCGACTATGTCGATGATGTGCGGCACGGCGGCCGCCGCGGAGCGTAACATCCCTTGTTCCGCCGCGGCGAAAAACGCATCGTCGTATGGCCCCCCTGCCACGTTGGTTTCCGGCAGTATCGATGCATTATGCATGTTGCTTCTCCACCAAGCTTTCGCACAGCCGCCAGGTCGCCGGCCAGGCCACCGGACCGGCCGAGCTAGGCGGCAGCTTGCCCGAGCCGAAAATATCGGCCGCGGTTACCTCGAACGATGCGGCCTCATAAACGACATCGATGTCTCGGTGCGCATCACCAAACCATAAGTCGATCCAATAGATACCCGGCATCAGAGGAAGCGGTTCGAGGCGGCATTCGAGGGCCGCTTGCGGCGAACTGCAATCAAGCTCGAAGCCGGGAATAAAACGGTTGTTCACACCGAACACCGGTGCCCCAAGCGAAGTCTTCACCACCACGCCCAACACTGGCTGGCGAATCGTCTGCGGTGCGACGAACCCGACGCGGACCGTCAGCGCTTCGCCCATGCATACCTGGCGGACCGGCCGCTCGAGGTCGTCGCGCAGCTCAACCGATCGCATGACCGGCGACGAACCAGATGTCCGGCCCTTGTGCCAACTCAGCTCCACGAAGCCATCGGTGGCCGTCTGACTCGATTCGTAATATTTTCGCACCACGTCCAGGCACGGACCGACTCGCAGCAGGCGACCGCCGGCAAAGTGACAGCAACGATCGCAAAGCGATTCGATGCAGGCGATGTTGTGGCTGACGAAAAGCACCGTGCGGCCGCTTCGACTCACGTCGCGCATGCGGCCGAGACATTTCTTTTGAAAGTCAGCATCGCCTACGGCCAACACTTCATCGACTACTAAGATTTCCGGCTCCAGATGCGCCGCCACGGCAAAGGCGAGCCGCACATACATGCCGCTCGAATAGCGCTTCACCGGGGTGTCCAGGAATTGCTCGACCTCGGCGAACGAGACGATTTCGTCGAATCGCCGGTCAATCTCGCGGCGCGACATGCCGAGAATGCTGCCGTTCATGTAAATGTTTTCACGGCCGGTCAACTCGGGATGGAATCCCGTGCCTACTTCCAGCAGGCTGCCGACGCGGCCGTTGACTTCCACCTCGCCAAAAGTCGGCTTCGTGATTCGCGAGAGAATCTTGAGCAGCGTGCTTTTGCCAGCGCCGTTACGACCGATGATGCCTAGAACTTCGCCCGGCTGAACGTCAAAGCTGACATCCTGCAAGGCCCAAAAGTCTTCGCCGGCGCCATGTGTCTCGCCGCGCAGCCGGCGCAACGGCGCTGATGCGGCCCGGGCCAGGCTTTCGCGCAGGGTGCGGTACGACCCACGCGCGGCGCCACGGCCGACGCGATAGCGCTTGCCGAGATTGCGAACCGAAATGGCGGATAACATGACGGGATGAGCCAAAGTTCAAATAATATCGGCGAACGAATCTTCGACGCGACGAAAATAGAGGCAACCGACCAGGAGCGACGCAACGACTTCCAGGCTCGACCAGCCGAGCATCGACCAAGGCAATGGGCCGCCGAGCACCGCCGCTCGAAATGACGCCACGAGACCGGTTAGAGGATTCAGCGCCAAAAGGGAATGGAGCAATTTTGGATTTTCGATTTTGGATTTTGGATTAGTCGACAACGGCTCGTCAGATTGCTGAACCCTGAACCCTGAACCCTGAACCCTTTCCTGAACCCTGAACCCTGAACCCTCTTCCGTATTCATGTAAATGCTCGGCGTGGCGAACATCCAAAGCTGCACCAAAAAGGGAATCACATAACGAAAATCGCGGTAGGCCACATTCAACGCCGCCAGTAGCGTGCCGACGCCCAACGCTGCCAGGGTGAACAGTGCGACGAGCACGGGCACGACCATCAGCCCCCAGGTCGGCGGCACCCGATACCAAAACATCAGCACGACGAGCATGCCGAAGGCAACCAGAAAATCGACCAGCGCGGCGCCCACCGCGGCGAAGGGGATGGCCAACCGCGGAAAGTAGATCTTGGTGATCAATCGTTCGGAACCGACGACGCTGTTGCCCGCGCTCGCAATCGCCGTGGCGAACAACGTCCACGGCAACAGGCCGGCGAAGACGAATAGCGGATACGGCAAGCCGCCGGAATCGACGTGGGCCAGGCGGCCGAAGAAGATGCTGAAGACCACCATCATCAACGCCGGCTGCAGCACGGCCCAGGCGGCGCCGAGCACCGTCTGCTTATAGCGGACCTTGACGTCGCGCCACGCCAGGAAGAACAGCAACTCGCGGTATCGCCACAGCTCGCGCAAGTTCACCAATTGCCAGCCGGTCGGCGGACGGATGAGCGTCCGCGCAAGCATATTTGGCCCAACAGCCTCCACCTGACCCTCACCGCCGAGGACGGCGGTGTGGCACTCCGGTGTATCGCTTACTGAATCAATCGTCGCTTCGGTTGACATTCAGGTAGCCCCGCGCCTGCAATCGAAAATCCAAAATCCAAAATCCAAAATCGCTTCACTCGCCCCAATGTGCGAACACGCGGACAAACAGATAGGTGGCGGCCAGCATCGCCAGGCCGGCGCCTGCCACGTGCTTGATCAATTGCTTGCCCAGCGGTTCTTCGGCCATGCCCAGCGCCGGCTCGAGTTGTCCCAAAAAACTCGCGGCCAGGCCGAGCGTGAGATACGTCGGCAAGGTGTAGGGCCGCGAAATCGTGAGCAAGCTCGCCGCACATCCGCTGGCCATCGCCAACAGATAGGGTCGTAAACGGGCCGTCTCCGGTTCGAGTTCTGCGAGCTCCTCGACAGGCAACCGGTAGAGCGCACGGATCGCATAAAAGAACAGACCCAAAAAGATCGAACCGCCGAACAGCCCCAATTCGCCGAAGCAGTGAATGTATGAGTTGTGGGCCACCAGCCCGGCCTCTTCGGCGTAGTGATTTTGTCCGATGCCAAACAGCGGCGAGCCGCGCAACATGCTCAAGCCTTGCGACCAAAGCTTGATGCGTTCTTGGCCGGTGCCTTCTTCCATGGCGCCGCCGATATCGGCCTGCCGCCCGCCCGCCGCGAGTAGCAGGGCGGGCAGGACGATCGCTCCCACCAGCATCGCTTTGCGCCAGCCATAACGGGCCTGATAGAGCATGCTCAGCGAGGCCACTAGCGCCAACAACCCGCCGCGCGAGCGCGTGAGCAACAACGCGTAGCCACATGCCGCCAGGGCTGCCGTCGACATGTACCGGACGAAGCCGGCTTGCCGATCGGTGAAAAAGTAGGCGGCGATGGCGATGCCGGCCACGGCGATCATCGACAAGTCGTTGGGGTCGTTGAAGATACCGGTGCTTCGCAGTCGAGGAAATGTATAGACCATGCCGGTTTTTGGATCGATTTCCGTTTGCTGGAGCGCCGTGAGGGCCGCCACATCGATCCAAGCGTGGTATTGCAGTAAGGCCAGACAAACCGTCACGCCTATGCAACCCAGCAGCCAAAGCAAAAACACCCGCATCCGGCCGGGCGAATCGACGTTGGCCAGCAACAGGAAGAAATAAATCACTGTCTTCAAGAAATTCAAGGCGTCGTAGCGGGCGCTCCACAGATCGAAGTGCGAGGCGTGCGAAAGAAAAATCGCGGCCAACATGCCCAGCACGCCCAGAGCAATCGGCCGCTCGACCAGCCGTCGCCACGACAGCAACTCCATCACAGTCCGCAATGAAGTCAGCAAGCAGGCGAGGATCAAGCATTCGTAGATCGGCACGGGTGCCAGGTCGGGCATGATCTCGCCCGGCCGCACGAACAGCGTCGCATTGACCAGTAGAAAGAGTACGAAAGACATTTACACCAGCACTGGTTCCCGCGAAATCTCGTCGTCCAACTCGTCTTCGGCCGCCGGCACAACCGGACAACGGCGCAATCCCAACATCCGCAGCAACACCGCCGTGCGGAGGTGAAACAAACGCAAAAAGGTCGCTAGAAAAATCCGCAGATCGAACAGCAAATTACCGCGGGCCACGTATTCCAAATCGAGTGTTAGTTTGCGGCGAACGTCGTCGAGCGTGGAGTCGGGCGGCAAGTTGATTTGGGCCAGGCCCGTAATGCCGGGACGCACCGACAGTCGGTCGAGGTAGTCGGGCAACTCACGAGCCAGCCGAGCCACGAACTCGGGACGCTCAGGACGCGGGCCCACCAAGGCCATCTCGCCCCTGACCACGTTGAACAGTTGCGGGAATTCATCCAGATGCAGCCGTCGGAGCAGGAGACCGAGCCGAGTGACGCGCGGGTCGTGCTGCTGCGACCAGACTGGTCCGGTGGCCGCCTCGGCGTCGAGCGACATGGTGCGCAGCTTATACATCACGAACAACCGGCCGTTGCGGCCCACCCGAGTCTGCCGAAAGATACCCGGCCCGCGCGATGTCAGCCGCACGAGCACCACCAGCAGTCCGATCAAAGGCAGGGCCGGCAGCAACAGCGCGGCCCCGGCCAATCGGCACCGCGCGCCCTGCCAATTGAAATATCGGGCAGGGGGCAGCGCCGCGCGGTCGTCCAGATCGGAAGTCATCGCATAACCCTGGTGTAATCGCATGGTGGACATCGGTCTGTTATCCCTCGCCCCTCGTAGAACGGAATTCATTCCGTTTTCTCCGCCTTAGTCTCAGCGATTGAATGAAACGGAATAAATTCCGTTCTACGTTTCTTGTCGCCGGCCGAACTCTACTGCCCCGCCCGCTTGAGTGCCGGCAAAAACGCCTCTAAAAAACTGCGGCAGGGGTCGCCCGACTCGGGGCTCGCCAACGACGCCAGTTGCATCTTCATCAGGTAAGGCCGGGTGGCGTACACCAGCCTCGGATAATCGGGCGCTGTCCACGCGCCGCCGTCGCTGAGCGAATGCCAGGCGGTCAGCCGCTGCGGGCCCGCGGGATCGGGCTGGTCGGGCACAAAGGTGACTTCCCAAAACTCGGCCGAGGCGTTGCCGGGCAGCTCGATCTTTTTTCGCACCGGCGACGACTCCACATGGTAACCCTGACTCGAAAAGCAGATTTCCGGTGTGTGTACGGCTGTGGGGCCGGGCGGTCCCACCAGCAATGTGAGCGTCACCGTGTCGCCCGTCTCGCGGTTGCGATAGCTGCGGTAGACCGAGCCGGCGCACTGCAACATTTCGACCAGGCGCGGCTCGAGCGACAGCTCGGCCTGCGCTTGCCACGGGCCGAATTCTTGCGGCGTTTCGGCCAATTGATCGACGGCGGCCGACATCGAGTCTCCACCGCGCAGCCGCGCCAACGCGCCGGGCAGGTAGCCCGAGCCAAGCGTCAGCACGAAGGCGAACAGGAGCAAAATGTAGCGGCGTGTGGCGGACATCCTAGCGAATAGTGGCTTCAAGTTTCAGCAGTTCTTGGCGTTCGTTGGGCGGCAACAGCTCCGCGGCCAGATTACTTTGCCGCGCCTCTTCAAAAGCCTGGCGGGCGTCGTCGGTCTTGCCCAGGTATTGCAGGCTCAAGGCCAGGTGAAAGCGATGCCGTGCGCTGGTGGGCGACAACGCCAGAGCGTCCTTGAAGAGCGAGGCCGCTTCGTCGACCTCGCGCTGCTGCAGCAATACCCAGCCTTTGGTGTCGAGCAGCTCGGCCTGCATGCCGCCGATCTGCAACGCCCGCTCGATATATTCCAGTGCCTCGCGCCGGCTGTCGGCCCGTTGGCTCAGCAGCAGCGCCATGTTGTTCAGCGAGGCCACGTTTTGTGGATCAAGCGCCAGCATCTGCCGCAGCAGCCGGACCGCTTCGTCGTTGTTGCCCTGCATGGCTTGCATGGCCGACGTGCCGAACAACAACAGCCGATCGTCGGGATGGTTGGCCAAGGCGGCGGTGATGAGCGGCTCGGCCCGCCGGCGGTCTTCTTCCTCGACGGTGCCGACCGTGATGACCGCCGCCAGGGCTACCGCCACCCGGGCGTCGGTGTCGTGCGCGGCCAAACAGAGCTCGATACCTTCATGCGCCCGTCCATGCCGCGCCAGCCAGATCGCCAACGGCACATACGCCTTGGGCTGCAGATCGAGGGCCTGGCGATAAGCGGCCTCGGCGGGGTCGGCCAGCTCAAGCGACGCATAAAGCCGGGCCACGCGACCCAACAGCTCGGCCCGTTGCGGGGCCGATTGTTGCGGCTGACTGGCAAGAAATGCCCCGACCATGGACGCCGCTTGTTCGGTCTCGCCCTGTTCGGCCAGCAGCCGCACCCGCAGATTGAGCGTGCGAAAGTGCGTGGTCTCGGGTTCGAGCGCGGCGAGCCGGTCGATCAGCTCGGCCGCTTTCTTCAGCGTCGAGGGCTGCTTTTGGCTGGTGCGCAGCAAGTGATCGGCAAAGGCAGCCAGGTGCGCCGGCTCGGGGCGGTCGCGTTGCACCAGGAACTCAAGCTGCTCGCGGGCTTTGCTCCACTGGCCCTGAGCCTCATACAGACGGGCCAGCAACAGGCGGTCGATGGTAGCCGCGCTGTTGGCGCTGCTGACCAGCGATTCGAGCACCTGCCGGGCGCGCTCGCGGAACTTCACGCCGCCGCGACGCAACAGCAAGATGGCCTTCAGCCGCTGATCGGCGATCTCAGGCGCCGCGCCGCCGCCCGAACGATCGAGTAGCGTCCAAACTTCGTCAAGCTCGCTCTCGGCGTGGACTCGCAGTGCGAGCAAAGTGGCGAGCATGCGTTCGGCGGTGCCTTCGCCCGGCTCGAGCTCGACCACCCGCCGCAAATACTGCTCGCTGCGTTGCGGATCGGTGCGGAAGAAGAAGTGTGCGGCCTGCAACAACACCGCCGCGCGATTCGGGTTCGCTTCGACGGCGCTGAGAAAATACGTGCGCGCCCGCTCGGTATCGCCCAGCAACGCATAGCCTTGGGCCAAGAAAAACGGCCGATCGAGATCGCTCAGCAATCCGCGATCTTCGATCTGCTTCAATAGCGCGCGGGCCGAGTCGGGCTGGGCCGTCTGATGATAAAAAGCCAACAGCCCCGACCAGGTGCGCGGATCGGACGTGGCCAGCTCCCAGGCCCGGCGCAGTTCCGCTTCGGCCTCGGCCAGGCGGGCCGTGCGCTCGGCGCCTTCGGCCGGCAAATCGACCGACAGCAACTGGCCCAGCCGCACATGAGCGAGCGCGTCGTCGGGATTCCGGACCAGCTCGCGGCGGGCGATTTCAATGGCCCGCCCCAGATTGCCTTGACGCAGGTCGGTCGCCATCGCCAAGGCGGCCAACTCCGGCGGCACTTCGGCGGCCTGCCGCAACCGGTCGAGATAAGCGTCGGCCTCGGCGATGCGGTTTTGTCGCAGCAGCAAGGCGATCATTTCTTGATAAACGGCCACCCGCCGCTCGCCCAGCCGCAGGGCCTGCCCATAGGCCTGAATGGCCGTGTCGTCGTCGGGCCGGGCTTGCATCTGCGCCACGCGGGCCTTGAGCAAATGCGACGGCGGCCAGTAGGGTCTCAGGGCTTCGAGCTCACGCTGCAGGCGGCGGGCCTCATCGACGCGCGTGTGGCGCGCCGCGGGATCGGTCAATGCCGAAGCTTCGCCCAGCAGGCACTGGGCGCGATAGAACCGTGCGCCGGCCTGCGCGTCGGCCCGCGTCGAGGCCTCAAGCTGCTCAACGCGGCGACGGGCTTCGGCCAGGCCACCCGACTCCAGATCGAGCTCGATCAACATCTGCAGCGGCAGGACGTCTTCGGGATCTTCTTGCACTAGTTTTTCCAACTCGGCGCGGGCCTGCGGTTGCTTGCCGCCGGCCAAATTCAATAGCGCCAGACGATAACGCACCGCCCGCTGGTCGGCCTCGGCCAGCCCGGCCAAACCGCGCGAGAGGGCAGCGGCGGCTTCGGTTTCGCGGTCGCGGCGATAGAGCAGATCGGCTTCGATCAACAGCACCGCCAGCGTCTCGCCCTGTTCGGCCCGCAGCTTTTCCAGCAATCGGTCGGCCTTGGCGGCGCCGCCTGTTCGCTCGTAGTTGAAGATCAACCTGCCAGCCAGACTGGGTGAAGCGACCGCCAACGGTTCCAGGGCCTCAAACAATTTGGCCGCCAATTCGGCCTGTCCGCGAATCAATTCGTATTCGGCGGCCAGCAGCTTGAGAAACGTGCTGTCGGGCAGACGATCCAGCGCGCCAGCCAGCGACTGCTGAAACGCCCGCCAGTCGCGTTTGGCCGGAGGCAGCATCACCTGCTGCCGCAGCCGGGCATTGACCAGCGATTCCCAGCCGGCGGCCGATTGCCCCTCGAGCGCCAGGCCCTCTTCGTAATGCCGCAGCGCTTCGTCGAGCCAGCCGGCTTGCTCCCAGGCGTGGGCCGCGGCCAGGTGCGCCGCGGCATCGCGCGGCTGCAGCTCGGCGGCGCTTTGATAGGCCGCCGCCGCGTGGTCCCACATCCGCAGCCGACCGTAGCACTTGCCAAGCTGCATCCACACATGGTGGTCGCCGGCCGCTTTGTTGACGGTGATCGCTCCGCCTTGCCTCAGCTCCAAGACCCGCTTCAGCAACGGCACGGCCTCGCCATATTGGTCGCGCGAGGTGGCGCTGTCGGCCTTCAGCGAATACAACGCGGCCAGCCACTGCGTCTGCTCGGCGCCGAACATGTGCAGGATCTGTCGTTCCATCGGATCGATCAGCGCCTGGGCCTCGTCGAATTGCCGCTGCCGCAGGTGCGCCGATGCCAATTGCGCCTGCAACCGCAGGTCGTTTCCGCCCGTCGCCTCCAAGCCCGCTTTCCAGGCGCTCATCGCCTCGGCCAGGTTGTCTTCGGCTTCATAGGTTTGTCCGAGCAACGAATAGCCTTGCGCCTCGGCAGGCAGGAGCCGAATCAAACGCTCAAAACACTCGCGGGCGCTTTGCCATTGCCGGAGGTCTTGGGCGTGCAGCCCCGCCGCCATCGCCAACGAAGCGTTGGTGTGCTCGGGATCGGCGGCTTCGGCCGCACGCAAGTCGGCCTCGGCGCCGGACAGCTCGAACTCGCTGCGATACAAGTAGCGGGCGAGCAGAGCCTGCACGTTCGAGCGGCCTGCTTCTATCAAGCGGTCCATCACCTCGTCGGCCCGGCGAGCGCGTTCGTCGGGCGCCGGCTGCCGCAGCTCGTTGCGATAAAACCGGGCCAGGTTCGTGGCAACCTCCACGTCGGCGGGGTCGGCTTCGTGGGCCGCGAGCAACGCACGCTGGATCTTGTCTTCGGACGTTTCGTTCTTGAGCAGGTAGCGCGCATGCAGGGCCAGCGCTTTCACGCGCAAGGCGGCCGCGTCTTGCGGCTGCACGTCCAGCAGTTCATCGGCGCTTTGCAGGGCGGCTTCGTGGTCGCCCAATTCGAGCAGCGCCTCGAGATGGCGACGGCGCCATTGCAGGTCTTTCGGCGCCAGCGAAATAGCCACCGCGTAGAGTTGAACGGCCCGCTGCGTGTCGCTGCGCGTCGTCGCCGCGCGGCCAAAATCGTCGGCCAACCGCAGCCGGGCTTCGGTGTCGTCAGGACGCAGACGCAAGAATTGCCGCAGCTCTTTGGCGGCTTGCCGCCAATCTTCGTCGCGCTCGCAGTCGTCCGCTCGTTCCAACAGCGCGTCGGCGTTGCGCTGCACCTGGTAGGCGTGCCAGAAATAACCGGCTGGCGCCAGGAGGACCACAAGCGCCGCCGTGCGCCGCAGCCGGCGCGTGTTGAACTGCCAGCGCCGCCGTCGCTCGGCCAAACGCCGCTTCGACTCGGCGTCGCGCGCCGCACTAGCCGCGGCCGGCGAGACCGCCGAAGCAGGAGTATCGGTGGAAACTTGCATTACAACAGGGCGGAATCGATCAGACGGTTATTTATTTGGCGCCATGGT
>DATFDL010000005.1:0-24457 GCA_035252155.1 Pirellulales bacterium | reverse complement strand
TGGCCGCCGGTCGCTTTCGACAGGCGCTGGCCCACTATCGCGCCGCGGCGCGCGAAGCGGCCGACGGCGCTGGCGGTTCGCTTGCCGCGCGCGTGCGCTTGGCCGCCGCCATGTTGGGCAGAGATCTCGGCTCGCCGCCTGAAGAGTCGCTCGAATTCGACGGCCAGCAACTCAGCCCGGCCGAGTTCGAGCAACTTGCCGCCGAAATGCGCTCTCGCGCCCCGGCAGCACGTAGCGATTGCGTCGAACCGCTCGCGCCGCCACCGGGCAATTACACAGCACGAGTTGCGGCCCGGTTCGACGGCGGCGGACCGCCCGCCCCAGAAGTTACGCGCCCGGTCCGGTTGGCTCGCGCGGCCAATTCAGTCATCGTCAGCAGCGGCTACAGCGTGGCCGCTTTTGATCCGGCCGACGGCAACCGTCGCTGGCTTTTCTCACTCGCAGAGGCAGGCAAAGCGCCGGCATGGTCGGCCGAGCCGATGAGCCCTCTCGTGATCGGGTCGGCGGTCTATGTTCGCCAGATCGGCGCGGGCGGCCCGGAGCTGGTCGGTCTCTCGGTCGATACAGGACAGCCGCTGTGGAAAGACCGCTCGGTGCCCCGCGCAGTATGCGATCCGCTGTTGATCGACGACCGGTTTGTCGTCTGTCTGGTACACGATGATGTAGCCGGACGACGGCGCGTCGATCTTGCCACACTCGACATCGCCACCGGCCGCGTCATTGAGCGGCTACGGCTTGCCTGGCTGTCTGGCGATGCGCCTTCCACTCGCTGCACGTTGACGGTCGTGGAAGACTCGCTGGTCTTTGCCACGAGCGACGTGGTCATCGCCGCTGATTTGCGGGGCCGACCGCGCTGGGCCCGGCGAATCGACGCGCGCGATCGGCCGCCGACTGGCGCAAATTCGTCCGAGCTTCCCTGGATTGGGCCGGGCGCCGATTGCGTCTTTTGCTACCAGCCCGTCGAGGGCCTTTTGCAGAGCATCGACCTATCGACCGGCCGAGAGCACTGGCGGCGCGTGATCGGCCCGGCGCGGCGGGTAATGGCCGTGGGGACAGAACGATTGGCGGTGCGAACCGACGACGGCGTCGATCTCTACGACGCCAACTCAGGTGAAACACGCTGGCATTTCACCGCGGCCGCACAGGCCGTGGTCGCCGCGGCGTCGGCGGCGCAGCCGGCCTTACTTTTGGTCGAAGCGATTCCAACCGAGGTTCCGCGGTTGCGTTGGCTTGATCTGACTTCCGGCCAGCCGAATGGCGAGTCGGTCCTGGCTGGTCTTTCACCCGGTCCCGCCAGCCTGACGCCGTGCTCGATGGGTGGCGCAGGCTTTTGGCTGGCGCGGCGAGACCCGGCCGCGAAGACGGTGGAGTTGATCGAGTTGCGCGCTAAGTAGTGCTGTAACATCTCGCCGGCGGCGGTACACTAGGGTTTGATTGAACACATCTCTCTAAGGAATCAAGATCCATGTCGCGTTACTTGTCGCACCGCCGCGGATTTTTGACGAAAGTCGCCGCGGGAGGCGCCGCGTTTTTCACCGTGCCCGGACTGTTTGCCGAAGAATTGGTTCGCACGCCGGCCCAGACCGAGGGGCCGTTTTATCCCGATCATCTGCCGCTCGATACCGACAACGATCTGCTGATCGTCAACGACGGCATCACGCCGGCCGTGGGCGAAATCACACATCTGAGCGGCCGCCTGCTTGATGCGCGCGGCGAACCGATCCGCAACGCCACGATCGAGATCTGGCAAGTCGATAGCCAAGGCGCCTACCTGCACGGCGGCAGCAATAATCGCGACCGGCGCGACAAGAACTTTCAGGGTTTTGGCCGGTTCTTGACCGGTTCGACCGGCGAATATTATTTCCGCACGGTCAAGCCCGTCGCCTACCCCGGCCGGACGCCCCACATTCACTTTGCCGTGAAACGCAAGGGGCAAGAAAAGTTCACCACGCAGTGCTACGTGAAGGGCGATCCAGGCAACGCCCGCGACGGCATCCTGAGCCGCATTCGCGACCCCAAAGCCCGCGACGCGGTGATCATTGACTTCGCGCCCATCAAGGAGTCATCTCTCGGCGAGTTGGCGGCGAAGTTCGACATCGTCTTGGGTGTTACGCCGGAAGCCTGATAAGATGGGGGCATGGGCAAATCGCTTTTCGAGAATGCCGAGGCGGCCAACCGCCGCGCGGTTGAGCCGCTGGCCGCGCGCATGCGGCCCACCACACTCGACGAATTCGTCGGCCAGCAGCACTTCTTAGGCGAAGGCAAGCTGCTCCGGAGACTGCTGAAGGCCGATCGGCTGGGATCGGTGATCTTCTATGGCCCGCCCGGCACCGGCAAAACAACGCTTGCCCGGCTGCTGGCCACCGAAAGCCGCAGCCATTACCGCCAGCTCAACGCCGTCACCAGTGGAGTCAAAGAGCTGCGCGAAACGATCGAGCAAGCCCGCGATCGGCTGGCGGCCAGCGGGCAGAAGACGTTGCTTTTTGTCGATGAGATCCATCGCTTCAATCGCGCCCAGCAGGATGTGCTGCTGCCCGACGTCGAAGACGGCACGCTGATTTTGGTCGGGGCGACCACGCAAAACCCGTTTTTCGCGATCAACAGCGCGCTGGTCAGCCGCAGCCGCATTTTTCAGTTTCAGCCGTTGTCGGTCGACGAAATCAAGACGCTCGTGCGCCGGGCATTGGCCGACCGCGGCCGCGGCCTGGGCGATCAAGACGTGCGGCTCGACGACGATGCTTTGGATTTTCTGGCCGAAGTGAGCGACGGCGATGCCCGGCGCGCCCTGGCCGCTCTCGAAGTCGGCGTGCTTTCGAGCGAGGAACGGCCTCTGCGATTCACGCGGGCATTGGCTGAGGAATCGGTGCAGCGCAAGGCGATCGAATACGACGCCACCGGCGATGCTCATTACGACGCCGCCAGCGCCCTGATCAAGAGCATTCGCGGCAGCGACCCCGACGCGGCGCTCTATTGGCTCGCCCGGATGCTCGAAGCGGGCGAGGACGTGCGGTTTCTGGCCCGACGGATTGTCATCGCGGCCAGCGAGGATATTGGCAATGCCGATCCCCAGGCCCTGCCGCTGGCGGTGGCGGCCATGCAGGCGTGCGAGTTTGTCGGGCTGCCCGAATGTCAGTTGCCTCTGGCACAGGCCGTCACATATCTGGCGTGCGCGCCGAAATCGAACGCGGCCACGGTAGGCATCGGCGAAGCGCGGCGCGACGTGAACGAGGGTCGGTTGTTGCCGGTGCCGGTTCATCTGCGCGACCAGCATTATCCCGGAGCGGCGCGGCTGGACCGCAGCGAGGGATATCAGTATTCGCACGACGCCCCCGACGCTATCGCCGCGCAGGATTACTTGGGGGTCGAGCGCGAGTATTACCGTCCCGTCCCGCGCGGCTACGAGGCCGAGCTTGCCGAACGGTTGAAGGCGATTCGCGCTCGCTTGCGCGGTAAGTAGGGTAAGTAGGGTGGGCCGAGCGAAGTCCACCTTTGCCTCACCACGACGCTTCCGTATGCGCAGCCGATATGGTGGGACTTGCAACCTCGTCCCACACTACATCTCAGATGCCGAATCGAACGAAGATCCATTTACGCACGATCGCCAGGGGCGGAATCGCGGGGCCAGCCAGCACTACGCCGAGCAACGTGCCGCGGCACGGGCATTTCAGCAACGCACCCAGCCCGGTGCCAGCAACCGCCGCCGACAGAAAATAGGCCAACACTTGAAACAGCTCGCAACGCAGCCGCGGCACATCAGACAGCAGACACACCGCTATGCACGCCAAAGCGGTTGCCGCCAGTAACCGTTTCAGGCTGAATTGCCAGCAGCGGGCCGTCATAAACTCAGCAACCGCACGACAACGTTCTATTTAACTTGTCCGAGACGGGCTAAAATGACCTTTCAGAAATTCGAACCTTCTCGGGCGGCCGACAAGACGAGGACGATCATGGCTGAACAGCACGAACAACTGCATGCGGACCTGGCCGAACTTCGGCGGCAGTTGGATACAACGCTGAACCTCGATCCTGCATCGCGGTCGCTCATCGAGCGGACCATCGGCGACGTCGAGAAAGTGCTCGCCGCTCAACAAACCGGCTCACTGGCGGGTACGAGAAGCACCGGGCAGGCCGGGCGCGGTTCGCTGGCGGGCCGATTGGCCGAGGCCGCCAAGCGCTTCGAGGCCACCCATCCCACGCTCTCCGGCACCGTGGGCGGCATCATCGACGCCCTGGCCCAAATGGGAATCTGAATCTCGGCAAGGTAGGGCAAGGTTGCCAGACCGCTAGACCCGGCGGAATCAGTTTTTCCTGCCACTCAATGATGCAATTCTTGCCTCCCCAGCGACATGCTTACGGCTAAGTCGCGTAATGGCAATGCATTACGTAAAGCCTTGCCAGGAGGCGATCTAGTCATTTTACATGATGTATAGAAATATGATACTATGAGTTGACATTGTGAAAAACTGCATGCTTTGCTTTTTGGAGCCAACGCAATGCATCCGCCACAGAAAATTGACCCGCGTATCCTGGGCCAGCGCATTGCGGAAGCGCGCAAGGCCCGCGGCAAAACGCAAGAAGAAGTCGCCGAGTTCCTTGGGTGCAGCCGCCCGACCTACATCGCCATCGAAAAAGGCGAGCGCCCAGCAAAGTCAGACGAAATCATTAGGTTGGCTACATTTCTCGGGCGACACGTCCACGAACTCGTCCGTCCGGACGAACCAATCGTGGCGCTGCAGCCGCACCTCAGGGCCGTCGCCGAAAAAATGAAAAGAGCCGATGAGCAGGCGCTCAACGGGGCCATCGACGAACTGCAACGGCTGGCCGAAGACTATCGAGAGCTGGAGCGAATCACCAGCGCTCCGTTACGGTTCAATTATCCGCCAGAAATCACGCTCGACGCCCGGCTGGATCCCGCAGAGTTCGCCGAAGGAGAGGCTCAGCGCGAGAGGCAGCGTTTGGGCCTCGGCGATCAGCCGGTCATTAACCTTCGAGCCGCGTTGGAATGGAATGTCGGCCTGCGGATCTTCTACACGGCTCTTCCCTCGGCTATCGCCGGCATGTATGCCTACACTGCCGAACTTGGCTGCTGCATTCTCGTAAACAGCAAGCATCCCCCTGAGCGCCGCCGGGTGTCGATGCTGCACGAGTACGCGCACTTGCTCGTCGATCGCTTCAAGCCGGGGATCGATTATCTGAGTATGCCCGGTCGAAAACCGCTCAACGAGCGGTTCGCCGAGGCGTTCTCGCTGGCGTTCCTGATGCCCGCCACGAGTGTCCGGCAGCGGTTTTACGACGTGGTGACTTCGACGAATGATTTTCAGGTCGCCGACTTGCGGAGGCTGAGCCATTTTTATTTTGTGTCGGTCGAAGCAATGGCGCTGCGGCTCGAACAGCTTGGGCTGATTACCAGAGGGAGCTGGCAGTTCCTGAAGGAGGCGAAGTTTGCACCGAAGCAGGCGGCCGATCTTCTTGGGCTTCGCCCTCAGCCGATCAACGACCAACCGTTCCCTGAGCGGTATCGATTTTTGGCGGTCACCGCCTACGAGCGAGGCGAGATCGGCGACAGCGATCTGGCTTACTACCTGCGGTGCGACATTGTCTCCGCCCGGGAGATTGTCGCCAACACGCTCACCAGCCGGGAAGTCGTCGATGCCACGGGCGAAGAGCGCGACGTCCGCCTCGACTTTCAAAAATCATTGCTCACTGAGGCGTCGTGACATTCGCAAGAACGTAGCGTGCCTGCTGCCATCATCGACGCCTGCTGTCTTATTGACCTGCTGGCTTCCGGCCATGCCGAAGCGATCTTGCGCGCGTCGAGTCTTGCCTGGCACTTACCGGTCAAGGTGCAGGGCGAAGTACGTTATATCCGGCAACGCGATATCGGCGATGCCAGCGCGTTGGTTTCCGTACCAGTTAATTTGTCCGGTTTGATTTCCGCGAAGGTGCTAACGCTCTGCGATGCGGAATCGCAAGCCGAGTCCGATCTGTTCACCCAATATGCGGCGATGTTCCGCTCGGACGGCGAAGCAATGTGCCTGGCGTTGGCCGAAAGCCGAGGGTGGCTGATCGCGACCGATGACGCCAAGGCGATACGCCTCAGTCGGCAAGCCGGTTTAACGGTGGTTTCATCTCTGCAGCTCTTGAAGATCTGGGCCGATACGGAGGACGAAGCGATCGTTGTGGCGGCGCTGAAAGACATTGAGCTTTACGCGCGCTTCCGGCCGAACACGACGATGGCCGAGTGCCAGTGGTGGCTCGATCGGGTAGGCCCGTGAACGCGCCGCCGCCGGACTTCAGTGCGTTCACGCTTTCCAGTCGCGGGCGGCACGGGTGCGCAGGCGGTTGGCTTCGTCGTCGTTGATGAACTCTTCCTTCACAGGATCGAGCTTCAAGGGCCGCTGTAAAATCCAGGAAAGTGCCGCCGCGTGACAGGCAATGTGCGAACGCCGCATCACCTGCGCGTTGGCCGCCGGCAAGCCGCGCGTGCGGACGCAATCGAAAAAGTTGCGGGCGTGCGCCGACACGTCGAGGCCGACCACCTTCTTTTTGCCCGGCTGATTCACTTCGTTTTTCAAGGCGGCCGACGAAACCTCGATCTCGCCGCTGTCACCAGTCTCGACAGAGCCTTCGTCGCCGACGAATCGCACGGGGCAGGTTCCCAAGTGCTGCACCCAGCCCGGACGTTCGCCAAACGGCGTTTTGAGGAAATCGAGCACCAGCTTCACGCCGTTGGCATACTGCGCGGTGATGCTGTTGTCGTGCGGCTCGAACTGCAGCGGCATAGTATCGTCGGCCTTGTTCGCCCATTGACACAAGTCGACCGTGTGGGCGCCCCAATCCAAGAGCTTCGCTCCCGAATCGAAGTCCCAATAGCCGCGCCAGCCGCCCGATACGTACCGACTGTTGAACGGACGCCAGGCCGCCGGGCCGAGCCAGAGGTTCCAATCGACCACTTCGGCCGGCGGAGTGCGCTCGGCGGGCAGCCAGGCGTTATCGAGCGACGGCGTATAGACCGACGCATAGAGCGTGTGGATCTTGCCGAGCTTGCCGGAATGCGCCAGCTCGACCGCGTGCTGAAAATTCGGCACGCTCCGCCGCTGCGTGCCGGCCTGAAACACCCGGCCCGTCCGCTGGATGGTGTCGGCAAGCTGTTGACACAGCCCGATCGTCAGGCCGCACGGCTTTTCGCAGTAGATGTCCTTGCCAGCCTCGGCGGCCAGGATCGCGGCCGGCGCATGCCAACGGTCGCCGGTGGCGATCAACACGGCGTCAATGTCTTTACGGTCGAGCAACTCGCGGAAATCACGGTAGAGCTTCAGATCCTGGTTACCGTAGTGCTCGTCAACCAGTTTTTTGCCGGCGTCACGGCGGCTGGCCTGCACGTCGGCGATGGCCAGGCACCGCACGTCGGCCAGGCCGAGCATGGCCTTCAGGTCGTACGTGCATCGCGGACCGATACCGATCACGCCCAGATTGATCGTGTCGCTCGGGGCGAACGCTCCCTCGCGGCCCAAGGCACGGGCGGGAACAATCGACGGCGCGGCCGCCAGCGCGACGGCGGCAGACGTGCGGAGAAAATCGCGACGCGATGCTTGTTTCGGGTGCATGGCGGTCTCCAAAACTGCAATTGAAGGGATGGCGGACTGTATCATGAGGATAATCGCTCACCGATCCGGCAACAATCACCGGGTTTCCGGTCTCCTTTCCGGCTTTCGCGTCGCCGCACGCGCCACGGCTTCGATGGCGATGGCAGCCACCGCCGAGCCATAGTCGAGGTCGATGTTCTCCATCGTGTCGTGCGTGTCGTGATAGCCCTTGCGGTTGATGTCGTAGTTCTCCATGAAGAGCACGACCGGCACGCCCGCGTCGGAGAAGATTTGCCCGTCGGTGTTGTAGAGCGTGCTGCGCGGGTCGATCGTGGGGCGCACTTCACCGTGCAGGTGCGGGTGCAACGCGGTTTCGGGCAGCGTCTTGCCGTCGGCGCTGCGGCGGCCGCGCGCGCAGCCGCGGCGGCTCGGCCGCTGATTCCACTCGCGGCTCAACACGTTCCAAGCGCGATTGGCCTCGTGCGCCTGGTAGGCCAGCCACATCGACTCACGGCTGGTGCCCGGACAAATCTGAAAGACGTCGCAATTGCGGTCGTTGTTGTGGGCCACCATGTCGAGCACGTACAGCCCTTGCACGCGCGTGCGCGAGAGATCGCGCCGCCGCCCGCCGGGCAGGTGCAGCCGCAGCGTGCCTTCGACCAGGCACTGCGCCAAATGCCGCGCCCCCAGGCAATCGGAAGGAAATTCTTCGCCGGTCAGGTGAACCAGCCATACGTCGCACGCCAACCGGCCGGCGCGGCTGAGGTCGAGAAAGATCGGGGCGCCGAGCATAAGGGCGGCAGTGGCGGAATGATTGTCGTCGGCGCCGGCCGCCGCCAGCCGCGGTCCGTGTCCGCCGTGGGAGTAGCCATAGATATCTTCCATGTAAGCGGTGTCATAGTGGTCGGCCATGATCACCGCGCGGCGTCGGTCGCGGCCAGGGATGACCACCATCAAGTCGCGCTCGTAGGTGGTTTGTTGTTGATTGTTCGACCAGCCGCCCGACCACTCGAAATTGAAATCGGTTTTCCAAAAGAACGGCAACTCGCCGACGAGGGCTTTGCCGGCCATCTGCTTGCGTTCCACCAGTCGGCGGTAATATCGCAGCAGGTAGTCGCCCAATGCTTCCAGGTCACGATGGTGATGCACAAGCCGTCGGCGAGTTTTGCGGTCGAGCACGCAGTCGGCGTTGTCTTTGTTCACATAGCGTCCGGCGGCCAGCTTGTAAATCGTGCGCCAGTACGCCGTCTCAAACGATCGCCGCGCGGTACGGTCGAAGGTGAGCGCCTCGGGCGCATCGGTCGTTCGGGCGGTCTTCGAGCCGCGACGACCGCTCGTCGCCTTCGCATCGGATTCTTTCGCCAGGCACTGCTTGAGCGTGCTGACCAACGATTCGGCCGCTTTCGCATTACTCGAACGGTTAGGAAGCGATGCGAGCCAGTCATCGAGGCTTTCTTCCTTCGGCAAGGTGAGCAACTGCCGGGCAAACGCGCGTGACAGCGGTCGACGATCGAAGAGCTCCCAAGCCTCTAGCAGCTTGCGGATGTTGACGGCGGTGACGCGATAATGCTGGTCGTGCTCATGGTCGAAGATTTCGATGGCCGTCTGGTGCGGCGGGCGGCGCACCAGCCGCGGCCAAAGCTCGATGGGCCGATCGGGCCGCGGCCGCTCGGCGTCGTAGGCGGTCAGCCAGCCAAGTGGACCGTCGGCGACCACGACCGGCTTATCGTCGTCCGAGAGATAGGCCACCAGCGGGCGATGCCAATAGACTTCGTGCCGACCGACGCGCATGGCGGGGTAGAAGAAGCGGTAGCCAAACAAACCACCGGCGGCCAATTGCCCGGCGGCCTGCGACAGTTGCTCATGTGTGGCCCGCGGGCCATCGAGCAAAAGATGATCGTCGTGCGTCCAGATCTGCGCATTGCGGGCCATCGGCTTGCCATAAAGTCCCACGTCGTCGGCCTCGGCGCTGAACAGCACGTGGGCGACTTTGTCTTCGCTTTTGCTCATGGCCAATGAATCTTCGTGCCGATGGACACGCTCCCAGCGATGTGTACGCCGGAAATGATTTCGCAAGGGGCCGTGGTGGTTCATGGGAGGATGGCCTTCCAGGCCGTCACCCTTTGGCGTCGGCCGGCCTTCCTGCGGTTCGTGCATGATGCCCGACTGCGGAATGCGAATGCCGCGCGGCCCTTCGTGCCGTTCGATCAGGTGCAACAGCGGAATCTGCACGCCCAGCGGCAACTCGTCGGCCAGCGACAGGTAGCCGCGACAGCCCCAAAACACCAGGCTACCGGGAAATGGCAGCAGGTGCAGATCACCCGCGAGATACGCCCGTTGTACTGGCTCGGGCAGCCGCGAGAACGGCTCGAACGTCAAGAGCCAGCGTACGCCGCGCAGCGACTGGCCTTTGGACCATTGCAACTCGTTGGTCCAGCTTGGCAGCGGATCGTCGCGCCAATAGCTCAACAGATGCTCGCTGGCGGGAGCGAACACTCGAAAGCCCGCCCGTCGCAAGTCGCCGAGCTTGTCGGGCGGCTCGCCGTAGGCGGACGCCAGCAGCCTGCGCAGGAAGCCCATCGCTTGTTCGGCCGGTAATTCCTGGCGGGGCGAGCGAAACATGCCGCGCCAAAACGCCCGAGCCGGGCCTTGCTCGCTGGCGCCGAAGAGCGTCCAGCGCACCCGGCCTTTGTCGTCTTGGGTGCGAGCCAACGCCAGCGGCATCAAGATCACATAACGCTCGTGCGCCGGCGCGCCGCGCTCGTGCAGCGACTCGGGCCAATACGGATTGTCTTCGAGCTTGTGGCGCGAGATGCCATGGGCCGCTTTGCCGCGCCCCAGCCGGCGCAGCGATTGAAGGATTTCGCCCGCCAGCGTTCGCAGCCCCGGTTGCAGTTCCCAGGCTTCTTCGTACTCCGAGACGCGCCAGCCCCAAAGATCCTCGTCGTCAAACAGCGTGTGATCGACGTTGCCGTACGCCTTGCGGCCCAGCCGCGGCGGAGGCATGAACTCGGAATACGCGGCAATCGGGTAGGCACCCTCGCCTTGGAACCAGGGCCAGCCGGCCAGCAATTGCTTCCATCCTCGTTCGGGCATGATATGCTTGTGCCTTTGGGTGCGGGTGACCGGCCAAGCTTAACACTCGTCGGACGGCCTTTCTAGGTCGGCTCCATTTTGCATTTTGACTTTTGCATTTTGCATTTTTACCTTTTGCCGATCTGCAGAACGGCCGCGGGCCGAATTCCCGGCCGAATGAGAAGTCAAAATGAAAAATGCAAAAGTCAAAACCGGGAAATGCTAGATGACGGCGGCGTTGCGCAAGGATAAAATGAAGTCAACACCCGGCAGGAGACCCAACTCGCATGGCCACTCTACCTTTTACACGGCCAGCGCTCGGCGAGGAAATCGACTACCCCTCAGGAGACAGTCGTCCCGTGGGTGAAACGCCCTGCCACATCAACAACATGGTCAAGCTGCGCGACGCGCTCGACCGGTATTACGCCGACAACCCAACCTTCTTCGCGGCGGCCAACATGTTCGTGTACTACGTGCCCGGCGAGCGGCTCAAGCATGTGTCGCCGGACGTATTCGTCGTCTTCGGCGTCCCCCGGGACAAGCCGCGCAAGAAATACCTTGTCTGGGAAGAGGGCGGGCGTACTCCCGATCTCGTAATTGAGCTGACCAGCGCTTCGACTCGCGATGAAGACGTTGACGATAAGATGTGGCTTTATCGCCAAATGTTGAGCGTGCGCGAATACATCCTCTTCGACCCCTACGCCGAGTACCTTGACCCGCCGCTGCAACGCTATCGCTTAGAGCACGGCGAGTACCTGCCGATTGAACCAGTCGCGGGACGCTTGCCGAGCCAAGTGCTGGGCGGCCTGCAATTCGAGCGCGATGAGGGCGATCTGCGGATCTATGATCCGGTTACGAATGCCTGGCTGCCAACGGAGGAAGAGCTTCGGCTCGCGGCGGAAGATCAGGCACGCCGCGTGGAGAGCGAGCGCGTTCATACCGAGGAAGAGCGTCAACGCGAACGAGATGCGCGGCTCCGCGCCGAAGAGGAGAACGAACGGTTGCGGCAAGAAATCGAGCGGTTGCGACGCGCTTCGGCCAACGGTGGAAACGGCCAAGGCACGACCGGCTGAACGAGATATCTATGATCCGACCCACGATCCCCTCCGATCAGTACGCACTCATCGACTTGGCCCGACAGACCGGCGTCTTCAAGCCGCTGGAAATCGACGCGCTGGAAGAAGTGTTGAACGACTATCATGCCACGAACCACGCGCACGGGCATCGCTCGATCACGTTTGAAGACGCCGGGCAAATCGTCGGCTTTGCCTATTACGCCCCGGCGGCGATGACCGACCACGCCTGGTATCTCTATTGGATCGCCGTCAGCAAGCAGACTCAGGCCCGCGGCATCGGCGGATCGCTGCTGCAGTTCATCGAAGACGACATCCACCAACGCCACGGCCGCATTTTACTGATCGAAACGTCTTCGCTGCCGCACTACGATCTGACGCGGCGGTTTTATGTAAAACACCAATACGACCAGGTGGCCGTGTTGCCCGACTATTACGCCGATGGCGACGACATGGTGGTATTCCGCAAGCGAATGAGCGGGTAAGGGGCAGGGTTGAAGTGTGCGCGGTAGCTCCCGGCCTTGTGCCGGGCGGTTCCAGCTTCGGTCAAGCTCAACAAATATGAGGGAATGATGCTAGGCTACGATCGTTCCGTCGTTGCGACGGCGGTTTGTCAGTGTCGGCGCCTGATCGCTTGCCTAACGGCCCTCTTGGCGGCGATTCTGTGCGGAGCCGACGCCCCAATCAGCCGGGCCGACCAACCCGGCGGCGATGCCGCGGCCGCCGACAAAGTGCCCGAGGGAAAATCAACGCTGCACCGCATGCTCGACAAGTCGGCCGGGAAATACTCGCTGTACGCCGGCGCCGATCGTCAAAAGCCGCTCAAGCTGCGGTGCGTACTCCGCTGGGCGAACCTCACCCGCGGCTCGGCTGATGGCGCCACGTATATTTGGACTCGGAATGGCCGCCCGCTGGCCACCGTGTGCGTCTATCCGTGGGCGGGGCGGCTGTGCGATAACTTTCAGTCTCTCGCCGAGGGGCCAATCGCCGCCGTGCGCGAGGGCCAGACGGTTTGGCAATGCTCGAATCGTGGGGTCGAATACCGGCCTGTGCCCGACGCAGACCGGCCGCAGAAATCGGCCGCCGAGCGATTACGACAGTTGAAATCGTTGGCCCGCGATTTCCGCACGACCTTGCTGGGTTGGAACGCCGACGACAGCGATCGTGAGGAGTTGCGGATGTTGCCCCGGCCGGTCTATCGGTACGAACCAGACTCCGCCGGCCCGCTGGATGGCGCGATCTTCGCCTTCGTGCAGGGAACCGATCCTGAAACGTTTTTGCTGCTCGAAGCCGCGCATGCGGGCGGCGAAGGCGATGGAGATTATGAATGGCGATACGCCTTGGCCCGCCGCACGTCGGGCAAGATGGAAACGCGTTACCGCGGGCAGATCGTTTGGACCGCCGAGCGGCTGCTCGACTACAGCGACCCCAAACGGGATTATTTCCAATTCAGCGTTCCCTTGCCGGCCGACGTGGCCGGCGAATAGCTCACGGCGTCACCGTCACCTTGACCGGCTCGCCGCAATAGCTGTACTTCATCACGAAGTTGATCGAGACGTTGGCCATCACGGCGATCTGCTGATTCTCGATCGGTTTGGCGTCGGCCGCGGCGGAGAGTGTCAGGTAGCCTTGCGATTGCTCGCCGGAGAGCAGCGTCTGGCTTTGTTTCTCGTCGATCGTCACGCCGGGCGGCAGGCTGTTGCCGTAGATGCTGCCTAAGTGCTGATAGATGACGTCGAGCGTGACGTTGCCCTTAAATCCTTCGCGGCGCTCGATCGTCACGTCGATCTTTTGCGAGCCTCCCGGCTTGAGCGTCACCGCGTTGGTGCTGAGCTTCACGCTCTTGAGGTCCATCATGTCGCCCACCGAGACGGTGTGCATATCGACCGGAAAATGGCTGCGGCCGCCGCCGGGCATATAAATTTCTTGCAGCGGCAGGGCGACGGCGGTGAGCTGCCGCGGCGGTTGGCTGGCGTCGGCCGCCGGCAAGCTGGCCGAGCCGGTGATTTGCACGTTCGCCGCGCTGCGCGGGGCATCGGCCGCCGCCTGCAACACAATGCAGCCGTCGTTGCCACTGGCCAGAATCCGCCCGCAACTGGCCGTCACGCCCGGTGGAAGACCTTCGACCGCCAACTGCACCTCGCCCGCAAAACCGTTCTTGCGATAGACACGGGCAAAAATCACTCCGGCCGTGCCCGGCGAGAGCAGCGTCTTGTCGCTGTCGATGTCGAGCGTGAAATACGGCTCGCTCTTGGTGACTTGCAAATGGTAGACGTACTCGGGGCCACCGCGCTGGTGCAGATCGCGCAGCTCGATCACAAATTTACCGTCGGCCGGCGCGGTCCAGTTCTCCAGAAACGGGTCGGCATAGATGTGCCGACCGTTGTTCATGTCGTCGGCTTCCGAGACAGCGCCGCCCTGGGCGTTGAGGATCCGCAAGAGCGGATCGAGCATCGATTGATGCCGCCGGGCAAGCACTTCGAAGCTGAACCGCTCGCCCTGCTTCGCCTCGAACACATAACAATCAATGTCGCCCGGCTGGCCGATGCGTCCGCTGGCGCCGCTGGGCACCGCGGTCGGCTGCGCCTGGGCCGGCAGGTTGTTGTCGGTCTCGACTTCCAGCACTTCAGGCAGCCGGCTGACGATCACCGGCGCGGCATTGGCCTGCACGCCGGCCAGCGGCAGATTGATCCAGTGCGGGCCGTCAGGGATATCCGGCGGCAGCGTGACCAACGCGGTCGAATCGGCCGGCAGGTTGTAACCGACAAGCTGCACGCGCGTGGCCGTACCGGGCGTCAGCCGCGAGGGATAGATGTTGGTCACGAACGGCCGGTTGTTGGCTTCGATCACATATTGCCAATCGCCGTTGCCGTGATAGCGCACATCGCGGATTTCGAGAAAATACTCGCCCGCCGCCGTGAAGTTGTAATACAGCAGCGGATCGGCATAGAAGTAATTGTCGTTAGCCGCCAGCACCGTGCCGGTCGAGTTGCGTACCGTAAGGATGGGATCGGAGTGCGTCTGCAAGTCGTGAATTTTGTCTTCGCAGCGCGACGACTGCACATGGAACGTCCAGCCGCCGGCCGCCGGCACGGTGAACTTGAAGTAATCGACGTCTTCGCCTTTTTCGATGGCACCGCAGAGCGTGGCGGGCAACGCCACCGCCTGGGCCTTCACTAGCGTGTCGTTATCGGCAGCCTCGTATATAATCGGATCGCGCACGGCCACCAACGTGCCGACGGTCGAAGCCCCTTGGGGCGTGGCCACGCGGAAGCTGCGCACCCCCGGCACCGCGTCGGCCGCGGCGGTGAACCGCAGCTTGATCCTGGGCATTTCGGGCTTTTTCTCCGGCGGCGGTTCGCCGGGCTTTGTTTCCGGTGGGACGACTTCGCCCGTCACGCCCGAACCGCTGACAAACACCTGATAGGCGCCGTGAAGGTTGTAGCGGGCAGAAACCTCGCATTCGGTCGTCTGGCCGATTTGCACGGCGAGCGGCTTGAGGCTCATCAGCATCGGATACGAGCTTTGCCCGAATGTGGGAGCGGCAAGCAATACAACAATGAGCGCAATCAAGGCGCCCGTTCCGATTGAGAGGGCAGAATGTCTGTAGGGAACGCCCTCCGTGGCATTCCGTGAGGGGCGGCGCGGGGCCGAATCGCAGTTCAAGGAACGCCACGGAGGGCGTTCCCTACAGACCGCGTGGCGTGATGGAGCCCGTTCCCCACAGGGTCTCACTCTCAATTCCGCATTCATCTGCACTCCGCACTCCGCATTCATCCGTCACCTGACGTGCAAAAACTGCTTCGAGTTGACCAACGTCCACAGCAAATCTTCATAAAACGTCTTCGGGTTTGGGCTTTGATCGTGGAACGACCGAAGCGCCGCCAACTCTTGCTCTGTAGGCCGGCGCGACCAGGTGGCGAGCCACAGCTCCGTCACGTTTTGCTCGAAGGGCGTGTTCGCCGCCAAGAGCTTGGCTAGCCGCCCGCCGGCGTCGGCGATTTTGTTCGCCAGCAAATCGCCGTTAAGCGTGTGCAGCGCCTGGGCCAGGTTCGCCTCCGACGATCGCTCGCACTCGCACACGCTTGCCCGACGCGGCTTGCCGAACGTCTTCAAGAAATAGTCGGGGTAATCTCCGTCGGGCAACTCGATCGCCCGTGAACCCAACGGCATGCTTTTGAACTTGGTGTGCGTGCCGGTCGCCGAGTCGAGGGCGTCGAGCAGCACCTCGGCCCCCAGCCGCTTCACGCGATAGTGGCTGTAGAACCGCGTGTCGGCCGCGTTGCCGGGCGTCGGCTGCGAGTCGAGCTGATAAAGCCGCGAAGTCATGATCGTGCGGATCAATTTTTTGACGTCGAAGCAGCTTTTGGCAAACTCGGCGGCCAGGGCATCGAGCAGCTCGGCGTTGCTAGGAGGATTGGTCGCCCGCAAATCGTCGATCGGCTCGACCAGCCCGCGGCCCAGCAGATAGGCCACATAGCGGTTGACCACGTTGCGGCTGAAGAACGGGTTGTCGGGGCTGGTCAGCCATTGGGCCAGCGGCTGGCGGCGGTCGGTCACATCGGCGATGGGCTGGCCTTCGAGCGGCGTGGGTTTCATCACTTGGCCGGTGCGCGGGTGCCCTACTTCGCCGCCGCTCGAAACCAATACAATCTGTTCCTGACCGAACAGTCCGAACTCCTGGCTGCCCTTCACGCCCACACGGGCAAAAAACGCCGCGAAGCCGTAGTAGTCTTCCTGGCTATATTTCTCGAACGGATGATGGTGGCACTTGGCACAGCCCAGCCGCACGCCCAGAAAAAGCTGGCTGGTCATTTCGGCCCGGTCTTGCGGGTTGTTGGCCACGCGATAAAAGTTGGCCGGGCCGTTGCTGTAGAGCGAGCCGCGCGCGGTAATCAGCTCGCGCACGAACTGGTCGAAGGGCCGGTTTTCGCGCAGCGACTGGTTGATCCAGTTATAAAGCGCCCACATGCCTTGCTCACCGATGGCCGCCGAGCTCGACCGCAGCAGGTCGGCCCACTTCAGCGACCAGTAGGCCGCGTATTGGTTGTTGTAGATGTCTTGAGCCGGGTCGCCCGTCAGCCCGAGCAGCCGGTCGACCTGCTTGCGGCGTTTGTCGGGGTCGGTCGAGTCGAGAAAGGCCGCGGCCTCTTCGGGCGTCGGCAATGTGCCGATGGCATCCAGAAACGCCCGGCGGATAAACGTGGCGTCGTCGCACAAGGGCGAGGGCGGAATGCCCAGCTCGCGAAATTTCTTAGCGGCCAGGCCGTCGATAAAGTTGTTCTCGGTCCAACCGGCCAGATCGACCTGCCCGGCATAGGGGGCGACGACGGTGGCCACCTCGGCCTGCCCGGCGAAGCGGGCCATGACGCAGGACTGCCCTTTGCCGACCGTGGTAAGAAAGCCTTCGGGCGTGACTTTCACCACGCTGTCGTCGAGGCTGTCGAAGCGGCTCCAACAGGTGACGTCGCGTGTGCTGCCGTCGGCGTAGGTGGCGATGACTTGCAGTTGCTGGGTCATGCCCGGCTGACCCACGCGGCGCTGCGGCCAGACGCGAATCGACTTCACCTGCGGCTCCTCGGGTTTGGGACCTGGCGCGCCGCCCTCCAGCCACGCCTTGAGCAGTTGATAATCGACTGAGCCGGCTGCCAGTCGCCGGCCGCCGCCGTGCGGCACCGCCAACGTCGGCTTAAGCAGAAACAAGCTTTTCTCGGCGTTGAGCGGATCGACGCGGCGCCCCTGTCGGTCGCGCGTGATCGCGACGTGGTCATCGTTGGGAGCAAAGCTGAAAACCGACAGCTTAAATCCGCCCTTGCCGTACTGGCTAGCGTGGCACGCGCCGGCATTGCAGCCCGCCTTGCTGAGCACCGCCAGCACCTGCGAGCTGAATCCGATCTGCGGCTTTTCGGCGACGCCGCTCACTTCGACCGGCACGCTGATGGTCTCACCGCCCGAGGTGACGTTGATGGCAGCCTGGCCATTGCCCACCGCCAGCAAAAAGCCCGCGGCGGTGGCGGTGACCACTTGCGGATTGCTCGATAGATAAGTCGCCTGGCGCGTCAGGTCGGCCGAGCGCTCGCCGGCGGTGCCGTCGGGATTGAGGGCGGTGACCACTAATTGCGCTCGGGCGAAGTTACCCGTCAGCTTGACGGTGGCCGGCGAAACCTGGAACGTGGCGGCATGCGCCGAGCCAGCCAGACAGCAGGCGGCGAGAAACGCCACGAGCGTGGGGAATGCGGTGCGGCGCATCGGTCGCGCGGGATTCTGATGCACCAGATTCTGGCCCACCATGCGGAGCGAGTCCTCGTAGTTGTTCGACGGCCGTCGGGAGGGAATGACGTTCGGCTGTCAGGCGGGTAAACTTAACCAGTCTATTATGCACCGACAGCAGGGTTTATGGCAAGCAACCGCGTAGGTCAGGCTTTCACGGCCTGACGTCCATGACCGACGACCAAACCACCGTGAGCCAGTTGCGCGAGATCGTGCGTAACTTCGTCGACGAGCGCGACTGGCGGCAATTTCATTCGCCCAAGAATCTGGCCATGTCGCTGGCCATCGAGGCCGCGGAACTGATGGAGCATTTTCAATGGCTTACTCCAGACGAGTCCCGAGCGGTCGCGACCCACCCTGACAAGCTGCAGGCCGTGGGCGAGGAACTGGCTGATGTCGTGTGCTACGCGCTGGCCTTGGCCAACGAACTCGGGCTCGATGTCGCCGCGGCGCTCGGCGACAAGATAATCAAGAACGCCCAGAAATATCCGGCGGCCGAATATCGCGGCCGGTACACGGCGGAGGCGCAGAAAAAAACCTCGAGGTAACGACTCCCAGCGCCGCTTTGGTCTCCAACAAGGAAACCTCACAGCCGTCGACCTCGAGGTCGCGTGGTTGCTTGAAGGCGTTGCTTGACGACGTCAATTCAATCAACCACATGCGTCACTCTAGCGAAAGCGCGAACACGATGCAATAGTGCGGAGCGATTCTCGCGTAAAATTTTTCCGACCGTTCCGACGGTCGCGCCTCGGGCAACCAATCGCGCAAACTTTGGCGACCGCAACGATTGATCGACCCGCGCGAGCGCGGTGAGCGTTCACCGCCATTCGTCGAAGCCATTCATCACTTCGCAATCAGGAAGACTATTGCGAAGCCTCACCCAGCCGTCGGCGGTGATGGCGGTGTCGAGCAGGTAAAGCTCCCGCAGATGCTTGAACTCGGCAAGCACCGCTATGCTGGCGTCGGTGATGCCGCTGCCGCCCAACGCCAACGACTTCAACTCTCGGAGACCTCGAAGTTGCTTCAGGCCCGCATCGCTCACCGACTCGTCGGTCGGCGCGTCGCTCGGACAAATCCAAAGCGTCGTCAGGCAGCTCAGCCGATTGAGCTCCGCCGCGCCTTTGTCGGTAATTTTCGTCTCGGAGAGGTTGAGAAAGCGAAGCCGCCGCAGCCGAGCGAGCCGCGGCAGAGTGGCATCGCCGATTTCGGTGCCCTCGAGCGATACGGTTTGCAAGGCAGGCATGTTTTCAATCGCAGGGAAGTCACCGTCACGGCACGGTACGTACATCAGATAAGCGGTAACCGCCGTCTGGAAATAGTCGTCGCCGATCCAACGCCGCAACCAAACCGGACCGGGAGGCTCGGTTCGCCCGGTTTCGCGATCCTCATCGTCGAGCTGCCAATCGTAATAGACTTGGCCGCCCAACCGTCGGATGTCGGCCGCAATCGCTCGTTGCAGCCGAGCGGCCTTGGTCTGCACGCCCAGCCAGATGCTCAAGCCGGTCACCGCCAGCAGCAACGTTCCCAGACTGAACTGAAGCGGCCGGCGAGAACGACAGGATGGCATGGATTCTTCCGTGACAATGCCGGGGGCAGGAGGCGCGGGGCGTTTAGTCCTGAACGAGCGTCAGCGCGTCGAGCAATCCGCCGACGTACTCGCCCACCTCGCGAAGCACTTCGGCCCGCGGATGGTGGTCGGCCGCGGCCACTCGCCGCACAATCGCCGATCCGACGATCAGCCCATCGGCCACCGGGGCAAGCAGCCGCACGTGCTCGGGGTGGCTAATGCCAAAGCCGATGCAGATGGGAGTCGCCGTTTGCTCGCGCAGCCAACAGACGTTGTCGATCAATTGCTGGGGCAACGCGGTCCGCTCGCCCGTGATGCCGGTGACGGATACATAGTAAAGAAAACCGGTCGAGCGCTCAGCGATGCGCAAGGCCCGGTCGCGGGGGGTCGTGGGCGTGACGAGCTGGATCAGGTTGAAATCGGCGGCCCGGCAAATTTCCGCCAATTCGTCCGACTCTTCGACCAACAAATCGGGCACGATGGCCCCCGCCACGCCGGCCGCCCGCGCCTCATCGACGTACTTTGCCAGTCCGTGCCGATGGATGATCGCGTAGCTCACCATCGTCACCAGCGGGGCCGGAAGCTTCGGGCTGACCCGCGCGAGCATCTGGGTGATTTGCGCGAGCTTGATCCGCTTGGCCAAGGCCCGCGTATACGAGGCCTGGATCACCGGGCCGTCGGCGACGGGGTCGCTATACGGAATACCCACTTCGCAGAGATGGGCCCCGCGGCGCACGAGCTCGGCCAGCACATCGGCCGTGAACTCCAAGTCGGGGTCGCCGGCCGTGACGAACGGCATCAGCGCTTTTCGGCGCTCGGCCTTCAGGCGTTGGAAAAGTTGGTCGATGGCCGACATGGGTAGAGGTGCGTTTTCGATGCGTTGTTTCAGTAAACCATTGGGTGCCACGGCATCCGTCGCGGCGCAAATGCCGTTGCAATCGCCGCAAACGCTGCCGCCGCGACGGACGCCGTGCCGAATCGTGCCACCGGGCGGCTGTTGGGCCTCGCACGGCGTCCGCCGCGCGATGTATGTCGAACGCGAAATTCGAGGCCGCATGCGCCGCGGTGGATGCCGTGGCACCCTTACATGACGCCCTAGTCAATAGACTCCCCGCGCAGTCGCGCCACCTCAAAAGCGTCTTTGTCGCCGCGGCCCGATAGACAAACCACAATCGCGTGCTCGGCCGGACGACCGCGGGCCAGCTCCATCGCCTTGGCCACCGCGTGCGAGCTTTCCAGAGCGGGCAAAATGCCTTCATTGCGGGCCACCAGGTCGAACGCAGCCAACGCCTCGTCGTCGCGACAATATATATAGCGCACGCGGCCGGCGTCTTTCCAATAACTGTGCTCGGGGCCGACACCGGGATAATCGAGGCCCGCCGAGATCGAATGCACGTCGCACGTCTGGCCGTCCTCATCTTGCATCACATAGCTATAGCTGCCGTGTAGCACGCCGGGCGAGCCGAACGAAAGCGGCGAAGCATGATCGCCCGGACGTGACGATCGCCCGCCTGCTTCGACACCGACCAGCTCGACCGAGCCATGCTCGATGAATGGATAAAACATGCCGGCCGCGTTACTGCCGCCGCCCACGCAAGCCACCACCAGGTCGGGCAGGTGGCCAAGCTGCCGCTGGCACTGCTCGATGGTCTCGCGGCCGATGACCGACTGAAAATCTCGCACGATCCTTGGAAAGGGATGCGGGCCGACCACCGAGCCGATGATGTAATGGGTGTGCTCGACGCTGCTCATCCAGTCGCGCAGGGCTTCATTGATGGCGTCGCGCAGGGTGCGCGAGCCGCTGCTGACCGGCCGCACTTCGGCCCCCATCATTCGCATGTTGAACACATTCAGCTTTTGGCGGCGAATATCTTCCTCGCCCATGTAGACCACGCATTGCAGCCCAAAGTGGGCGCACGCCGTGGCAGTAGCCACCCCATGCTGACCGGCACCGGTCTCGGCGATCACCCGCGGCTTGCCCATGCGCAGCGTCAGCAGCGCCTGTCCCAGGGTGTTGTTGATCTTGTGCGCGCCGGTGTGGTTGAGATCTTCGCGTTTGAAATAGATCTGTGCTCCGCCGCACAGGCGACTGAGTCGCTGGGCGTGGTAAAGCGGCGACGGGCGGCCCACGAAACGTTGGAACAGCCGTTGCAACTCCGCGTCGAACGCCGGGTCGCTCCGGGCGGCGTCGTAGGCGGCCGCCAATTCGTCGAGCGCTCGTGTGAGCGTCTCGGGAACGTACCGCCCGCCGAACTGGCCGAATCGTCCGGTGGCGTCGGGCAGCGAGTTGGTGGCGGGCATTCGGGTGAAAGGCATCGGGCGAAAACTGCCCACAATCTTGGCCGTAGGCGGTGGAATTTTCCATCTTCACCCCCCGGCTCTACGCGGTCAAGGGTGCCGACGCTATGATATTGCGGGTGCTTTCTTCGTCGGCGGCCGATCAAATCATATGAAGGCCAAGCTCATCAGCCTGAACGCTGGATTGCCGCAGATCGTGGCCTTGGAAAAACTGCCGGTGGTGTTGGGACGCGGCGCCAAGGCCGACATTCAATTATCCGACCGCACGCTGAGCCGCCGCCACTGCGAGATCGACCGCGTGAGCGCCACACTGGTGGTCCGCGATCTCGGCTCGAAAAACGGCACCCGCGTAAACCGCAGCCACGTGGCCGAGGCGGTGCTGCTGCCAGGCGACAAACTGACGCTCGGCGCTTGCACGTTCGTGGTTTGCTACGAACACCAGGCCGGTTCGCTGCCGCCCGATCGCAGTGACGATGGTCCGCCGTCATCGGCCGACGATTCGCAAGAGGCGAAAACGACCTCGCTGGGCGAATGGGCCAACGGCTCGACCGACAAGTTGCCGACGTCGCTGCTTGACCGCCCCCCGCCGCCTCCCTAGGATCGAAGTATCCCTCCGAATCCACCGGCGCTTGAGATAGAAGCAACTCACTCCGATGCCCGAACGCGCGAACCTCGCTCCCCCTTGCACTAACGGCGAAGACGAAGTGGCCGCCGCGCTGGCCTCGTCGGGGGTCGATCGGCCGCGGATCGAGCGGGCCGTGCGCGAGATTCTGGCGGCCGTGGGCGAGGATCCCGACCGCGAGGGTCTGCGCGAGACGCCCGCCCGAGTGGCCCGGATGTATGCCGAACTGTTCAGCGGCCTGCACGACGACCCTCGGCAACATTTAAAAAAATTCTTCACCGAAAAATACGACGAAGTCGTCCTGGTCAAAAACATCAGCTTCAACAGTATGTGCGAACACCACATGCTGCCCTTCATGGGCGAGGCCCACATCGGCTATCTGCCGGCGGGCAAAGTCATTGGGCTGAGCAAACTGGCCCGCGTCGTCGAACTGATCGCGCGCCGGCCGCAGGTGCAAGAGCGGATGACCGAGAGCATCGCCGATCTGCTGGTCGACGAGCTCGAGGCCAAGGGCGTGGCCGTGGTGATCGAGGCTACGCACACCTGCATGACCATTCGCGGCATCCGCAAGCCCGGCAGCCTGTGCGTCACTTCGGCCATGCGCGGCGTCTTTCGCTCGCATCTCTCCAGCCGGTCGGAAATCATGAACCTGATTTACGGCGACCGACGCTGATCGCGGAACGACGTGCAGATCCTTTTTCAATTCTTGCTGCGGCTGTCGCTGGGCATGGCCGGGGCGATGGCGGTCACTTCGCCACGACGAGTTACCAGCGGATTTTACCGCAACAACCTGTACGTCTTGTTCGGATTGAATGTGCTGGCCGGGCTGGTGGCCTGGGCCTCACCGGCCGACGCGCCGCTGCCGCTGTGGCCGCCTATCGCCGCGGCGGCGCTGAGTTATTGTGGGGCTGCATTCTGGTTGTACGAGTTGGCCGGGCCGGGCCTGCTGGCACTGGCTGCGATCGCCGCCACATGCCTCACGGGGACATGGCTGGCCGCCGCGCCGCAGGACGGCTCAGCGGCGGGCGTTTGGCTGTGGCGACTCGATCCGATTTGTGGCGGTGCCGTGCTCGGCGTCACGATGGCGGCCATGTTGCTGGGACATTGGTACCTCAATTCGCCCGGCATGTCGCTGGCGCCGCTGATGCGACTGACGGCCGGCCTGATCGGGGCGGTCGCGTTGCGGGCGGTGCTCAGCGGCCTCGGCTTGGCGTTGGCGTTCCGGACCGCCGGGCCCTTCGCCACCGATCAATGGCTGTTTATCAGTCTGCGATGGCTGACCGGCGTGGTGGGCGCGATGGCCGTGGCCGTCGTGGCCCGCCAGACGCTCAAAGTGCCCAACACGCAGAGCGCCACGGGCATCCTGTATGTTGGCGTTATCGTCACCTTTCTGGGCGAATTGACGGCTCAGCTACTGTCGCGCTCGTCCGATTTTCCGTTATGATGGAACGATGCGACTGAGTTTCTCCTGCCCGCGGTGTGAGCAGGCTTCTGATACCGAAGTGTCGGCCAATTGCGCTCCGGTGGTATGCGCGCACTGCGGCTTGGAGCTATTGCCTCCGCCCGACGCCTGGCACGAGGGGGCACTGACTCGCTGCCTGGTTTGTCCCAGCACCGATCTGTTTGTGCGGAAAGATTTTCCGCAGCGGCTGGGCGTGGCGATTGTGGCAGCGGGCTTCGCCGCGAGTTGCGTGACGTGGTATTTCTATTGGACTACGGCGACTTTTGCGGTTTTGTTTGCCACGGCTATGGCCGATCTGGTGCTCTATCTGATCGTGCCCGACTCCCTGGCGTGTTACCGCTGCGGCGCGCAATATCGGCACATTTCCGCGCTGGAGCATCATGAGAGGTTCGACCTGGAAACCCACGAGCGTTACCGCCAACAGGCCGCCCGCGAGAGCCAACTGATCGGCTCTCAGGAGGGCATTAAAAAACGTCTGTAGGGAACGCCCTCCGTGGCGTTCCG
>DATFDL010000004.1:0-2939 GCA_035252155.1 Pirellulales bacterium | reverse complement strand
AAAATCCACTCGGGAATCGGCTCGGGCGCTTCGTCGTCGTCTTCCGCGCTCCGCCAGCCCTTCGACTTCTTCGATTGCGTTCGGAAGATCGCATCGACGCTAAGCTTGTCGCCGGGGAACAACGGGCACGCGAACTCTTCGCCCGCCGCGTATCGGCCGATCAACTCATAGTCGCCTCGCAGTTGGTAGACTTCAACCGTTTCCGTGGCCGGCTCGATGAGCCATAGGTGCGAAACGCCGGCGCGGCGATAGACATCCTTACGCGGCCCGCGGTCGAGCCAGCGCGAAGGCGCCGAGAGCACCTCGGCAATCAGATCGGGCGCGGCACAAAAATAATCGCCGTCGATCATGATGTTCGACCGCCCAGGGCCGTAGTAATACGCGTCGGGAGCGACGCCCACTCCCGAGTCCAACGCGATGTCCACTCGGCTGCTGTGGCAGCCGCCATGCCGCGACGTAAGCTCCTCAAACAGCCTCCAAAAGTTCATGCGGATGTTGCCGTTGTCCATCCAGCTATCCCAGCCGGTCTCGAGGCCTTCGGGCTGGCCGGGCCAGTAATCGCGGCGGTTGAACGTATCTAAGAACGTTCTGAAAACCTGCCCGGCGATGGGAATACGAAGGTTAATGGGCCGCGGATAAAGCTCGATCTGAACGCCGCCGACCTTTGCCTGCCAGGTTCGCTTGGATTTCTCGATGGGCGTTGGATCGTCCACTTGCTTCCAACGCCGTAGCGTTTGGAGCCATTCGTGGAAATGGGTCTCCGCCTCTTCGCGGCTGCGGAACGGAAAGGCCCACCGCGACGTGCTGCGAATCAGCTCGATTTTGTTCGACGGCACGCCGAAAAACAGGACGTATTCGAGGCCATAGGTCGGCTTCATCATTTCGCCTCCGAGGATACTAGATCAGGGGCCCCCAGCTTCTTGCCATTGTAGCAATCCGGCCATCGCGAGTGGCGCGCAACGGCTACAATGGGCTGCAGCGACCAGAGAAGAGGCCACCGGTACTTTTCACCGCAATTCACCAGGCGATACAGCTCTCATTCAACCGCCGCTTCAAACGGAGGTTCATGCGATGTTGGCGTGCGGCCACGAGAGAGAACCGTTCGGTTCGCCAGTATGTCTGCATCTCCGCACCTGCCGCGAACCTTGGCTCAACTACGTCAAATGGTATACGGGCGTCGGGATGAAGATAGAGCTGCTCTGCAATTCCTGCGCGGCCGAGCGCGGACGCGGCGCCTCAATCACGGCCGAAAATGTCTGCCAGGAGTGCTTTCAGCTTGCAATCAATGAATTTGCCGAACTCGACGGCGTGCGCGGGAAGCCCGAAGTGCGCGTTCGTGCCGAAGCTTTCGACTCCGACCTTCGCGAGGTGGGCCTGCCGAAGGAGATTGGCAAGATAGCCGATGCTTCGCCGGTGGACGACGCGAGCCGGTCGTTGTGGTTGCTGCTCACCGAAGACAGTCGGATCTTCCGGTTTGATGCCGATACCGGCGACTTGCAATGGCTTGCCGATGTAAGTCTCGCCTTGGAATCAGATCGCAAACCGTGGTGCGACCACGCGCTGAGGCGAAAATTGCATGCCTCTCCATGCGGCGCCTTTGCCGCAGTCGTGAATGATTGCGGTCGGTACGGCCAAATCATTGATCTCCGGTCCCGGCGGGTGACGGCGGTGTTGGACGGCGGCGATTATCATGCTGAAACCGTGCCGTATTCATTCGCCTTCGCAAAAGTCGGTGGCCGCGTCGTCGCCATCCATCGAACCGCCTGGAACCGGCTTGACATCTCTGATCCGTCAACGGGAAGCGTATTGACCAGTCGCGGCCCGACAAGCTACCAGCGCGGGCAGGATCGCCCGGAACATTATCTTGACTATTTCCACGGTGCGCTCGTCGTCAGTCCGACCTACGTGCGCATCGCCGACGACGGTTGGGTGTGGCATCCTTTCGGCATGCCCGCGGCGTGGAGCTTGGAGCCTTGGCTTTCTGAGAATGTTTGGGAATCAGAAGACGGCGCCAGCATGAGACTCATCTGCGCACGAGATTATTATTGGGGCCACGCATTGACCTGGCTAGACGACCATCGAATCGCTGTGGGAGGAATCGGTGACGACGACCTGGAGATCGTCGACGGCGTCCGCATCTTCGATATTACTTTATCCGCCGAATCAGATTCTTCGAGCGCAGCGTCGCGTTGGTGTCGCGAACTGACCGCGTTCACCGGGCCGGCAGGCGCGTTTTTCAGCGACGGACGGTCGTTATTCTCCTCGGCCGACGAGGGCTTTTCTCGGTGGGACGTCGAGGGCGGCGCCCGCACCGGTTTTCTGCCAGGGTTCAAACCACAGTTTCACCATCGCGGCGCCGGCGAGCTCGTGCACCTTGTCGACAACACCCTCATTCGATGGAAGACTTAGCCCCGAATGAATGGTGCGATTTTGCTGGTTTGACCTGCTTGGCCGGGCCGATAGAATTTACCGTGAACTAACGGTCGATTCGTCTCAGGCGAGGTGCTGTTATGAACGTCGAGTTGCGCTACTGCTCGGTTTGAAACTACGAACCGAAGGCTGTCAGTTTGGCAAGCCAGATTCTCTCTGAGTACAAACAACAAATCCAAAGCCTCAAGTTGGTGCCCTCGGGCGGAGGCTGCTTCGAGCTGACTCTCGACGGCGACTTGGTGCATTCCAAGCTCAAGACCGGCGAGTTCCCCGACGAGGGACGCATTCTGGGCGTCGTCGGCAAACGGCTGAAAGTTTAGCCAGTCGCATCTACACAAACCCGAAGCGCTAGCAAGGACAAGCCCGATCTACGCGGCCTCCGCGTTGACACTTCGGGTTGGTGTTGGAAAGAATAATGCCATGCCGCCGGCTTGCCCGGCCGGTTACTGACGTTGGTTTCTACAAAGGCACGCGCCGTCGCCAACGTCACCTTCTCCGGCGGCTGCTGG
>DATFDL010000003.1:0-7330 GCA_035252155.1 Pirellulales bacterium | reverse complement strand
GCGTTGACAATCTGCGCCGCCGACGGCCAGCTCGCGCGCGGCCTGCAGAAGTGTCTCGGCCCCGAGGTGTTCACGCTGTTTGGGCTCCTCGACGAAGCTTTCGCGCCGATCGCGCGCATGACCACGCTGCTGGCCGCCGTCTGGATCGCTTGTGCGTGGCTCTATCAGGAGAAGATTTTCATCAAGCTTTAAGCTTCCTCTCCCTCCGGGAGAGGCCAGGTGAGGGTGGATTTTGACCAAGGTCTACTCGGTCGATCCGGCCGCGGCGACCGCGAAGTTGGAACAGTTCTCGACGGTTCCCATCGCCTTCGCCAATTTGGACGCGGCCGGCGTGCTCGCCGCGGTGGAAGCCGATTGCCCTAAGGACAGCCGCAGTTGAGGCACACGTACGACGTCCGGGATAGACCCCGGCAGAGCTCCGCGCGCGATACCACCAGCTAGGTCGGCCACGGCGACGAGAAGTTTCAAGTTTGAAGAGTGAACGCGGGTCGCCCGTGAATATCGCGAAACGGCGAAATCGGAGGGCCCTCACCTTAGCCTCTAAGGGCAGTTTGAAGTTTGAAGTGAGAAGTTTGAAGAATGAACATCCGCGCCGCGATATCGCGACAGGGCGCAGTCAAGTCAATTCGTCTTTTTTGGGTGTTTTGAGTCAAACCGATTTCGTACGCTCCTGGCTGAGCGTAACCGCCTGTGAGGAGATAGTTTGCGGCGACCGCGGTGGCTCGATGCTGCACGCTGAAAACCGATGAAGCCACTTCGGTGGGACAATGCGGAGAGAGGGAGGAGGGCAGTCCAAAGTTTGAAGTTGGAAGTTTGAAGTGTGCAGGCTGGAAGCTAAGAACAGCGCTTGCATAAGCCACGATTGATGTATCGGGCCGACGCAATAAACGTGCACGGCGAAAACGGTTGCGATGGTTCGCGGGCGCAGGCAGGGCCTGTTCTTCACAAGCAAGGGGCGGCGGCCGACTGGTTCCGCGACGCCGAATGGCATCGGCGACACAGCCGAGGGCGGCTGTGCCACATGGCGTTCCCTGACTTGCCGATTTTTGAACATCAAAACCGATCAGGCGGCGGAACGGGACGGAGTCTGTTACATATAGACGGCGGAACGCCGCCACGAGGGCGGAGGCCACCAGGTCTTAGCGGAACGCGAAGAAAATCGGATCCCCCTCACCCGACTTATCCCGGCGGGAGAGGGGTCTGAATTCCGAATCCTGCAAACCCACTGACGGCGGAACACCACAGAGGGCGTTCGCTACAGGTAGTCGAGCAGCGTGAGCTTGCTGATCAAGCCGGTCGATTGCAGCGCGGCTTGATACGCTGTCTGCTTGGCCACGAAGTCGGAAATCACTTGGGCCATGTCGGCGTCGGTCTGGTTCGATAGCGAGCTCTGTAACTGAGTGTTCGCGGTGTTTACGGTGCTCTGCAGGCCCGAAACGGCCTGCTCGTTGGCCCCGAGCTGGGCCCGCGCCAGCGAAAGATTCTGCTGAGCGGTGCCAAGCAAACTGTTGGCCCGCTCGATGCCTGACAGGTCGTTGTTCTGCAAGGCCGTTTGCAGCCGCAACAGCGCGTTGAAAACGCCGTCGACTTCCTGGGGATTGGTGTCGGTGCCGCTGAGCGTTTCGGCGGTGCCGCCGGCCAGCGTGCCGGTGGCCGTGGTGTCAATGACGCCCGTGCCGTCGTTCGGCGCGCCGCCGTCGGTGGGCGTGAGCGCGGCGGAAAAGAGCGGCCCGGCGGTCGGATCGGCGGCCAAGACGGCGATCACCCGATTGGCCGTGGTGGCCGCGTTCACGTTGAACGTGAGCGTCTTGGCCCCCGCGTTGTAGGCGACCGTTTCGCCGCCCAGCGGCGCGCCGGTGGTAAACTGCACCTTCACGCCGTTGTAGGCGGTGCTCGAATTCTTGGCGGTAAAGATCAGGTCGTTGTTCGCTCCGGCCCCAGCCACGGTGGCCGAAGCCTGCACGCCGGGCGTGGGCGCGGCGCTGGCCGTCGCGCCAACCGCCAGCAGCCCGAGATCTTGCGCCGCCAGGCTTGAAGTGACCGCGGTAACCGAAAGCGGCGTGGTGCCCGGATCGTTATCGACCAGCTCAATGCCGTTGCCCGTGGTGTCGAGTTGGGCGACCACCGGAATGCCGCTGCCGGTGTTGGTGGCGTTGGTGTTGATCAGGTTCAACACATCGCCGATGGTCTTAGCCGAAGAGATATCGACCGTGAATTGCACGCCGTCTTTGCGTGTGATGGTAAAATCTCCGCCGGTGGAGTGGCGCACGCCGGCGCCATAGTTCAAGTCGGCCAGCGAGGTGTTGACGTTGAAGGTGCGTACGCCGAGTTGAGTGGCCGTTTGCCCGCCGTTCTCGCCGATTGAAAAATCGCTGCCGCTGAGGCGCGACTGGATGTTGATGCCGTTTTGGGCCTGGTTGATTTGGGCAAAGACCGAGGCGCCGGAACCGTTGATGTCGTTGAGCACGTCCTGCACGGTGGTCGCGCCGCCGAACGTGACGTTGTAGGTCTTGCCGCCGTTGACGATCTGAATGCCCGAAGTTTGATCGAGCGCCACGCCACTGCCGCCAGCCAGCGTGCCGGTGGCGCCTGGGTCGGTCTCGGCGTCGGTCACCAGGCCGGTGCCGCTGTTGCCGTATTCGCTGGGATCGAGCGAGGCGGTGAAGCCGCCCAGCGCGTTGATCGCCGTGATCACCCCGTTGGCATTGCTCTGCCCGCTTTGAATGTGAACTTGAATCGTGTTCGGATCGCCCCCGGTCAGATAGGTGTCACCCATGCCATTGTGGATGTCGACCGGCGAAATGAAACCACCGCCCGGGTTGGGCTCGGCCGACGAATCGCGGGCGGCGGTGAAGGTGCCGTCGGCGTTGATGGCGGTGATGAGAGCACCCGTCGACGTGGCGCCCGTGTTGTCGACAGTCAGCGTGAGCGTCTTGGTGCCGGCGTTGTAACTGGCGTTTGCCGCATTGCCCATCGCGCCGCCACTGACCACATTCACGGTGACGTTGTTGAACGCGGCGCCGGGCGTGTTGGCTGTCAAGATCAGGTCGTTGTCGGGACCGGTGAAGTGCAGCGAAGCTTTGGCGGGCGTGGCGGCGGTATTGTAGGTGGCGAACTCGCTGCCGGCCGAAATACCCGGTGCCGCCTGATACCAGGCGTCGTTGACGTAGACCACCTTCACGCCGTTGTCGGCCGTGCCGTTGGCGTTGGCCTGCACGACCACATTGTTGTTCGCTCCGATGGCGGCGATATCGACTGAGGCCCGCGTACCCAAAATGTTTGCTATCGGCGTTGTCGTCGTGAGCCGCGGATTCAAATCGGTGCCGACGATCGGTCCGGTGCTGCCGAAGAGCGAGTCCTTGATGCCCAATTGTGCCGCTTCGGTGCCGCCGCCCACCTCACTGACAGATAGACTGCCGCCGCCGGCCGAATCGAGCTGCACGGTCAGGCCCGTGTTGGTCACTTGCACGGTCACCGTGCGGCCGGTGGGAGGGTTGGCCTCGATCAGCTTGGCCACGTCGCCGACGGTGGATGCCGAGCTTAAGTCGATGACGCTGACGTGTGTGCCATCAGAAACCTGGATGCTGCCGGGCGTGACGCCCTGCCCGCCGTTGAGGTCGGCCAGCGGTGTATTGACGCTCAATACGGGATTGAGGTCGGCGGTGCCCTGCATCGATTGCGAGAACCCGCCGAATGCGCTGTCGCCGGTGATGTTGGTGGCGAACAGGTCGGCGGTGTTGCCGTAGCTGGAGATAGTCTTTTGATCGCCTTGATAGACGACGCCGGTGCTGGTCTGCGAGAACGGCTGCGTGGTGGTCAGCGAGCCGGCGAACAGATAGCGACCGCTGAATTGCGTGTTGGCCAGGCTCAACATCTGGCTAATGAGGTCTTGCAACTGCGTGGCCGCGGCCTGGCGTTGCGAGTCGGTGGCGGTGCTGCCCGTCGCTCCCACGGCCAGCCCCTGTGCCGTGTTGATCAGCGAGTTGACCTGGGTCAAGGCGCTGTCGCTGGCGCTGAGATAGGCCGAGTTGACCTGCAGGTTCGACTGATATTGCTGATTCTGAGCGAGCAGGCTTTGCAGGCCCACCGCCAGCATCGCCGCCGACGGGTCGTCGCTCGGCTCGTTCAGCCGGCTGCCCGTGCTCAGCTCGTTTTGCAGTTTGAAGAGCGCAACCTGGTCATCTTCCACCTGCTGCGTCAGCCGTTCGCGAACGTATGAATCGCTGACGCGGGTCGCTGGTACGGGTATGATGCTCATAGCTTCATCAGCGTATCCAACAGGTCGTTGATCGTAGAGATCAGCTTGGCCGAGGCCTGATACGAGCGCTCGAGCGTGATCATGTTCGTCGCCTCTTCGTCGATGCTGACGCCGCTGATCGATAACTGCTGCCCGGTGAGCGTCTGCTGAAACGTGTTGTATCCATCCGCCACCGACTTGGCGACGGCCGACTGCTGCGTGACGTCGCCCACGATCTGGTCGTTGACTTGCTGGATGGTCGAGTTGCCGGCCGAGGCGAGCGGTTGGTTGATAAAGTTCGCCAGGGTGACGGCATTGTCGGTGCCGGGGCCGATGCCCGTCGTACTGGCGGCGAACTTGCTCGGATCGTTTACCAAGGCCTGATTGACTCCCAGGTTTTGGGCGGTCGAGCCGGTGAAAAACGTATTCAAGCCCAGCGCGGCCAGCGTGCCGCTGGTGTCGTTGGCGAACGAAAACTGCAAGTCGGGCGAGGTGGTGTTGATGGTCACGTTGCCGCTGGGCGAGATGCTGGCCGAGAGGCCGTTGATCGCATTGAACTGCGCCACGAGCGACGTGAGCGACGTTTCGTTCTTGTCGAGACCATTCAAGTCGACCGGCACATTGGTGGTCGTGGTCAGGCCGGTTTGCTTGTTGAGCAACTGTACCTGGAACGATCCGTTGACGGGCGTAAACGGCAGGCCCGCCGCGTCGAGTGGAGCGGTAGTTGAGGTGACCGCATTGGTGCTGGTGGCCGTGGTGTAGCCTGTCAGTCCCTGGCCCGATGAGAATACCTTGTTAAATTCATTCGCCAGCGTGCCGACGAAGCTGTTCAATTGGTCTTCGTAGCCGCCCAGGACCGTGTCGCGCGAGTTAATCAGTCCCGCGAGCTGCCCCGATTGCGTCTGGAGCGGTGAGTTGGTCGAGGTGATGTTGACGCCGGCGATCGACAGCCCGCGGTCGGTGGTGTAATTCGTTTCGACCGACTGCGATGTGCCCTCGAAGACCAGATAGTCTGGCCCGACATAGACGTTGTCGGCGCCGCTGGGTTGCTCCTGAACGGTGATGCCAATCAGGTTCGACAACTGCGTGAGGGCCTCGTTGCGCTGATCGCGCAGGCCGACGGCCTGGCTGTGCGTGGGATCGCCGCCCTCGGTCTCGGTAATCTGTGTGTTGAGCTGGGCGATTTGAGTGGTCAGCCCGTTGATCTGCGACGCCATGTTGACCACCTGGTTGTTGATGTCGCTCCGCTCTTGGCTGACGCGGGTATAGAGGTTGTTGACCGCACCGGTGAGCGCCTGGCCCTTGAGCACCGCCAGGTTTCGCGCGGAGACGTTTTCGGGCTGGTTCAAAATGCCGGCGATGCTCGAAAAAAAATCGTTCATCGAGCCGTCGATGCTGGTTTTTTGCAGCGCGCCGACGATGCCTTCCAGATCGGAATAGGTCTGCTGCTCGGCGGTGCTGCTGGCCACGTCGCTGTTGGCGTTACGCAGCCGCTCATTCAGAAATTCGTCGACCTTCTGGACAACGCCTTGCACCTCGACGCCAGTGCCCAGCGTGATCTGCCCAAGCTGCTGGGTGGGCGCCGGGGTGAGCAGCACTTGCTCGCGGCTGTAGCCCGGCGTATTGGCGTTGGCCATATTCTGGCCGACGACCTGCAGGCCGATTTGCTGGGCCTGCAGGGAATTGCCCGCGAGCTGAAGTGTGCCGAAGAGCGACATGTGCGTGTGCCGACGCCCTCAACAGGATCTGGGCCGCGTCGTAGTGCAGACGTGTAAGAACAGGATACCGCGAGGGCGCGAGGGCGCGAGGGCGCGAGGGCGCGATAGATGTAACCGAAGACGCGGGTGCTTCAATGTGTCCATATTCTCAGTCCTGTCTCTCTTTCGCGCCCTCGCGCCCTCGCCCCATCGCGCCCTCGTCTCTCATGCTGCCTGATCTACCAGCGAGCCGCTGCTATGGCAGGTCGGGGCCTTTCCATATGTCGGCCGCCGCCGCCCGCCAGTGGCAATAATCTCGATCAATTGTGAGAGATGTAAGAGGCTGCGCTGGATGAGCACCCAGTTCGCGAGGCTGTGATGTCCCAAGAGTCGAAAACGTTTGCCGGCCTCGTCGACCTGCGCCAGCAATTGCTTGCGCGCCGATGCTGGCATTGCCTTTGCCAGCGCGCGAATGCTGTCGCCGGGCAACTGCTGCTCAGCGGCCTTGGCCAGCAGCCGCGCGCGCACATCCTGACAGGCTTGCAGTCGGGCCACCACGGCTTCCTCGCGTGTGGTGAGCGCTTGCAAGCCGGCCGTGTCGCTGGCCACCAGCAGCCGACGCTTTTCTTCGAGCAGGCCGAGCAGGTCGCTTTGCGTCGCCGACAGCTCGTTGAGCAGCGCGCTGATTTCCGTTTCCCAAGGTTGTGTATCCATGCTCACTATTTTTCAGCTTAGTTGTCGTTGGAGTGCGAACAATTGAAACATGGGGTCGGCAAAGTCGGCGGCGGTGGACTCGGCCAACCGTTCACCAAGCATCTGATCGAGTTGTCCTTGAAAGACTTCTTCCGCTCGCCCGCCATGAAAATAGGCCGGCTTGCCCACGGTCTTGCGCAGGGCGCCGAGCATCTGCCCATAAAAGGTCTCGCCCACGAACTGCTGAAACGCCTTGCGCACCTCCGGCGCCGCGGCTGCGGCGTTGACCGCCGGCGCCCGCGGCTGCTGCACGAGCGGAAGCGAAGCGGTGGCGGATGCAACGGAGGTGGCTGGAGTCATTGGATTTTGGAGTTTCGATTTTGGATTTTTGATTTAAGGGGGTCTGATGCTCTTCAGGAGTCGAAGGTGATGGCCTGGAAGGCCATCTCACGGAGATGCGTCAGCTTTCCAGTCCCTAGCCCCTAGCCCCAGTCTCTCATTCCACGATGAGCTGTCCGTGCAACTTCCCATTCCGTTCGATGTCTTTGATGATCTGAATGATGTCGGCGTTGGGGACCTTGACTGCGTTGAGCGCGGCCACCAGGGCCTTAAGCTTGGCGGTCTGCACCTCGCCCGGATCGACGCCCACGAACCGCTCGGCGGGCAGGGTGTCGCCCGTTTCGACCACGATATTCTTATGGCT
>DATFDL010000002.1:0-13525 GCA_035252155.1 Pirellulales bacterium | reverse complement strand
GGCCATAAGCCGTGTCGGTATTCAAAATCGGCTTATCCCTCGTTCCAGTTCAGAATTACCTTGCCCGACTGACCGGATAGCATGGCGTCGAAACCGCGTTGAAAATCTTCCGCCGCGAAGCGATGCGTAATCACCGGGCTGATGTCGAGTCCCGATTGCAACATCACCGTCATCTTATACCAGGTCTCGTACATCTCGCGTCCATAGATGCCGCGGATGGTCAACATGTTGAACACGACGGTGGTCCAATCGATCGAAATCTCTTTTTCGGGAATGCCGAGCATGGCCACCTTGCCGCCGTGGCAGAGGTTAGCCAGCATATCGCGAAAAGCCGTGGGGTTTCCTGACATTTCCAACCCCACGTCAAACCCCTCTTTCATGCCAAGTTTTCTCTGCGCCTCGGCGATGGTTTCATCGCGCACGTCGAGAGCCAACGTCACGCCCAGCGTGCGGGCCAGCTCGAGGCGATACGGATTCACGTCGGTGATCACCACGTGCCGTGCGCCGGCATGCCGCACGACGGCGGCGGCCATGACGCCGATCGGTCCCGCCCCAGTGATCAGCACGTCTTCGCCCAGCACGTCGAAGGCTAACGCTGTGTGGACCGCGTTGCCCAGCGGATCGAAAATCGCTTGCACATCGCGGCCGATCGAGTCGTCGTGAACCCAGACGTTGGTCATCGGCAAGGCGAGATACTCGGCGAACGCGCCGGGCCGATTGACTCCCACGCCCTTGGAGTCTTTGCACAGATGGCGGCGGCCAGCCAGGCAGTTGCGGCAACGCCCGCAGACGACGTGCCCTTCGCCGCTGACGATTTCTCCCTCGTGGAAATCATGCACATTCGAGCCGGCGGCCACGACGCGGCCGACGAATTCATGCCCCACGACCATTGGCACGGGAATGGTTTTTTGCGCCCAAGCATCCCAGTTATAGATATGAACGTCGGTGCCGCAGATGCCGGTGCGCAGCACCTGGATGAGCACGTCGTTGACGCCGATCTCGGGCGTCGGCACTTCGTCCATCCAGAGGCCCGGCCGGGCGTGCTTTTTGACCAAGGCCCGCATCGATTTCATGGAAAGTACTCTTCGAGAAGGTCGCCCCCGCGCCGGTAGTCCCGGCCCTCGTGGCCGGCAACCGATGAGCCACAGATGACGAAAGCATACCGTGATGCGCCGCGAGCACAAAGAGTCCGTAGGGTGTGTGCAATGAGGTGCTTGTCTCAAGCAAGCCGGATGTGTCCAATGAGAAATCCGCGCAACGCCAACTTTATTGAACGGAGACTTCCCATGTCGTACGCCGAGACGATCCTGCCTGAGTTCGAGCACGAAATGGCCAACACCCGCAAAGTGCTGGAACGGGTGCCCGAAGACAAACTCAACTGGCGGGCACATCCCAAGACGAACACCATCGGCTGGAATGCCAACCACCTGGTCGAGATCCCCGGCTGGGTCGACGGGACGCTGACTAAGACTTCTTGGGACTTCGCCCCGGCCGGGGGCGAGCAGTATCAGTCGCCCAAGCTAACCAGCCGGCGGGAGATGCTCGAAACATTCGACCGGAACGTCGCCGCCGCGCGAAAGGCGCTGGCGGGCGCCAAAGACAGCGAAATGGGCACGCCTTGGTCGCTGCTGCAAGGGGGCAAGCCGATCTTCACCATGCCTCGTGCGGCGGTGATTCGCAGTTTCGTGCTCAATCATTTAATTCACCATCGTGCCCATCTCTGCGTCTATCTGCGAATGAACGACATCCCCGTGCCCGGCATGTATGGGCCATCGGGAGATGAGTGAGACCGATGAGAACACCGCTGGCCTGGCTGAACCTGCTCCACGACAAGACGCGCACGCTGGTGGCCACGGCGGGCGTCGCTTTTGCCGTCGTGCTCGTTTTGATGCAGTTGGGCTTTCTCAATTCGGTGCGCGCCACCGCCACGCAAATCTACGACCAGCTTCGCTTCGACATCCTGCTCGTATCGCCGCAATACAACTACATCTCCAAAGCGGGCATGTTTCCCCAAACGCGCCTCTACCAGGCGAACTCGGTCGAGGGCGTCGCCCAAGCCCGGCCGCTCTATCTCGACTTCAACTTTTGGCTCAACAACGCCCCTTCGGAGCCGAACCCCGTGCGGCGCGGCATCTTTATCATCGCCTTTCCGCTGGAGGATCGGCCGTTTCGCATCCCGCAATTGACCGGCGACCTTACAGCGCTGAAGGGACAAGGCCACGTCTTCATGGACATCTTCTCGCGCAAGCAGTTCGGCCAATGGCGCGACAACCCGTATCTGGAAGTCGGCGGCAAGAAGATCGAGGTCGTCGGCCAGTTCGCCATGGGCACCGGCTTTGGCGCCGACGGCGACATTGTAGTGAGCGATCGTACGTTTATCGAACTGGTTCCTCACCGCAAGCTGAGCCAAGTCAGCCTGGGCCTGGTTACCGTGACGCCGGGCAGCGACCCCGGCGTGGTCGCCGACCGCTTGCGCCGCAGGCTGCCGCCCGACGTCGATGTTTACACCCGCGAGCAAATCATCGACCGCGAGCGCCAGCGCTGGGTGAAGCGGACCAGTGTGGGAGTGATTTTCACGCTCGGCGTCGCCGTCGGCTTCATCGTGGGCACGGCCATTGTGTACCAGGTGCTTTCCAGCGACATCACCAACCACATGGCCGAATATGCCACGCTCAAGGCGATGGGCTACTCGGCCTGGCGGCTGGCGCGGGTGGTGGTGGTGCAGGCGCTCATTTTGGCGGTGGCCGGGTTTGTGCCCGGCTGGCTCATCTCGCGGTTTCTCTATTGGCTGACCGCCCAGGGCGCCCACATTCCGATGCAGTTGGGCATCGGCTTGTCGCTGTCGATCTTGCTGGCCAGCGTGGCGATGTGCGCCTTGTCGGCCGTGGCCTCGCTGCGCAAAGTCAACGCCGCCGATCCCGCAGACCTCTTTTGAGACGACCCGATGCGACGCACGCCCCTGGCCTGGCGAAACCTGACGCACGACCTGCGACGCCTGGCCCTCGCGCTGGCGGGCATCGGCTTCGCCGTGCTGTTGATGAGCATGGAGCTGAGCTTTCGGCAGGCGATGTTCGACAGCACCGTGGCGGTCATCCGGCAGTCGAACGCAGACCTGTTTCTCACCAGCACCGCGAAGTACACCATTGTGGTGCGCGAGACGTTCGATAAGCGGCGGCTGACTCAGGCCCTGGGCTGCGACGGCGTCGTCGCGGCCGACCCGCTCTACATCGAAACGCGGTTCGCGATCGTCAAAAACAAGCAGACGGGCGAGGGGCAGCCGATCCGCGTGCTGGCCTTCGATCCCGATCATCCGGTCTTCACGCTGCCGCAGGTCAACGCCCTGCTGCGCGAGTTGCAGCTTCCCGACAAGGTGTTGTTCGATGTCCGCTCGAAGCCGCAGTACGGCGACGTGACGCCGGGCAAGACCATCGAACTGGCCGAGCGGCAAGAAGAGGTGATCGGCGAGTTCGCCTTGGGCACCGACTTTACCAACGACGGCAACCTGATCACCAGCGACCTGACCTATCGGCAGTTATTTCCCGAGCGGGCCGTGGGCGCCGATCCGCTCGACGAGGTCGATCTGGGGGTGTTGCGGGTCAAGCCCGGCCGCGACCCTACGCAGGTGCAGCGCGAGTTGCAGCGGCTGCTGCCCTCGGACGTCACGGTGCTCACCAAGCGGCAGTTCGAAGAGCAAGAGCGGCAGTTTTGGGAGACGAGCACGCCGATCGGCTACGTCTTTTGGCTCGGCACGTTGATGGGGTTCATCGTAGGCACCGTGATTTGCTATCAGATTTTGTACGCCGACATCGCCGATCACCTGCCCGAGTTCGCCACGCTCAAGGCGATGGGATACGGCAATCGCTATTTTGTGGGCGTGGTGTTGCAAGAGGCGTTGCTGGTGTCGTTGCTGGGATTTGTGCCGGGCATTGTTATCAGCCAATTGATCTGCGACCTGGTGGCCGAAATGACCGGATTGCTGGTGAGCGTGCATCTGGGCATCGCAATTACAGTGTTGCTGCTGAGCATTGCCATGTGCATGGTTTCGGGGTTTTTGACGATGCGTCGCGTGATGGCGCTCGACCCGGCCGACCTGTTTTGATTGGCCAGATTACGCTGTGCTCTGATGGTTTTTGACATTCAAAACCGGTGATTGCGGAACCGACATGTGGCACAGCCGCCCTCGGCTGTGCGTCGCCGACGCAGTCGGCGTCGCGGAACGCCACAGAGGGCGTTCCCTACAGACGTCGAACGCATGATGGCCGTCCAGGTTAAGTCGCTGGTCCACCCGTCAATCGCCCGTAGCGGCGTACCTCGGGCCAGAGGTAAGCCACGAGCAATACCACCGCCAGCGTGCCGATTCCGCCCGAAACCACCGAGATGGTGGCGCCCAGCCAAGCGGCCACCACGCCCGACTCGAAGCCGCCCAACTCATTCGAGGCCCCGATAAACATGCTGTTCACCGCTGAGACGCGGCCGCGCATGGCGTCGGGCGTGAGCAGTTGCACTAATGTGTGCCGAATGACCACGCTGACGATGTCGCACGCCCCGGTCAAAAAGAGCATGGCCAGCGATAGGGCGTATGATCGCGACAGGCCGAACACCACCGTCGCCAGGCCGAAGCCCGCGACCACCGAGAGCAGCGTGCGGCCCGCGCGCTCGACCGGCGGCCGATGGGCAAGGACGAAGGCCATCACCAGCGCGCCCATCGCCGGCGCGGTGCGCAGCCAGCCAAGCCCCTCGGGACCGACGTGCAAAATGTCTTCGGCAAAGACCGGCAGCAGCGTCACCGCGCCGCCCAGGAGCACGGCGAACATGTCGAGCGTCATCGCCGCCAGAATCACTTTGTTTCGCCAGACGAAGCCCAGCCCGGCCAACAACGTGTTGAGACTGCTCGGCCCCGAGCTGCCGAGGTGCCGCGGCACGTGCATCAGCGCCAGCAGCAGCAAGAAGACCGCGGTCATGGCGGCGTCGAGCACGTAGACCACCCAGGCCGACTTGAAATAGGCGATCAACTGGCCCGCCACGGCCGGGCCGGTGATGGCGGCCATTTGAAAACCGTTCATGTTCCAGGTGACGGCGTTGCTGAAGGTCTCGCGCGGCACGATCTGCGGCAACAGCGAGGCCTTGGCCGGCTGCAAAAAGGCGCGGGCCACGCCGCTGGCCAGCAGGCAAACGTAGATCAGCCCCACGTCGCCCTGGGCGATCGAAATCCAGGCCAGCCCAAGCGAGCAGCAGGCCATCGTGAACATGGCGATCATCACGATCGCTTTGCGGTGCGAGCGATCGGCTTCATGCCCGGCCGGCAGCGTCAGGGCCGCGACAGGCAGAAATTGCACCAGCCCCTCCAGGCCCAGGGCGAACGCCGAATGCGTGCGCTCGTACAGCTCCCAACCGACGGCCAAGGTCTGGGCCTGCATGCCGAAGATCGCCAGCACATTGCCGGCCAGATAGAACCGGAAGTTTCGCAGCCGCAGCGCCGCGTAAGGATCGTGGGCCGCGGCGGCCAGGCTATCGGAAGGTTCCTCCTCGCTTTCAAGGTTCATGGGTGCAGTGATTCCTCAATGGCCAAGAGTCGATTGTATTTGGCCAAGCGCTCGCTGCGTTGGATCGAGCCGATCTTGATCAGGTCGGCGGCGGTGGCCACCGCCAGATCGGCGATGGTGGCGTCTTCGCTCTCGCCGCTACGGGCCGAAACGACGCAGCCATAGCCGGCCGAACGGGCGACGCGCATCGCCTGGAGCGTCTCCGTCAAGGTGCCGATCTGGTTGAGCTTGATCAGCACCGAGTTGGCTGCGCCGAGCTCGATGCCCCGCTTGATGCGCTCGGGATTGGTGGCGAACAGATCGTCGCCCACCAACCGCACTCGTTCGCCGAGCCGCCGCGTCAGCTCTTGCCAGCCGCTCCAATCGTCTTCGGCCAAGCCATCCTCGATGCTGGCGATCGGAAACGCGGCCACCAATTCTTCGAGTTGCTGGATCATTTGCCCGCTGGTCAGGCGCTGGCCGCCGGTGGCCTGCAGCCGATAATGCGTGCCGTCGTAAAAGTGAGTGCTCGCCACGTCGAGGGCGATGGTCACGTCGTCGCCCGGCCGCAGTCCCGCCGCTTCAATGGCCCGCACGATGAATTCGATCGCGGCGCGGTTGCTCGGCAGGCGCGGGCCGAGACCGCCTTCGTCGGCCACCAGCCGCCCTTCATAGCCGGCTTCACTGAGCAACGTCGCCAGCCGTCGATAGACGCGCACGATCCATTCCAGCCCCGCGCGGTAGCTCTCCGCGCCGAGGGGCATGATCAAAAAATCCTGAAAGTCCAAATTGCCGCCGGCGTGCAGCCCGCCGGAGATCAGATTGGTCATCGGCAGCGGCATCCTGCAATCGGCCTCGCCCGCAATCTGCCGCCACAGAAGGTTGAGATGGCGATAGAGCGGCAGCTTTTGGGCCGCGGCGGCGGCGTGGGCCACGGCCAGCGAGACCCCGAGAATGGCGTTGCCGCCCAATTGCGATTTTTGCGGCGTGCCATCGAGCCGGCAGAGCAGGCCGTCGATCGCAGCTTGTTCGCGCGGATCGCGGCCGAGCACCGCCGGCCCCAAAACCTGGTTGACGTTCGCCACGGCTTTTAGCATGCCGCGGCCGTCGTAACGCGCCGGGTCGCCGTCGCGTAGCTCATGCGCTTCGGCCTTGCCGGTGCTGGCCCCGGCCGGCACGATGGCACTGCCCGAGGCGCCGTCGCGGCAATGCACCTCGACCTGCACCGTCGGCAGGCCGCGGCTATCGAGCACCTCACGAGCATGGATGCGAGTAATCATCGAACGCAATCATAATACGTAGGGTGGGCCGAGCGAAGCGAATCCCACCTGATCTTCGTCGTTTTGCATTTTGACTTTTGCATTTTGCATTTTTACTTTCCGCAGACGTTGGGGTCTCGCGAAGGGAAAGTCAAAATGCAAAATGAAAAAGTCAAAACCGAGAAATCGTGTTCGGGCAGCCGTCCATCAGGGCCGAGATTATCGTGTAAGCCGCGCGTGCAGCTCGTCCAGCGCTTGCTGCCAATCGTCGACCGGCTGGTCCAGCAAAGTCCGGCAGAGATCGCGGACCAGTTTGCGCCGCCCTTCATCCGTCAAATAATCGATCTGGCTCTTGCCGTCGAGCCTCGCCCACGCGCAGCCCGCAAAATTCAAAATGGCTCGCCGCTCTAGCTGTCGCCAATCCTCGTCCGAGATGACGCCGGCCAGTTCGGCATGGTATGCCTTCCAGAACCCTCGGGTAAGCGCCAAATACGCTTCGTGTCCCGGAGCATGGTACGCGGCCTTGAGCACGAGATGACTCAAGAAGAAGCCGAGATCGAAGGCCGGATCGCCATAATGGCCGGTCTCGAAGTCGACCAGGAGCAACCCGCCCTCGTAAACCAGCAAATTCTTCGGGCTGAAATCAGCGTGTACCAGGCAATGCCGCTCGCTCATTACCGAGTCGATGAGTCGCTCAAAGCTGGCCGTATGGTCGGGACAAACTCGAGCCACCTGCCGGTAATATGGATCAAGCCGCAATTCGTCGAATAGCCGGCGATCATCCAGTTGCTCGGCCACTTGCGCGTCGTGCCAGGTGCCGGCGTGCAAGCGGCCCAGCAGATGCCCGCACGCTTCAGCGATAACCGGCTCGATCCGCCCTCCCAACAGATCGGCCTTCCAGACGCGATGGTCGGGCGGCGCGGCTGTCATCGCAAAAGCGTAGTTCTCGCGGTCTTCGTGCAACACCCGCGGCGTGGCGGCCAAGAGCGTGTGCGGTGGCGTCCGCGGCCTCACCGGCTCGGCCAGCAGCACCCGTTCACAGGTGCGCAGCACGTCGATCTCGCGCCAGACGCGTTCGACGCTCGAAAACCACGGCTGCGGCGTGCGCAACTGCGGCCGGGCCTGCTTGAGCACAAAATCCGTACCCGTGCGATCGGGCCGCGCTACATAGAGCACTTCATTCGACACGCCGCCCGTCAGTCGCCGGATTTTCACGCGCTCTCGCACCGAGACCCAGTGCTGCTCGCGCAGATAACTTTCGGCGTTCGTTTCATCGATCAGTCGCATCTTTGACGTTCGCGGATTACCGCCCGGAAGGGAGACAGCCTCGGCAGCGTGCTGCCGATGGTCAGGGTACGGGTCGGGGTCAGCCAAGCGGCAACCGTTAACGGTTAACAGTTGGCACATCTGTTCGATGCGATTGATCGTTCCGGGCGTGCGGACCCGCTATTCTGGTGACGGGGGCCGGACGAGGTCGCCAATTACCTGAGCTACCCCTTCGTGGTCGAAAACGGCCGGAACGCCACCCGGTCCCCCAAAAAGCGCCACACCATCGCGCACCACCAGCGCGTCGGGATGATCCACCTCTACGCGGTCGCCGTTCACCAGCGAGACGGTGAAGGGGCGGAAAGGTGTGCGACGCTTGAACGTAAGAATTGTTTCGTCAAAGCTGTTTTGATCCATGGCGGTCTCCCAGGCATTGCGGCGTCCATCTTGGATAATATGCCAGAGCGACAAAGCATGCAACGATGCTAGCGGCCCAATATTCCACCGCGTCAGGCTGGAAAGCCTGACCTACGGCTTGAGCGCCTCCGCCAGCCCCGGCACCTGGTCGGCGCCCGCGGGCACCGTGATCGAAGCGCCGTGAAACGCCGCGCCGATCGGCTCGAATCGCCCGCCCAAGTGCTCGGCCAGAAACGCCTCGGCCACCGCGTTGAACGACAGCCGGTTTTCGGGCCGGGCAAAGCCATGCCCCTCGTCGGGATAGAGCACGTAAGTCACCGGGATGTCTTTCTGCTTCATCAGCTTGACGATCTGGTCCGATTCGGCCTGCTTGACGCGCGGGTCGTTGGCGCCCTGCCCGATTAAGAGCGGACGCGCGATCTGCGCCACGCGCGACAGCGGCGAGCGGCTGCGCAAGAATTCCTTGCCCTCGTCGCTGCTGAAATCGCCCACGCGGTCCTTGAACATCTGCACCATCGGCTGCCAATAGGGCGGAATGGTCGACAGCAGCGTGAGAATGTTCGACGGCCCCACGATGTCGACGCCGCAGGCGAACACGTCGGGCGTGAACGTCAGCCCGACCAACGTGGCGTAACCGCCGTAGCTGCCCCCCATGATCGCCACGCGGTCGCGATCGGCGATTTTCTGCTCGACGGCCCACTCAACGGCGTCGATCAGGTCGTTGTGCATCTTGCCGGCCCACTCGCGGTTGCCGGCGTTGCCGAACTCTTTGCCCAGCCCGGTCGAGCCGCGAAAGTTGACGCTCAGCACGGCGTAGCCGCGGTTGGCCAGCCACTGGTGCAGCGGATTGAAGCCCCAGGCGTCGCGGGCCCACGGCCCGCCATGCACGTTGAGCACCATCGGCACAGGCTCGTTCGGCCGGCCGTCGCCGTCGTCATCCGTGCCCGGCGGCAGCGTCAAATAGCTGACCAATTCCAGGCGGTCGCGCGTCTTGATGACGAGCGGGTGCATCGTGACCAGCGGGCGGCCTTCGAGATCGTCGCGGTTGTTGAACAGAAACTCGGCCTTATGGGCACGGCGATCGTAACGGTAATACTTGGTGGGGCCGCGATCGAGCAGATACGCCACAATCCATTGCTGGTTGTCGAGCGACTGGCTGGCGATCGTAATCTCGCCATCGGTGACAGTCTGCAAATATTCGAGGTCGTCTTTCACGCTGTCGGCCAGCGGCTGCCACTCCTTGCGCTGATAGGTGAACGAGACGGCGTCGATCGTGTTCTCGGTCGGATGGGCCAGCACCTCGCCGATGTCGGCTCGGTCGTTCTCGGCCAGCAGTTTTTGTTCGCCGCTTGGCAAATCCCAGGCGGTCAAGGCGCCGGTATTTCGGCCGCGGCTGTCGATGAAGTAGAGCGTCTGGCCGCTTTTATCGAAGCCGACGGGCTGCGTGGTCAGCGTGTCTTCCATCGGCACCTTTGTGAAGTCGCGCCACTGGCCGTCGTCGTCTCGCTGGAGCACTTCCTGGCCGCCGTCGCGCGTCATGCGGGTGGCGAAGCGGACCTTGAGATCGTCGTCGATCAAGTAACCGACGAAATTCTCGGTATTCTTTTCGATCAGCTCTCGCTCGCCGCCGTCGAGCCGCACGCGATGGATGTCGTGCACCTGCGGGTCGCGGTCGTTCAGGCTTACCAAGATTTCATTGGGCTGCCGATGGCTCATGCCGGTGATTTGGGCATTCACTTTTTCCAGCGGGGTCAGATCGGTCGTCTGGCTGGTGGCCAGGTCGACCAGGTAGACGTGCCAATCTTCGTCGCCGCCCACGTCTTGCAGATAGATGATGTGCTCGTTGGTGAACGCCCAGTGATAGATGCGGATGCCGCGCTTGCGGTCGGCGGTCACCGCCTTGGCCGCGTCGAGATTGTCGAGCGGGGCCACCCAAACGTTCAAGACGCCTTCGTCGGGGGCCAGCCAGGCCAGCCGCCGGCCGTTGGGACTGATCCGCGCCGCCGCCTTGTCGGGATTGCCAAACAGAACTTCACGCGGGATGAGCGGCACGTCGCTGAGATAGGCGAGCTCGGTTTTGGCGGAGCGAGGTTGTTTAGGCGGCACGCGTTTCTCCGGGGTGGTTTCGGCATCGTTTTCATCGCCGCTGTTGTCTGCGGCCGGCGGCGGCACGTTTTCCGCTTCCCCAACCGGCTGCGATTGCGCTTGGACAGCGGGGCGGGCAGGACCAGGCGATTGTGACGCGGGATTGCAACCCAACACCATCCCGAGCGTTGCCGCCATCAAATACCGTTTCGTAAACATCGACATGGGATCCTCGGAGTTTTTTTTATTTACGGCAAATACAACCGCCCTGTTCCGCGAAGCTCATCTATTCCGATTAACACGCGGACCAAGCTGACCACAACCTCCTTGGCATAGTCACGATTGTTTTTGAACCGCTCGGTGTTGCTGATCGTCAAGACAGGCAAGCTCTGATTCGTATTCGAGACGCGAATGGTCGCTTCGAGCGAGTCGGCCCCAGCGCTGTTCCGATTTCCCGTGATGAGCACCAGCTCGCGTTCCTGACAAACGCGCCACACCTCGGAGTCGGTTGCTTCACGATCAAGGCTGACATCACCGAACGTCAGGTACTTTACTCCCAGCTCCTCCCAGAGGTCAGCCCAGGGAGCCGCCCTGACCAACGCCATCAGATAATTGACGTGACCTTCGATATTGACGTCAGCCAGAACGCCCGTCACCGTTCGGTCCCTCGGCGCGGTGATTACGAAAAAAATCCAGGCGTTCTTCTAGCTTTTTTTGCGCTCGCTGCAGCACCGCCTCAACTTCCGGCGGGTTCCGAAGAGCCGCGTTCCGCTGGCGAATCCGTTGGTCCTCCTCGAGCACCTCCTCGCGGTGATCTTCGACGTACCGCCGGGCGGCCCCAATTTCGGCGACCGACAAGCTGGGCATCACCTCTTGGATAATTTGCTCGTCGGTATAGCCCAGTTGGAAGTATGGCAGCAGGTCTTGCACCGTAATTCGGCTGGTGCAGAGCTGCGGTCCGCGGCCGCGATCGACGATAGTGATCTCGCGTTCCATAAGGGTTCTCGCCTCCAGAAATGATTCTACGCCCGGCTAGCGCAGATGTCTTGGCAACGGGAATAGAATTCCGTTCTACATTACGGCTCGATCTGGCAGCTGGGATGACGCGCCAAGATCGGCAGCACGCGCTCGCGCGAGGCATAGGCGAAGAAGGCCACCCGCGCGTCGGGCCGATCGAAGAGCGGCCCCACGCGGCAATCGTGATGCCGCAGCCAACTGCGCAGCTCGTCGGCCTGCAAGCGGTTCGGGGCGCTGACAATCTCGTACTGGCCCGACGTCTCGGTGCGCGCGTCGATCCGATCGACTTTCGAGGCCCGCCACGTGCGGTAGGTTTCCATCGAGCCGCGCGACCGCTTGGTCAGCTCGTGCGTCTCGGCGGCGACCGCCCGCGCCTGCTCGGCCAACTCGAGGGCCGCGTCAATTCGGTCGCGAACGCGCCGCAGCAGTTCTTGCAGATCGCCCGCCGGCAGCGGCTTGAGCAAACACTCGTCAAAGCCCGCCTCGAAAGCCAAGTCTTGGTGCGCCTTGTCGCCGTAGCCCGATAGACAGACCAGCGACGTGGTGTGCAGCTCGGGCCGCTGGCGCACGCCGCGGGCCACGGCCAGCCCGTCAAAGTGCGGCATGGCCAGATCGACCAGCATCAAGTCGGGACGGAACTGAGGCGCTTGTTCCAGCGCCAGCCGGCCGTCGTTGGCTGTGCGGACATCGTGCCCCAAGTGTTTCAACAGCAATTGCATGCACTCGGTGGTGTCGCGATCGTCGTCGACGACGAGCACCTTGAGTGCCGACGTGGCGTTCATGGGTGCGGCCTCCCTGAAGCGATGTTCTTGGGCCGCCCGACCGGCGTGCCACGGCCGTGCGGCGAACTTCTGCCTCCTAGCGGTGTGCGACTCCTTCTGACCGACGTGATCCTACGGAAGCGCATTCTAGCGGGCCGGCGGGAGATTGCAAGATGCGGATTATGACCCAAGTAATACTTCACGCGGCCGCGAACGCGGCCATGTGGGACAGCCGCCCTCGGCTGTCTCGCGGTCGCCTTTGGCGACCACCTCTTCAGCCGGGGAATGAGATCAACCGTCGACCCTGTATCGGCCGTGTTGACCGATCAGATCGGCCACCTCCAGCCGCCGCGAATAGACAAAAAAAGTGAAGCGGCCGGGCGAGGCAGCGCCTCGCCCGGCACCTGCGCGAACGCTGCCTTACGCGGCCATCGAAACTCGCCGCGTCGATCTGGTGCTGCCGGTACACCATATCGGTTTCGCGCTGGGCGTGCTGTCTGGAACACCGCGGGCCGAGATCACGGCGTGGAACCCTCGCGGCCGACGAGGTGCATTAGCAATTCCATGAGAGGTTTGCGGAACGCCGGCTTGGTGAGATGGTGGTCGATGCCGGCGTCCACCGAGCGCCGCACGTCTTCCGGCGAACTGAAAGCGGTGACGGCGATCAAAACCGGGTGAACCGGCAACAGCTCTTCGCGCAGAATGCGGGCGACTTGCCAGCCGTCCATGCCCGGCAGCCCGATGTCGAGCAGCACGATTTGCGGCAAAAACTCCCGCGCGATTCGCAAGGCCTCTTCGCCGGTCGCCGCGACGCGCGTCTCGCAGCCGACCAGGCGCGCATAGCGGCCGAGCAAGTCGGCGATCTCGATGGTGTCTTCGACAATGAGAACTCGGGGTTTGAACATGGCTGCGCGTAAACCATCGTGGCCGGATGGCATCCGGGCAGCAGGCTGAAAGGTGCCGCATGAAGACGCCAACGGCCTTGCTGCAAAAAACATTCCGCGCGCCTGGCTGCAAGGCGGACCCGCGTGTTGTCTACCTTGAGGCGGGCGTGAATGCGGCAATGTGGGACAGCCGCCCTCGGCTGTCTCGCGGTCGCCTTCGGCGACCACCTCACAGCCGAGGGCGGCTGTGCCACACCGGCAACGGGATGTCGCGTTCGCGGCCGCGCGGAGTATATGGCTTCGCGCGGATCGCA
>DATFDL010000001.1:0-7659 GCA_035252155.1 Pirellulales bacterium | reverse complement strand
TAGGGAACGGACTCCGTGCCGTTCCGTAATCTGCGCTGCGACATCGACCCGCCCCTCGCGGAACGGCACGGAGTCCGTTCCCTACAGATCCGAATGGCTCTCCGGCATGGTGATTGACCAGCTTGCCATGGCCAGCAGCAGAGCCACCGGAGACAGCACGTAAAACGCCCCAGTATATGATTGTGTGCGCTCAAAACATTCAGCAAACACGCGTGGCCCGATGGCCGATGCCAAGACGGTCATCATCTGGGCAAGTCCTTGAATCTTACCCAGGTGCATCCGTCCAAAGGCGCTAGCCCAAACGGTAAAAAAGCAAACGGTTACGATGCCCCCCGCCGAGCCCATTGCGACCGCGTAGACGTAGACATGCCAAAGTTCTTCCACCAACGGCAATGCCACGAGCGAGCCGGCCAGTACCGCCATCGCGAAGCCCAAGATGCGGTTGAGCGAGACGCGCATGGCTGACCAGCCGCCAAGCAAGTTGCTGGCCATGCCCGCCAGCGAGCTGATCGATAGCACAGTGTAATAGGTTTCCGGCGAGAAACCGCGTTCCGCCAAAATGGCCTGGTTGAAAAGCGCGATGCCCGACGAAATCAACCCGTACACTGAGCTCGCCACGGCAAACACCCAAAAGACAGGCGAAGCCAACGCCTGACTCAGCGTTGCGCCGCGTGCCGGCTCCAGATCACCGTCGTCGGTGCGATTCGTTTCAGCAGCGGGCCGCGGCTCGCGCACGAGCATCCACGCCAGGGGCGTAAGGCCCACCACCAGCACGAGCCCGATGCCCGACCAGGCGTTGCGCCAACCGAATTGCAAAATCGCCCAGCCGGCCGACTTGAACGCGGCGGCAAAGCCCAAACCGACCAAGAGCGAATAAACGCCCATGGCCGGGCCCAGCCGCTCGCGGAACGCTTTACCGACCAGCGTGAGACTGGCCACCGAGAGCATGCTTTGGCCGAGCGCGCGCGTCAGGGTGACCAAGACGAACAACGGCCAATAGCCGCGCGCATAGCTCAGCGAAACGACTACGGCGCCCAAGGCGAGCGAAATGGCCGCCAGCACCCGCCGCGTGCCGAACCGGTCGAGCAAGATGCCGGCGGGCCAACAAAAGATGGCCCCGATCAGCGTCGCCCACAAATTGATGTCGGCAAACGCCGTCCGGCCGACTTCGGCATCGGCCAAGAGCGGCTCGGTGATCATGCCCAGCCCGTGCGTGCGACCGGGCAAGGTGCCCACCATCGCCGCCGCGGCAATGGCCACGTGCAACCAGCCGATCAGGCGGTCATCGCCGTCTGCCGCGGCGACCGCGAGCGGTTCGTCGATCTGATCGACGCCTGAGGCCAGGTACGGGTTTTCGTCGACGTGCGGCATGGATTCGTCTACCAAAAGCGAGCGTTGGCTTTGCCGTAGTCGGCATACTTGCCGCGCAGCCAATCGTGAAACTCACGATAGTGCGTCGCTCGCAGGTCGCCGCCGTCGCGCCGAGCGTTGTAGCTCAAATAAAGCTGTCGTCGCCAACGATCGGAGCGGTTCGGCGCCGAGCGGTGCGGTGTAAAACAGCCGAAGATCGCCACATCGCCGGGCGACAATTCCAGCGGGATCGCGCGTGCTTCCTCTACCGTGTCGCCAGGCAACTCATGATATTGACCATCCTCGGTGCTCAGGCATCCTTGCTGATGATAGCCCGGAAAAACTTCGGTGCAGCCATTGTCGCGATCGGCCCCGTCGATCGCCACCAGCACGGTGAGAAAACTGCGGGGAAAATTCTTCCAGGCGATGTAATCCTGGTGAAGGCCGTAGCCCTTCGCGCCGGGCGGCTTGAAGATCAGCTTGTCCTTGAACAGGCAGGGTTCGTCGTCATACAGCGCGGCCAGGGCATCGAGAATTCGTCGATCGGCCGCCACCGCTGCACAGCACGGGGCGATGTCGATCACCGGATCGAAAGTCTCGAAAAGACACGGCCCGCCCGACTCATTCGGCTGCCAGCGGCAACGGAGGTTTTGCGTGTCGATCAAATCTTCACGTTGAACCAATTCGTCGGCTTCGGCGGCCACCGCGTCGATTTCGTCGCGCGTGAAAACACCGGGCAGCACCAAATAGCCGGTCTCGCGATATACGGCGATTTGGTCGGGCGTCAAATGTTCGCGAGAGATTGTGGCTTGAGACATACGCTGCATGATCAACAGAGCGCAAATACTTTACACCTTGGGTGGGCCGAGTGAAACGAGTCCCACCATTGGCCGCATAGCAAACCCTGGGTCGCGTCGCCGGCCCGATGGTGGGACTCGTTTCACTCGGCCCCACCCTACAAACCGGCCCCCCTTGACGACGGGCTTTCCTTCGCTCTAATGGCCTGACATTTGTACGAGCGTTAGAATATCGTCCGCCCTGTGAGTTGCCAATGACCCCCTCCGAAAAAAAACAAGCCGTGCTGCGTTCCCACTGCGGCTTCACGCTCGTCGAGCTGCTGGTGGTGATCGCCATCATCGGCATTCTGATCGCGCTGCTGCTGCCGGCCGTGCAGGCCGCCCGTGAGTCGGCCCGCCGCACTCAGTGCAACAACAACCTCAAGCAGCTTGGTATCGGCATGAATAGTTACCACGACTCGCTGCTGACGTTCCCCGCCGGCAGCCTGATGCGCGACGACCCCGCCTGGCCGGGATATCCCGCCGAACTGTTCGCCTGGGGCGTGTTGGCCCAACTTGCTCCCTATGTGGAGCAAAACAACCTGGCCAACACGATGAACCTCAAATACCCGATCTATACGTTCGGCGGGCCGTTGGGCTTCTCCTTCTCGCAGCCGAATCAGTTTGCCATCGGCACGCTGGTGCCGCTGTTTGTTTGCCCGAGCGACAAATCGCAATCGATCGAGGCCAACTGGGGCGTGGCGGCGGTCGGCCCCACCAATTACGCCGCGAACATGGGCACTGGTCTGAACGGTGGCTCGCCAGCGAATACCGATGGACCCTTCTATGCCCTGTCGGGCACGCGCTTTGCCGACATTCTCGACGGCACGAGCCATACCGCCTTCATGTCGGAGAGTTTGTTGGGCGAGGGCGGCATGAGCGTCTCGGGACCGATGCCCGCGGGCGCGTCCCGCGTCTATGCGTATCTCAGCGGCGCGCCACTGAGTCCTGCCGCGTGCGCCACAGCCGCGGCCTGGAATTTCGATGACCTGCGCGGGTTTCTCTGGGCGGCGGGCGAGTATCGCTGCGCTGCGTACAATCATTTTTATACGCCCAACGCGGCCGAGTGGGATTGCATGACGTTTGGCCCTCCGCCCGATTACGTGACGACCGCCTGGCGGGCCGCGCGCAGCGTGCATCCCGGCGGCGTGAACGTGCTGATGGGCGATGGCTCGGTGCAGTTTGTGAGCGACGGCGTCGACCTGCTCACCTGGCGCGCTCGCGCCACTCGTGCGAAAGGTGAAGCCCTGCAGTAAGCCGCGCGGCCGTCCTGTAGGATGGCCTTCCTAGGCCGCCCCGAAGAGGTGATTTGTTGAAGGCAAAAAATTGAGGGCAAAAAGATGAGGCAGTTTCAGTGGGCAATCGGTGACAAGCGGCGGTTCTTGAGAAAAAGCTTGCGGTGGCCCGCGCCTGTGGTAAACTGCGGTTGCTGAAGCGTTACAGCACCGGCCCAAGAACCAGCCGAGACCTTTTGCGACTGGGGCGTCAGGGCGCGGCAACGCCGCACAATCCGGTTTTCCGGAGCGCCTTAGGTCCTTGTGCGTGACGCTTCGGCATTTTTTATTTGCGACTACGCTCGGGCACGAATCCATCGCCAGGCGACGACCGCGCCAATCGCCAGCACGCACTGTGGCGTCCAAAATACAAAGAGACCGAGCAAGACGTTGGTGAAATCGCGAAAGCCGTAACTGACGCCAACGGCCACCGCGGCCAAGCGCAAAAAAATTGCGGTGTCCGAGACGATGATGGTTCGTTGGGTTTCGGCAATCGCTCGCGTTTGATGCGCCACGCCGAGAATCACCGCGGGGCCGAACCAGAAATCCAGTTGTAAAAGCCAGAACTTGAGGTCTTCACCGACGAGGCGCACCACCCCCAAGATAACCGCCGCGGCCGTCGTCAGCCCAAAAAGATCACGCGTCGAGAATTGCAATCGCTTCGATGGTGATGCGGACACCTCGATCGGCGCTGATGTTGCGCTACCTGCCCGCAAGCTGATTGCCGCGAACCCGATTCCGGCGATGAGGCTGATCGCGATGCCCACGGCAATATCCTTGCTGAGCGCCGAATAATCCATCGATTCGCGCCCAACAAAACCGCCCGCCTCCCAGATCATCCATGGGAACCCGATACGGTCTGATCCGTCAGCCCCGCCCAAGAGACTGGGAAGTTCGGAGCGAACGAAATATGATAGCGCGTTCGTCGCCGCGAACAGGAGCAAGCCACCCAGCGCCCCGCTGCCAAATCGGTTCCGCCAAGTCATCACGGTTCACTGACTGACTGAGGAGAAGTGTTTTCCGGGCTCTTCAGGATTGATTCAGCACGTCCCGCCAAAACGCGGGAGTGCCGTCGAACGCGGCTTGGTACGTGGCTTCGAGTGGGATGTTGATGTAGCGGTCGGCGTGAAAAAATAGCGGCATCTCGGGCAACCGACGGCCGACCGCGAGATGCTCGACGAAGACCTCCGCGGGCGGCGAGGCACAATACGAAGCCAAGGTCAACGGCTCATTGGCCGGCGGACGGTAAGGCCCGTCCAGAGCGTCGAACCAATCGCGAACCGCGCCGTGTATGCCGCGCGGATCGAAAGCGCCGGGCGGCCATAGATCAACCAACAAAACATGGATGCCGGCCTCCAGCGCCGCGACGATCTTCGCCGCTAGTTCCTCGACGTGTTCCGCGCGATCCTTGTTCGAGGGAGAGACGATCTCCAAAATGGCCACGAGCCGATGCCCACTCACGTGACGAATGGCCAGTGTCCGCCGGCGCATTCGGGGTGAGGTTGCCAGGGTGGTGCGCAACCGAACCTGGGGCGGAGCATCGGCCACCGCCAGGCCGCCTGTCGCGGGTGGAAGCGGCGGTAGATCCGTAGCGGCTGAAGCATGCAAAGTAATCAAATCGCCAACATATCGCCCTGCGTGCTGCTCGGAGAGCGCGTAATAATTCTTCGGCAACAAGCCGCCGTTGAGCGTATTGCGCAACTCCGTGATCCACGCCGAGTGAAAATCATGAAAAATGCCGGCTTCGACGCGGGTCCAATCGTGTACGGGCATCGCGGAGGTTCCTCGGGCGCCGCTTCATCGGGTAGCCACTTATTATAGGCGGTGCACAGCCTATCACCAACGATTTCTCTTCAGCCAGCGGCCCGGGTTTTAAAGAGTTCTCGGAGTTCGAGGATCTCCAGCTCGACCCGCTTGAGTTCCTTCAGTTGTTCGACCCGTGAGCGGTTGATGAAGTGCTTGAGCAGCTCGATGCCGCCGAACAACAACCAGACGCAGGCCGAGGCCGCCCAAAAGGCGCTGCGCGGTTGATCGGCGTGGTAGCCGCCATAGACCAGAAACGGCACCCAGGTCGTGACCACCATAAACCAGATCGCCGAGACATACCACTTTTCACGCCGCGGCACTTTTTCGTTGCGCTCTAACATCGTTTCCATCTCCTTTCGATAGCTTGCGAGCTTGTCCGGCTCAGCGACGTGCTGGGCCAGCAGACGATCTCGCAGGTTTTCATTGGCCGTGTTCATATCCACCTCGCACAAGAATTTGCTTCAAGGCTTGTTTGGCGTAATGCGTCCGCGATTTCACCGTGCCCGGCGGGCAGCCGACCACCAGGATTATGGTCGGATGACAAAACGGCACGGTTCAATGACACCCCCCATTCCGGGACAAAAACCGCCGTTTTTCTTTGACAATCCGGTCGCCGGCGTGTAACCTCAACGGGGTTAAGTACAAAGTGTGTTGTGGGCGTCGACGTAGGGCGTCCACACGGCGTTGCCACGCTGAACCGACGCGACCAACCTCGCCTGCGCCGGTTCAGGCCGGATGCGCCCGCAACGGCGTTCCCACCCCGGCACACCAAATGCACGCCGCAACCAACCAAAACTACCCGCCGGGCAAACCGCCGCTTGGCTCAGACAGCCGATAGGGTGGCGCCCGAGATACCTACCCAACCGCTCGCCGAACGCAGCAAGCGTGCGTACGGCGTGCGTTTCGTTAAGAACATGAAGCCGGGGCATCGCTAAGGCTCTGCCCCAGCCGCCGGCCCGTCTCGGTGCGCTGGGCGCGCGGCGCTTGGCAACGGTGGCTACGACCCACTGCCTGTTTCTACCAGACCCGGAGAAGAAGATGCGTACCGCGCAAACCAGCCGTCGTGGATTTTTGACCGTGGGGGCGGTCGGTGGCATCGGCCTGTCGCTGGCCGACTTTTTTCAAATCAAGCACGCCCGAGCCGAGCAAAAGAATTACGACTTCATCGAGGCCAAAGCCAAGAGCGTGATTCACATCTTCCTGCCCGGCGGCATGGCCCAGCAGGAGACGTTCGATCCTAAGCCTTATTCGCCGCTGGAGTATCGCGGCGAGCTGAAGCCGATTGCCACCAAAATACCGGGCGCCGAGTTTTCTGAGTTGCTGCCGCGCACGGCCCAGGTGGCCGACAAGATCACGGTGGTCCGCTCGATGTCGCACGGCGAAGCGGCCCACGAACGCGGCACGCACAACATGTTCACGGGCTATCGGCCGAGCCCGGCCTTGATTTTTCCCAGCATGGGCAGCGTGGTCAGCCACGAATATGGCCCGCGCAATAACCTGCCGCCGTACGTGTGCATTCCCAACGTGCCCAACGAGTTTGCCGGCACCGGCTATCTCAGTTCATCGTTCGCGCCGTTCAGCCTTGGCTCCGACCCGGCAGCGGGTGGCTTTAAGGTGCTCGATCTTTCGATGCAGGGTGGAGTGGACGAGGGCCGCTTCACGCGCCGCCGCACCGCCCTCGAGGCCGTCAACGAGTACTTCGCCAAGAAAGAAAAATCCGACGCCCTGAAAGCGATGGATACGTTCTACGATCGGGCTTACAGCCTAATTAGCTCGCAGGCCGCCCGTGAGGCGTTCAATATCGACGCCGAGTCGCCGGCCGTCCGCGATGAATACGGCCGCAACGCGGCCGGCCAGCGGATGCTGATGGCTCGACGGCTGGTGGCGGCGGGAGTCCGCTTCGTCTCGCTCACCTACGGCGGCTGGGACATGCACAACGCAATCAGCGCCAGCATGCGGCAGCAATTGCCGGCCTTTGATCAGGCGTTTTCGGCCTTGATCAACGATCTCGAACGCGGCGGACTGCTGAACGAGACGCTGGTGATGGTGTCGTCGGAATTTGGTCGCACGCCCAAAGTCAATCAAAACGCCGGCCGCGATCACTGGCCCAAGGTGTTCAGTGTGGTGCTGGCCGGCGGTGGCATCAAGCGCGGCTCGATCTTCGGCTCGTCGAACTCAACCGCCAGCGAGCCAGAGGAAGAAGAGATCGGCCCGGCCGATCTGGCCACGACGGTATACAACCAGTTGGGCATTGTGGCCGACAAAGAGCTGATGGCCCCCGGCAATCGGCCGATCGAAATCGTCGATGGCGGCAAGGTGCGGAAGGGGCTTTTGGAGGCGTGAACAAGTGCGGAATGCGGAGTGCGGAATTCGGAGCGATCGCGCGTGAACGT